>JANWWU010000054.1 GCA_025055595.1 Planctomycetota bacterium | reverse complement strand
ATGTCGACGATCCTGATCACCGGGGCTTCCAGCGGCATCGGCGCGGCGGCGGCGCGGCTGCTGGCGCCGCGGCACGAGCTGCTGCTCGTCGCCCGCCGCCGCGAACGGCTGGAGGCGCTGGCGCGCGAGCTGCCGCAGGCGCGCATCGTGGCCGCCGACCTGGCGAGTGACGGAGGCTTGGCCAGCGTCGTCGCCGCCGTCGAGCAGCCGCTCGGCGCGCTCGTCCACAATGCCGGCGTCTTCGTCACCGCCCGCGCCGAGCAGATCGACCGCGCGCACCTCGAACGGCTGTGGCGGATCAACGTCGATGCGCCACTCTTGCTGACCGCGCGCCTGCTGCCGCGCCTCGAGCCGGGCGGCAGCATCGTCGTCGTCAGCTCGATCGTCGCCGAGCGCGCCTTCGCCGGCTGCGGCGCCTACACCGCGAGCAAGTGCGCCCTCGAGGGCTGGGCGCGCGTGCTGCGCGAGGAGCTGCGCCCGCGCCGCATCCGCGTCGGCATCGTCGCCCCCGGCGCTACCGACACCGAGATCTGGCCGCCCGAGTACGCGCGCGCCGACCGCGCACGGATGCTGCGCCCCGAGCAGGTCGCCGAGGCCGTGCGCCTGATCATCGAAGCGCCTGCGCAGGCGGCCTACGAACGGATCACCGTCACCCCGCAGGCGGGCGCGGTGTAGCGCCGATCAGCGCCGGGCCGCTGCTTGTCCCAGCGCGGCCGGCGCTGACATGCCCGCGATGCCAGCGACCACGGAGTCCTACGCCGCCCGCCACCTCGGAACGACGGAGGCCGAGCGCCAGCGCATCGCTGAGGCCCTCGGCTATGCCAACGCCGAGGCCCTGGTCGAGGCTGCGCTGCCGCCGGCGATCCGCCGCCGCCGGCCCCTCGCGCTGCCGCCGCCGCTCGCCCCGGCGGAGGCGCTCGCCGAGCTGGCGGCCTATGCCGACGCCAACCGCGTGCGCCGCAGCTACCTCGGCCTCGGCTATCACGACTGCCATATTCCGCCCGCGATCCAGCGGCACCTGCTCGAGGACCCGCGCTGGTACACGCCCTACACCGCCTACCAGGCCGAGATCAGCCAGGGCCGCCTGGAGATGCTGCTCAACTTCCAGACCCTGGTCAGCGAGCTGACCGGCCTGCCGGTGGCGAATGCGAGCCTGCTGGACGAGGCGACGGCCGCTGCCGAGGCCCTGCGGCTGTGCGCGGGGCAGAAGCCCGAGGCCCGCGAGTTCCTGGTCGTCGAAGGCGTGCACGCGCAGACGATCGCCGTGCTGCGGACCCGCGCCGCCCCGCTGGGCATCGCCCTGCGCCAGGTCGATGCGACGGCGGCGCCCGCCGCCGTCGGAGCGCAGACGATCGGCGCCCTCGTGCAGTATCCCGACACCTGGGGGCGGGTGCGAGACTGGCGCGCGCTCGCCGCCGAGCTGCACCGCCACGGCGCCTTGCTGGCGATCGCCTGCGATCCGCTGGCGCTCTGCCTGCTCGAGCCGCCGGCGGCCCAGGGGGCCGACATCGCGCTCGGCTGCATGCAGCGCTTCGGCACCCCGCTCGGCTACGGCGGGCCGCATGCCGCGTTCTTCGCTGTGCGCCGCGAGCTGACGCGCGCCCTGCCCGGACGCCTGGTCGGCATCAGCAAGGACCGCCTCGGCCAGCCCGCGCTGCGCTTGGCGCTGCAGACCCGCGAGCAGCACATCCGCCGCGAGAAGGCGGCCAGCAACATCTGCACCGCGCAGGCCTTGCTCGCCTGCGCCAGCGCCGCCTACGCGATCTGGCACGGGCGGGAGGGTCTGCAGGAGCTCGCAGCGCGCGCGCATCGCGCGGCGCTCCGCCTCGCCGCCGGCCTGCGGCGCCTCGGCTACGCCGTCGATCCCGGACCCTTCTTCGACACCGTGCTGGTCAGCGGCGGGCCGCTACCGTCGGCGACGGTGCAGCGCGCTGCCGCCGCCCTCGGGATCGATCTGCGCCTCGAGGGCGAGCGCCTCGTCGTCGCGCTCGATGAGACCGTCGGCGAGCGCGACCTCAGCGACCTGTGGACGGCCTTCGCCGGCGGCGCCCCGCTGCCCTTCGTACCCGCCGATCTCGCGGCGCCGGAGGCCGCGCTCGGCGCCTTCGCGCGCGACGGCGCCTTCCTCGAGCAGCCCGTGTTCCGGGTCCATCGCTGCGAGGCGGCCTTCGTCCGCTACCTGGCGACGCTCGCCGAGCGCGACTACGGGCTGACCCAGGGCATGATCCCGCTCGGCTCCTGCACGATGAAGTGGAACAGCGCGGCGACGCTGCAGCCGCTCGCCTGGCCGGGCTTCGCCCGCCTGCATCCGGCGGCCCCTGCCGACTGCGCCGCCGGTTATCGCCGGCTGTTCGCCGATCTCGAGCGCTGGCTGGCCGAGATCACCGAGATGGCCGCGGTGTCGCTGCAGCCGAACTCCGGGGCCCAGGGCGAGTATGCCGGCCTGCTCGCGATCCGCGCCTATCAGCGCGCGCAGGGCGAGGGCGAGCGCGACGTCTGCCTGATTCCGCTCAGCGCCCACGGCACCAACCCGGCGAGCGCGGCGCTCGCCGGCCTGCGCGTGGTTCCCGTGGCCTGCGATCGCAACGGCAACGTCGACCTCGCCGACCTCGCGCGCAAGGTCGCCGAGCACCGCGCGCGCCTCTGCTGCCTGATGGCCACCTACCCGAGCACGCATGGCGTCTTCGAAGCCGGCATCGTCGACGCCGTGCGCCTCGTCCACGACGCGGGGGGCCAGGTCTACCTCGATGGCGCCAACCTCAATGCGCTGGTCGGCGTCAGCAGCCCGGGCAGCATCGGCGCCGATGTCTGTCACATCAACCTGCACAAGACCTTCGCGATTCCGCACGGCGGCGGCGGCCCCGGGATGGGGCCGATCGCCGTCGCCAGCCACCTCGCGCCCTACCTGCCGAGCCACCCCTGGACCGGCGAAGGGCCCTGCGGACCAGTCAGCGCCGCGCCCTGGGGCAGCGCCTCCATCCTGCCGATCAGCTGGGCCTACATCCGCCTGATGGGCGCCGAAGGCCTGCGCCGGGCCAGCCAAGCGGCGATCCTCGCCGCCAACTGGATCGCCTACCGCCTGCATCCCTACTTCCCCGTCCTCTATCGCGGACCGCAGGGCCTGGTCGCCCACGAGTGCATCCTCGATGTACGGCCTCTGCAGGCGGCCAGCGGGGTCAGCGCCGAGGACATCGCCAAACGCCTGATCGACTACGGCTTCCATGCGCCGACGCTGTCGTTTCCCGTCCCGGGCACGCTGATGGTCGAGCCGACGGAGAGCGAGCCGTTCAGCGAGCTCGAGCGCTTCTGCCAGGCGATGATCGCGATCCACGGCGAGATCCTGGCAATCATCGAGGGCCGTGTTGATCGCCGCGACCATCCGCTGGCGATGGCGCCGCATCCCGCGGTCGAGGTCTGCGCCGACCAGTGGACGCATCCCTACCCGCGCAGCCAGGCCGCCTACCCGCTGTCCGGGCTCAGGCAGCGCAAGTTCTGGCCGGCGGTGGCGCGGGTCGACAACGCGCACGGCGACCGCCACCTGCAGTGCACCTGTGCCAGCGTCGCCGAGAGCGCCGCGGCGCCAGGATGAAGCGGCGCTGCGCCTTGCGCTGCGCGACGGCGCGGGAAGCTGCGCTGGCTCATGGGTGAACTCGAGGACCGCTACCGCGGGCTGGCGACGCGCGTGCGGCGCTTCGCCGAGCTCGCCGGCATCGCGGGCAAGCGACAGCGCCTGGAGCGGCTGGAAGCGCGGATGAGCGAGGCCGATTTCTGGGCCGATCAGGAGCGTGCCCAGCGCGAGGTCCAGGAACTCAAGGCCCTGCGCAGCGTCGTCCAGCCCTGGCAGGAGCTCGACCAGGCGGTGCGCGACCACCTCGAACTGCTCGCGCTCGCCGAGGCCGAGAACGACCAGGCGACGATCGCCCAGATCGCCGCGGAGTACGAGCGCCTCGACCGCGGCTACGCCGCGCTTGAGCTCAAGCTCGCGCTCGGCGGCAAGTACGACGCCAACGATGTCTTCGTCCGCATCACGCCCGGCGCCGGCGGCCTGGAGAGCCAGGACTGGGCCGAGATGCTGTTTCGCATGTACAATGCCTACTTCAGCAGCGTCGGCTGGCAGGCCGAGCTGCTCGAGATGCAGCCCGGCGAGGGCGCGGGGCTGAAGAGCTGCACCCTGCGCGTGCGCGGCACCTTCGTCTACGGCTACCTGAAGAGCGAGATGGGGACGCATCGCCTGGTGCGGATCAGCCCCTTCGATGCCAATGCCCGCCGCCACACCAGCTTCGCCGCCGTCGAGGTCACGCCCGAGCTCGACGACCTCGGCGAGGTGCAGATCGACGAGAAGGACCTGCGCATCGACACCTACCGCGCGGGCGGGGCTGGCGGCCAGCATGTCAACAAGACCGATTCGGCGGTGCGGATCACCCACCTGCCGACCGGCATCGTCGTCTCCTGCCAGAGCGAGCGCAGCCAGCAGCAGAACCGCAGCCAGGCGATGAAGATGCTCGCCGCCCGCCTGCAGCAGCTGGCCGAGGCCGAGCGCCTCGAGGAGCTGAAGGCGCTCGGCGGCGAGCGCGGCACCATCGGCTGGGGCTATCAGATCCGGAGTTACGTGCTGATGCCGTACCAACTGGTCAAGGACCTGCGTACCGGCTTCGAGACCAGCCAGGTGCAGAAGGTCCTCGACGGCGACCTGCAGCCCTTCCTCGATGCCTACCTGCGCTGGGTGATCGCCGGCCGCCCCGATCGCCGGGCGCAGATCCGCGACGCCGACTGAGCGCAGCGGCGCCCCTTGACGAGGCGCGGCGCGGGCGCAGGCTCGGGCCATGTCGATCCTCCGTCGCCTCGCCCGCCGCTACCGCATCGATCGCGGCAAGCGCTTCCGCCTGCGCGATCACGACCCCGAGGACTGCGCCGGCCTGACGAAAGACGAGGCCGAGGCTCTGCTGCCCGAGTGCATCGAGCGCCTGGCCGCGCTCCAGGATCGCCTCTATGCCGACGACCGCTGGGCGGTGCTGCTGATCTTCCAGGCGATGGATGCCGCCGGCAAGGACAGCGCGATCAAGCATGTGATGTCCGGCATCAATCCCCAGGGCTGCCAGGTCTACGCCTTCAAGGCCCCCTCGGCCGAGGAGCTCGACCACGACTTCCTCTGGCGGACCGCCTGCCGCCTGCCCGAGCGCGGGCGCATCGGCATCTTCAACCGCAGCTACTACGAGGAGGTGCTGGTCGTCCGCGTGCACCCCGAGCTGCTGGCGCGCCAGCGCCTGCCGGATGCCTGCGTGCACGACGCGCTCTGGGAGGAGCGCTACCAGTCGATCCGCGACCACGAGCTGCACCTGGCGCGCAACGGGACGCTGATCCGCAAGTTCTTCCTCCATGTCTCGAAGGGCGAGCAGCGGCGGCGCTTCCTCAAGCGGATCGAGGATCCCGAGCGCAACTGGAAGTTCTCGGAAGCCGATGTCGGCGAGCGCGCGCACTGGGACGACTACATGCGGGCCTACGAGGACGCGATCCGCGCCACCGCCCGCCCCCATGCCCCGTGGTTCGTCGTCCCCGCCGACCACAAGTGGTTCACGCGTCTGGTCGTCGCGGCGGCGCTGATCGATGCGCTGGAGTCCTTGCAGCTGGAGTACCCGAAGCTCGCCGAGGAGCAGCGCCGGGCCCTGGCGCGGGCGCGCCGCGCGCTGGCGCGCGAGCGCTAGTGCAGCGCCGGCGGGATCGCCCTCGTGATTCCGGGCCGGACTGCAAGCTGCCGCCATGCCGATGCTGAGCAGGCTGCGGCGCCTCGCGGCCTGGCTGGGCAGCGTGTACGCCGCCGCGCTGCTGATTGCGACCATCGCCGCCGTCGTCGCTGCCGCCACCCTCTACGAGCGCGCTTACGGCGCCGCCGTCGCCTCGGTCATGGTCTATCGGGCCTGGTGGTTCGCGGCGCTCTTCGCGGTGCTCGCCCTGTGCCTGGCCTGCGCCGTGCTCGTGCGCCTGCCGCTGGCGCGGCATCAGTGGGGGTTCGCGCTCGCCCACCTCGGGCTGATCGCGCTGATCGCCGGCTTCTGGGTTGCCGGCCGCGATCGCCTCGACGGGCTGCTCGAGGCCGCGCCGGGCAGTGAGGCAGCGCGCATCGCGCTTCCGCACGACGAGATCGTCGTCCTCGAGGGCGAGCGGCGCTGGCGCGCCGAGCTGCAGCCGATCGCCGAGGCCCATTACCCCTCGCTGCTCGGCTTCCTGCTCTACGATCTGTGGTTCGGCACCCCGCCAGCGATCGTCACGCACACGCCGCCGCGGCCGCTGCTGTCCTGCGACGGCGTGGGGGTCGGGCTGCGCGCGGTGCTCGATACCGGGGCGCTCGAGCCGGGATTCGCGCCCGGCGCCGGCCCTCCGGCGGTGCACGTCGCCTTCCGCGCGGCGAGCGGCGAGGAGGCGCCGCGGCTCGTGCAGCGCGCCTGGCTCTCGCCGGCGGGCGAGACCATCCTCGATGCCGGCCTGGTCCTCGTGTCGCTGGCCGAGAGCGAGGACGCCGCCGTCGCTGCCGACTTCCTCGCCGCGCGCGCGCCAGCGGATCCCGAGGGCGAGCTGGTGTTCGCCGATGGCGGAGCCCTGCAGCGCTGGCCAGCGCGCTCCGGCGAGCGCCTGCCGCTAGCCGACGGCCGGCTGCTGGCGATCGAGCGCGTCCTGCTGCGTCCGCTGCCGCTGGCCGGCGAGCTCGTCGACAGCGACGACGCCCGCCTCGATCCTGTCGCGGTCTACCGCATCCGCCGTGCCGAAGATGCCGAGGACTCGGCCGGCGAGGCGCGCTATGCGCCGGCCTACATCCTGGCGCCGCCGCGGCGCGGCGAGCCCTGGGTGCGCTACGAGCACCCCCTGCTCTACCGCGGGGCCGGCGGCCAGGGCCTGGCCCTGCAGCTGCTGATCGCGCCCGATGCTGCGGGCCGGCGCCAGCTGCTGGCGCGCTGGTTCTCGCGGTCGCGCGGCCTGCTCGGCACCGCGCGCATCGACGGCGCCTGGCAGCGCGAGCTGCTCGGCAGCCCGGCGATGCGGCTGTCCGCCGAGCTGCAGTGGCTGCCGGCCGCCGATCCCGCGCCGGAGCCGCTGGCGATGCGAGCGGGCGAGCAGGAGCGCGCGGTGCGCTGGGTGCAGCTGCGCTTCCAGCACGGCGAGCAGGTCGTCGATGCCTGGCTGCGGCGCGACAGCGGGCGCGAGATCCGGCTCGGGTCCCGTGCGCTGCTCGTCCACTACCGGCGCGCAGCCTACGACCTGCGGGCCGAGCACGGCTTCGCGATCCGTCTCGAGCGCTTCGAAGAGGGCAAGGACCCCGGCGGCCAGCGCTCGGCGTCCTATGCGAGCATCGTGACCGTGCTGCCGAGCGCCGGCGAGCCGTGGACGGCGCGGATCACGATGAATGAGCCGCTGACCATCGACGGGGTCACCCTCTATCAGACCGCCTTCCGTCCCGAGCTCGACGCCGAGGGCCGGCCGACGGGGCGGCAGATCTCGGTCTTCACGGCGGCGAGCGACGCCGGCCGGCCGCTCAAGTACCTCGGCAGCGGCCTGCTCGTCGCCGGCATCGCGCTCCACTACCTCATGCGCCGGAGGGCTTCCTGATGCGCCTGCTCTGTCTGGCCGCGCTCGCGGCCTCGCTGTTTGCCGGCGAGCTCGACCGCCTGCCGGTCCTGCATCAGGGACGCGTCAAGCCGTTCATCGTCGCCGCCGAAGAGATCGTCATCGCGATCACCGGCGAGCGCCGCTTCGCCGCGCCCGAGCTGCAGGGCGGGCGGCGCGTGCTGCCGGCCGAGCGGCTGCCGGCGAGCGCGCTGCTGATGGCGTGGATGGCCGATCCCCTGGCCTGGGGCGAACGGCCGGTGATCGCCGTGCCCTATGTGCCGCTGCAGCGCGCGCTCGGCCTGCCCGGGGCCTGGGCGAGCAGCACGGAGCTCAGCGCCGCGCGCGCCGAGCTCGAGGCGGCGGTCGCTAAGCGTCAGCAGCGCGAGCGCGGTCTCGAGGTGGCGTGGACGGCGCGCGACGAGAGCGCCTGGGACGCCTGGGCCCGCTGGTGGGAGTTCCGCGAGGCCGCTGGCGGCCGCGCGGTGGCCCTCGCGCCGCTGCTCTTCGATGCCGAGAGCGAGCGCTGGGCGCAGCGCCTGCTGTCCTTGCTGCCGGAGCGCGGGGGACGACCCTGGCAAGAGCGCCTGCGCCAGGCCGGCCCCGAGCCCGCGGCGCTGCGCGCCTCCGATCCCTGGCTGACGATGGAGGACCTCGTGTGGCGGCCGGATCCCCTGCTGGCCGCTGGCGATGGGCCCTGGTCCGGGCTGCTCGCCGCCGGTGCTCGCCTGCGCACGGCTTGGAACAGCGGGGATCCGGCGGCGCTCGATGCGGCAGCGACGGCCCTCGCCGCCGAGGCCAGACGCTGCGGGGAAGCGCGCGTCGCCTGGCTGCGCGCGCAGGGCGCCGCGGCGGTCGAGGACTATCCGAGCGAGCGGCGGCTTCAGCTCGAGCTGCTCTACCGCGCCGCCCGCCCCTTCACCTGGGCCTGGGCGCTGTTCGTCCTCGGCGGGGTGCTCAGCGCGATCGCGCTGGCGCGCGGCACGCGTCGAGCCTGGTGGTGGGCCGGCATCCTGGCGACCAGCGCCGCTTGCCTCGCCTGCGTCCTCGGCCTGGCGGCCCGCCTGGCGATCAGCCCCTGGGGCGCCGTCACCAACCTCTACGAATCCGTGGTCTTCGTCTCGTTGGTCACCGGCCTGCTCGGCCTGGTGCTGGCGGCGACCGGCCGCCAGCCGGCATATGTCGTCGCGGCCGCGGTCGGCGCCGCGCTGTGCGCGATGGTCGGCGAGGCGATGCCGCCCGACCTCGGCGCGCACATCGGCCAGCTGCAGCCCGTGCTGCGCTCGAAGTTCTGGCTGTGGCTGCATGTCAAGGTGATCGTCGCCAGTTACGCCGCCTTCGTCCTCGCCTGGGTGCTCGGCAACTGGGCGCTGGCGCGCGCCGCGTGGCGGCGCCAGCCGGTGGAGTCCGGAGAGGCGCACGCGATCGCCCGCTGCCTGCAGGTCGGCCTCGTGCTCTGCGTCGCCGGCACCGTGCTCGGCGCCATCTGGGCCGATCAGGCCTGGGGCCGCTTCTGGGGCTGGGATCCCAAGGAAGTGTTCGCGCTGGTGATCATCCTCGTCTACCTGATCCCGCTGCACCTGCGGGCCCGCGGCCTGGTCGGGCCGACGGCGCTCGCGGCCTGGGCCGTGCACGGCTTCCAATCGGTGGTGATGAGCTGGTACGGCGTCAACTTCCTGCTCGGGGTCGGCCTCCATGCCTATGCGACGGGCTCCGGCTTCGGCAGCGGCGGACAGCTGATCGTCCTGCCGCTGATCGCCCTCCAGACCGCCCTCGCGGTGTGGTGGCAGTGGCGCGCCCGCCCGCGTACGGCCTAGGGTAGCGGCACCGCGCTGCGCTCGAGGTGCACATGCATGATCCGCGCGCCCTCGGCGCGCTTGTGCCGCTCGAAGACGGTGACGAAGCGCACGGGCAGATCGAGCGCGTAGCCGTTGGGCAGCAGCGGCCGCCACAGCCCGGGCAGCGTCGTCGCGTTGGTCAGCACCTGCAGCGCGTACTCGTGGCAGTCGCTGCTGACGATCAGGCGGCAGCCGGGGACGGCGAGGCGCGCCAGCGCGAGCAGCGTCGCACGGTTGAGCAGGCGCCGCCGACGGTGCGCACGCTTCGGCCAGGGATCGGGGAACAGCGCGTAGATGCGGTGGAAGGCCGCTGGGGGCAGGCGCGGCAGCACGGCTTCGGCGGCAGCGGCGAGCAACCGAACATGTTGGGCGCCGGCGGCGGCGCACTTGTGCGCCGCCTTGTTGACGCGCAGCGGGTCGAGCTCGATGCCGAGGCAGTCTTCCTCGGGATGGGCGGCGGCGAGCGCGGCGATGAACTCGCCGTGCCCGCAGCCGAGCTCGAGGCGGCGCGGGGCGCGGCGTCCGAAGAGCGCGTCGAGGGCGCCGAGATCCGCGTCGGCGGGCAGGATCAAGGCGGCGGCCGCCGCCGAGATCCGCCGATAGCGGCGCAGGGCCGGGCTGGCCATCAGGGCTTGGGAGCTTCCAGCGTCGGCGGCTTGTCGATCGGCAGCTTCTCGGCGCGGTCGCTGGTGATCGCGAACACCGAGCCGGCCAGCAGCACCGGAATCAACCCGGTGCCGAGCAGGCCGCGCGCCTCGATCACCGCGCCCTGGGCGGTGTTGGCGGCGACCAGGTAGCCGGGCTGGGCGAGCTCGGCGGTGCGCAGCAGGGCCTGCGCCACCGCTTGCTGCGTCTCCGGATCCATCGCGCCGAGCATCAGCAGCATGCCGAGGAAGCCGTGCAGGGTGCGGAGGACCTGCGGCGTATCGCTGACCCCGATGATGCAGGCCTCGGCGGCCGCCGCGCCGTACGCGGCGCGGGCGGCGGCGCTGTCGGCGAAGCCGCCGGCCCGCCCCGACTCCCAGCCCATCGCCAGCAGCGCATCAGTGGTGAACACCCAGTGCGTGCGGCCATGCACCAGCTGGAGGGGAGCCGGCAGCTCGACATCGGGCAGCCGGACGAGGCCGGACTTGCCGGGCGGCGGCAGCTTGTTGCCAGGCGCCTGGGCGAGCGCAGCGGCGACCAGGGCATCGAGCTGCGGCGAGCGCGGCAGGGCCAGCGTCAAAGCCGGGAAGGGGGCCGCCGGGGTCAGCGCGATCAGGGCGGTGCCGCGCAGCCCCTCGACGAGCGCCTGCAGCCCGCCTTGGACGCCGCGCGCAGCGAGGAGCTGGTCGACCTCGCGGCGCGTCGCCTCTAGGCCCTGCGGCTGTTCCTTGTGCAGCGCGACATCGAGCATCGTCAGCAGGCTCTCGCTGGCGACCCGCCAGTATTCCCGACCGTCGATGCCGCTCGCGAGCAGCAGCAGGGTATTCGTTGGCAGGCGGGCGAGCAGCGCGCGGTCGACGGCGATGGCGCCCGGCAGCGGTTGGTCGCTCGTGATCCGTTCGCGCACCCCTTCCGAAACCAGGTCCCCGCGGTAGCTCAGGCGCCCGAGGAAGGGCTGCAGCTGGGCGGCGGCGCGCCGGATATCGGCCTGCTGCGCTGGCGGCGCGATCGCCGCCAGATGGGCGAGGATCGCCGGGGCATCGATGTCGATGGCGAGCGCGGCCGTCGCCGGAGCGCTCGGCAGGCGCCGCGCGCCTTCGTTGATCGCCACGACCAGGACATTGCCGAAGCGCGCCGTCACCGCCTCATCGTGGCGCACCGCCTCGTCGGCCCCCGGCACCGCCACCCGTTGTTTGGGCGGCGACTGCGGGGGGGAGGCGATGCGCGCGAACACCGCCTTCGCTTGGGCCCCGAGATCGACCTGGGAGAGCACGCGGAACTTTTTGGGCTCACGCCCTGGCAGCACCTGCAGCGTCAGCCCGCGCTGCTCGCGGATCAGCTGCCAGGGATCCACACCCGTCTCGGCGCTGGTCTGGCGAGCGGCGTCGAGCACCTGGCGGCGCAGCTCGGCGAAGGCCGGGTCCTGCCACAGCTGGCCGTAGAGCGAGCGCTCCCAGGCCTGCTGCAGGTCCGGGCCATCGGCGGCGCGGAGCTGGACGAGCGGGACGGCGTCGCCGGCAGCGAGGGCCGCGGCAAGCAGGGTGGCGAGGAGCAGACGACGCATGACGGACTCCTGGGTTATGGGCGCTCGGGGGTCACTGGCTGCCAGGTCGGCGTCCCGTGCCAGCCCTCGGGCCCGAAGAGCGCGTTCCACGCCGGCGGCTCGCCGGCGAAGGGCGCCGTGTAGAGCTGGCCGTCGGCATCGAGGGCGTACATCGGCAGCCCCGCGGCGGCGTCGACCGGCCAGGCATAGATCACGAAACGCTGTTCCTGGAGGTCGGCGGCCGCCGGCTCGGGGGCGCTGCCGGCGCGGTCGGCGGTGCCCAGGCCGAGGACCGTCGGCACGTAGATCGCGTAGTGATAGCCGTATTCGGCGTCGACGACCATCGGCAGCAGACAGGGACGATCATCGACCGAGCCCGGCGGGGCGACAGCGCCGAGCAGCTCGGGCAGGGTCGCATATTCGCCGACGCCGTCGCCGTCTTGATCGAGGCGGCACTCCGCCTGGAAGCGCTGCTCGGCGGCATACAGGACATCGCGCAGCACGGTCTGCGCGCGCTGGGCGGGATCTTCCAGCGCAACAACGACGTGTTCCTCGGCTGGCTGGGCGTCGCCGGCGAGGGGCTGCACCTGTTCGCTGAGCGCGACTGCGGCGCCAGCGACGAGCGCGGCCAGGGGGCCGATGCCGATGAGACCGCGCGACTGGCAGCGCCAACCCGCGGGCTCGTTGATCGCAAATGCGTAGCCGCGCACGGCTTCCTCGCGCAGACGCCCGAGGACTGTCAGTATCAGCATCGCCGCCGAGCGGCGGCTCTCGTCCGCCGCCACCAGCGCCATGTACGAGCCGATCGTATCGAGCAGCGCTGGGGTGTCGCTGGCAGCGAGGAGGTGCGCGGCCTCGGGCGCGGCGGCGAAGAGCCGCTGGGCTGCCGCGCTGCCCGCGAACCCGCCGTCTCCGCGCTCCCAGCCGGCGATGACCAGTGGGTCGCTGCTGAGCACCCAGTGGGAGCGACCGCGCAGCAGCTGCAGCATCACCGGCAAGCGCAGGCCGGCGGTCGACGGGATGATGATGGCGGCGCC
This sequence comes from Planctomycetota bacterium, assembly GCA_025055595.1. Classification (GTDB taxonomy): domain Bacteria; phylum Planctomycetota; class UBA11346; order UBA11346; family UBA11346; genus UBA11346. The sequence goes on along the minus strand of JANWWU010000054.1, from coordinate 4,985 downwards.
CTCCGCCGCTGGCAGCGCGATGCCGGCTTGCGCGGCGAGCGCCGCCAGCAGCGCATCGCTGCCGGCGCTGCGCGGGATCGCCAGCGTGATGCCAGGCACCGGCATGCCGGGCGTCAACGCCCACAGGCTGGTGCCACTGAGGCCGGCGACGACATCGGCCAGGGAGCAGCCCTGAAGCTCGAGGGCGCGCTGCAGTTTCTCTTCGACGGTGTCGAGATCGTGTTCCGCTGGCGTCGTCTCCCAGAGCGCCGCGAGCAGCGACAGCAGCCGCGGCCGCAGCTGCGGCCACAACGCCCGGCCATCGATGCCGATCGCCCACACCAGCATCGTCTGCGCTGGCAGACGGGCGAGCACGGCACGGTCGACGGGCTGCGCGCCGAGCAAGGGGCGGGAACAGACCAGGCGCTCGTCCAGCCCATCGGCGACGAGGTCGGCGCGATAGCGCCAGGTGCCGGCCTCAGCGAGCTGCTGCAGGGCCCACTGGACGAGCGGCTGCTCGACGGCAGCTTGCGGAAGCGCCTGCCAGGCCTGCCGCAGGGCGGCGCCGTCGAACGCGGCTTCCACCAGCGCGGCGCTCGGCGTCGGCGAGAACGGCAAGGCCGCGCCGTGGAGCGCGAGCACGAAGGTCGGTCCATAGCGCGCGATCCGCAGGGCGGCGCCGTCGCTCCAGGCCTCGTCGGCGCCGGTGATCTGCTCCGAGTGCCAGTCGCCGTGGTCCTCGATCCAGCGTCGGATCTGCGGCAGGGCGGGGCCGGGCTCGCAGCGGACGACGAGGTGCGGCGCGGGGCTGCCATCGTCATCCGCCAGCGCCAGGCCGAGCCAGCGCGCCTCGGCCCCCGTCCAACCGCTGATGATGGTCAGGGGATCGGGCGTTTGCTGCTGCGCCCGCTCTTCGCGCCAGGCCTGCACGGCGGCCCGCAGGTCGGCGAGGTCCTCATGGGCCCAGACGCGCCCATAGAGCGAGCCTTCCCAGGCGCGCACCAGGGCGGGACCATCGGCGAGGCGGATGCTCAGGATCGGCGGCGGCTCGCCGGCATTCGCGACGGCGCACAGCGCGCCGAGCAAGGCGAGCGGCAGGAGTAGGGAGAACGGCATACCAAGTCCACTTTAGCTTAGCGCGTAACAAGCGCGCGCCAGGCCCGCGGCTTCACCAGGCAGCGGCTGCCGTAGAGCTCGCGCATGCGACCGCTGGCGATCACCATCGGCGATCCCGCCGGTATCGGCCCCGAGATCGTCCTCAAGGCGTGCGCGGATCCCGCGCTGCGCGAGCTGCCACTGCTCGTCATCGGGATGCGCGCGCTGCTGGCGCGGGTGGCGGACGTCCTCGGCCTGCCCTTGCCGGCAGCGATCGAGGAACCTCCGCTCCCCGGCTTCGATGCCGCCGCCGTCCAGCCCGGGCGCATCGCCGCCCTGCATGGCGCCGTCGCTGCCGCCTGCATCGAGCACGCGATCGCCGGCTGCCTCGCCGGCCGCTTCGCCGCCCTGGTGACGGCGCCCGTGCACAAGCAGGCGCTGCACCTTGCGGGCGTGCCCTTCCCCGGCCACACCGAGTGGCTGGCGGCGCGCAGCGGGGTGCGCGACGAGACGATGCTGATGTACCACGAGCAGCTGGCGGTGGCCCTGGTCACCGTTCATCAGTCGCTGGCCAGCGTGCCGGCCAGCCTCGACGCCCTGCGCATCGTCCGCGTCGGCGTGCAGCTGGCCGAGGCGCTGCGCCGCCTGCGCGGTCGGGAACCGCGGCTGGCGGTGCTCGGGCTCAACCCGCATGCCGGCGAGGGCGGCTTGTTCGGCGACGAGGAGCGACGCTGCATCGTGCCGGCAGTCGGCGAGCTGCTGCAGCTTGGCATCCTCGCCGATGGCCCCCTGCCGCCCGACGCCGCCTTCACGCCGGCGGCGCGCGCGCGCTACGATGGCTGGGTGTGCATGTATCACGATCAGGGTCTGATCCCCTTCAAAGCCTTCGCCTTCGATGAGGGGGTCAATGTCACGCTCGGGCTGCCGATCGTCCGCACCTCGGTCGACCACGGCACGGCCTTCGACATCGCCTGGCAGGGCCGGGCCAGCCACCGTTCGCTGGTCTCGGCGATCCGCCTGGCGGCCCGCCTGGCGGGCGGCTAACGCTCGCCGCGGCGGCGCAGGTCGGCGTCCAAGGCCTCGAGGAAGGCGCTGAAGCGCGCGCGGTTCTCCTCGCTCAAGGCGATCAGCGCCTGATGCGCCTGGCGGATCAGCGCGGCGCGGCGTTCGGCCGGCACCGCGATGCGGGCCGGCACTTCGACGAAGGCGACCTCGGGGGTCGTTGCCTCGGCGATCACCGCCACCACCTGGTCGACGCCGAGCTGGCGCAGCAGCCGCACGCAGAGCTCGCTCGGAGAGACGACCGCGAGGCGACCGCCGATGCCAGCGAAGGCCTGGGCCTGGCCGACGAGCAGGCCCATGAAGGTCGAGTCCATGCCGGTGCAGCGCGCGAGGTCGACATAGACCGCCTGCGTGCCGGCGGCGCGCACATCCTCGAGGAGGGCCTGCAGGGCGGGCGCGACCTGCATGTTGCCCGGCCCTTCGAAGCGGACGACAGCGATGTCCTGGTAGCGTGCGAGCAGCACGCGCGTCGGGGGACGGGCGTGGCGGCCGCTGTCGCTCATCCGGGGGCTCCCAGCAGCGCGCGCGCCTGCTCCTCCGCGGCGCGGCCGCCGCCGAGCATGTCGGCGAGCTCGCGCTGGCGCGCGCTGCCGCTCAGGCGCTCGACGATCACGGTCGTCGCCTCGGCGCCCTGCTGCTTGCGCACCGCGTAGTGGACAGAGGCGCAGGCGGCGACCTGCGCGGTGTGGGTGATGACCAGGACGCTGCGCTGCGCCGCCAGCCGCTGCAGGGCGGCGCCGATCGCGGCGCCGAGGCGGCCGCCGACCCCGCTGTCGATCTCGTCGAAAATCAGCACGGGCGGCAGCGTACGGGCGGCGAGCGCGGCGGCGACGGCCAAGAGCAGGCGCGAGCGCTCGCCGCCCGAGACGACGCTGGCCAGGGGCCCGGCGGGCAAGCCGGGGTTGGTTTGGATGTGCAGGGCCATGCCGATGCTACCCAAGGCATCGGCCTCGCCCGGCTGCTCCGCCAGGCTCAGGCGCGCGCGCGGCATGCCGAGCGTCGCCAGGATCTCGTGCACCGCCTCGGCGAAGCCGGCGAAGGCGCGGCGGCGCGCCTCGGCCAGCTCGGCGCCGAGGCGCTGCCGCTCCGCCAGCGCCGCGGCGACCGCCTCGCCGAGCGAGGCCGCGCGCTGCTCCCAGGCTTCGAGCTCGGCGAGCCGCGCCGCCAGCGCGCGCTGCGCGGCGAGCAGGGCCTCCTCGCCGTCGCCGTGCTTGCGCATCAGCTCGTGGTAGGCGTCGAGCCGGGCGGTGATGGCGGCGAGCTCCGCCGGATCGGCCTGCAGCTCCTCGAGGGCCTGCAGGCAGTGCGCCGCGGCCTCGCGCACGGCCTCGCTGGCCGCACGCAGGCTCTCCGCCGCCGCACGCAGGGTCGGCGTCGGCGCCTCCGCGAGCTGCCGGCCGAGGCGCCCGAGGATGCGCAGCACCGCCCGCTCATCGTCGCTGAGCGCCGCCGCCGCTTCGGCGCAGAGACCGCGCCACTGCTCGGCGGCCTCGAGCAGGCGCTGACGCGCGCACAGCTCCGCGTACTCGCCGGGGCGCGGCGCCAGGGCTTGGAACTCGGCGAGCTGGAAGCGCACGAAGTCCTGTTCGCGGCGACGCTCGCGCTCGCGCTCGGCGAGCGCGCGCTGCTCCTGCAGCAGATCCTGGGCGCGGGCATGGGCGGCGGCGTAGGCGGCGGCGAGCGCGAGGTGCCCGCCGTAGGCATCGAGCGCGCGCAGCTGGGTCGCCGGTTCGAGCAGGCTCGCCGAGCGGTCCTGGGCGTAGGTCTCCAGCAGCGGCGTCACGATGCTGCGCAGGCCGCCGACGCTGACCGGCATGTCGTTGACCCAGGCCTGGCTGCGGCCGTCGCGGCGCAGGCGGCGACGGACGACCAGCGAGCCGTCGGCGAAGGGCACGCCGCTGTCCTCGCTGATGCGCTGGGCGAGCGCGGGGTCGATCTGCAGATCGGCAGCGAGCTCGCAGGCCTCCCCGGCCGGGCCGACCAGGTCGGCCGTCGCCCGCCCACCGGCGAGCAGGTCGAGGGCTTCCAGCAGCAGCGATTTGCCGGCCCCGGTCTCGCCGGTGATCGCGATCAGCCCCGGACCGCAGACGAGCTGCGCGTGCTCGATGATGACGAGGTTGCGGATGATCAGCTCGCGCAACATGCCGTCAGCGGATGCTCGTGCAGCCTCCGCTCAGGGTTTCGGCTGGAGCTCGCTGGCGGGCGGCGCCCCGCTCGGCGCTGCGGGAGAGGGAGTCGGGGCGGCCGCCTCGGGCGCCGCTGCCGCCTCGTCGAAGTTGCCGAGTGCCGCTTCCGCAGACCCAGGGGGGGCCGCGGCATCCGGTTGCGGCGGCGCCTGCGGCTCGGCCTCCTGCCGCGCGCGCTCTTCAGCTTCCTGTCGTACGCGCTCTTCGGCTTCTGCCCGTGCGCGTTCTTCGGCCTCGCGCCGGGCGCGCTCTTCGGCCTCCTGCCGTGCACGCTCTTCAGCTTCGCGCCGGGCGCGCTCTTCGGCTTCCTGCCGTGCTCGTTCTTCGGCCTCACGCCGCGTGCGCTCTTCGGCCTCCTGCCGCGCACGCTCTTCGGCTTCGCGTCGGGCGCGCTCTTCGGCATCTAGCCGCGCGCGCTCTTCTGCTTCATGCTGGGCAGGGTCTTCGGCTTGACGCGGGGTACGCTGTTCGGCTTCATGCCGGGCGCGTTCTTCCGCTTCTATTCGCGCGCGCTCTTCAGCCTCGCGCCGCGCGCGCTCTTCAGCTTCTAAGCGTGCCCGCTCTTCGGCCTCGCGTCGGGCGCGCTCTTCGGCTTCGGCCTTGGCGCGCGCCTCGGCCTGTTCCTGATCGACGATAGCTTGGAGGGCGCGGCGCGCTTCGGCA
>JANWWU010000047.1 GCA_025055595.1 Planctomycetota bacterium | reverse complement strand
ACCGCGGCCGGCGCCGTCGGCGCGGCGGCTGTCGCCGCCGGCGGCGGGGGCGTCGCCGCCGGCGCTGCTGGAGCCGCCGGCTCGGCGGGCCGCGTCGTCAGCAGCTTCTGCTTGACCGCAGCCATCTGCTCGCTGACCGCGCGCAAGCTCTCCTCGCGGCGGCGCCGCTCCTCCTGGACCTGCTGCTCTTGACGCTCGAGCTCCTGGCGGAGGCGCTCTTCTTCTTCGAGGCGTCGCCGCGCTTCCGCCTCCTCGCGCTGGCGCCGCGCATCCTCCTCGGCCTGCCGGCGCGCCAGCTCCTCCGCATGCTTGCGCAGCGCTTCCGCGGTGCGCTGCGCTTCTTCGGCCTTGGCGCGCTCTTCGGCTTCCTTGGCCTTCTTCTTGCGTGTCTCGAGACCCTTCTTGACCTGCTTCTTCTTCTGATGCTTCTTCTCGAACTGCTCATCGATGATCGGCGTGAAGGGCCGGCCATCGACGGTCTCCAGACCGTCGCAGGCCAGGATGCGCGCGACATCGGTTTCCTTGAGCTCGGTGTCCGGCCCCTGGGGCAGGGCGATGTGCAGGTCCTGCTCCACCACCTCGACGAGCATCTCGAGGGCGAGGTTGTGCTGCTGGGCCAGCTCGGCGAGCTTCATGCGAGATCCATCGTCGGGTGATGCAGGTTGCCGGGCTTCCCACGGCGCTCAAGCGCGGTGATGCGCCCTAGCTGTCTGGCGGCAGCGCGGCGCGCGCAGCGTTGTGCGCCGCTTCATGCATGATCTCCATCTGCTCCTCGCGGGCGCGGCGCTCCGCGTCCTCGCGGCGGCGGGCGTTCAGGGCATCGCGCGCCGCCTGCTGCTCGGGCGTCAGCAGCTCATTGGCCTTGGCGATCAGGCGCGTCGCCAGCTCGACATCGATCGCGCCATCGAGGCCCTCGAGCAGCTGCTCCGGGGTCTGCGCCGCCAGCACCGCCAGCTCGTCAAGGTGGTTGTCGAGGAAGCGCTCGCGCATGAAGTCGTCGATGAGGCCGGCATCGAGCAACGGCTGCAGCTCCTGTTCGCCTTTGCGGCGCTGCTCGGTTTGCTCCTCCTCGCTGACGACATCGATCCGGTAGCGGGTGAGGCGCGCGGCGAGCCGGACATTCTGCCCGCCCTTGCCGATCGCCAGCGGCAGTTGGTCCTGCGAGACGACGACATGCGCGCGATCGCGGAAATGATCGTAGCTGATGCGCAGGATGCGCGCCGGCTTGAGCGAGTTCTCGATGAACTGCGCGGGGTCGTCGGACCAGGGGATGATGTCGATCTTCTCGCCGCCGAGCTCGTCGGTGATCTTGCTGATGCGGCCGCCGCGGACGCCGACGCAGCTGCCGACCGGCTCGATCCGCGGATCGCGCGAAGCGACGGCGATCTTGGTGCGCTTGCCCGGCTCGCGGACGATGCCCTTGATCTCGATCAGGCCGTCGGCGATCTCGGGGATCTCGGCGCGGAACAGCTCGCGGACGAAATCGGGATGGGTGCGCGAGAGGACGATGTGCAAGCGGGTCTCCTTCCTCCTCTCGCACTTCAGAACGAAGGCGCGGATCACCGCGCCCGGACGGTAGGTCTCGCCGGGCAGCTGCTCATCGCGCGGCAGCTGGGCCTCGGCGCGGCCGCCGATCGACACGATCGCCCGCCCGTGCTCCTCGCGCACGACGGTGCCGGAGACGATCGTGTGCAGGCGCGGCGCCAGCTCCTCATACACGCGCTGGCACTCCGACTTGCGCAAATTCTGCAAGAACACGCTCTTCGTGATATCGGCGACGATCCGGCCCAGGCTCTCGAGTTCGACCGGCCGGTCGTCCTCGAAGGCGCGGATCTCGCCGGTGTGACGATCGATGGTCACCGACAGATCGCCGGTCGCATCGAAGCGCTTGCGCGCGGCCTTCTGAATCGCCTGCTCGAGGTGATCGAAGATGACCTCGCGGTCGAGGTTGCGCTCCCTGGCCAGGGCATCGACGCGCTGGAGCAGCAAGGCTGGGTTGAACATCCTGACCCCTTTCAATGCGGTCCCTAAACGGCGACAGCGTGGGGGGCGCCCACGCTGTCGGTCATCCGCAGCTGGTTTGCTGCATGCTACCTTCCCTGACCCGCTGTCAACGGCAGCTCGGCTCGTCCTCAGGGAGCGCGCGGCGGCAACGGCGGCAAGGGCGGCAGTGGCGGTAGGCTCGGCCCCTCGCTGTCGCCCTTGTCTTGGCTCTCATCGGCGAACCCTTCGATCGCGATGTTCGGCGCCGCGGGGCTGGGCGGCGCGGCGCCCAGCGAAGTCGCGGCCGCGCCGCCGCCCTTGACGATGCGCTCGGAGCCGAGCGAGGGCGGCATCTCCTGGTCCTCATCGAGCACCACGAGCAGGCTGCTGCGCGTCGCCGCGGATCCCGAGAGAACGGTGGTCGTGCTCGGCGCCGGCGGCGCGGCCGGGGCAATCGGCGCCTCGAGCGCGTCGGCGAACTCCTCCGTCCGCGCCGCGACCGCGACGGTCGCAGGCTGCGGCGCCACGGGCGGGGGCGACACCGCGGGGGGGACGAGCGGCGGCGTGACGACCGTCGGCGCCGAGGGCGTCGGCAGCACCGGCGGCGGCACGGTCGGCGTCGGTAGCACCGGCGGCGCGACCACCGGCGTCGGCGTCTGCGGCAGGGGGGCCGGCGCCGCGGCCGCCGCAGCGCTCGCCGCAGCCGGCAACGCGACGGCGGCGCTGACAGCGCGCGGCTGCCAGGCATGGCTCTGGCTGCCGCCGAGCCCGCGCTGCGGCGGATCGAGCAGGTGGATGGCGAGGCCGAGAGCGATCGTCAAGCTCGGACTGATCGCGTCGAGCCGATGGACATCATAGCGGCTGGGCACGAGGTCGACCCCGGCCAGCGGATCGAAGACATGCACCGAGCGGCTGACCAGATTGCCGATCGCCTGCGCCGCCTGCGGCAGCAGCGCCGAGCCGCCGGCGAGGACGATGTCGGCGACCTCGCATTCGAACTGCCCCTCGACATAATCGAGGCTCAAGCGGATCTCGTTGGCGAGATCCTCGAAGGCCGGCTGGGCGGCATCGAGCACGCGATCGAGCATCTCGCCAGGGGCCTGCTTGAGCTGCTCGACCTCCGGCGCGCCGATGCCGAGCGTGCGGGCGATCGCCTCGCTGATCTCGTTGCCCGCGAGGTAGACCTCGCGCGTGAACACCAGGCGCCCGCCGAACAGAATCGCGATGTTGCTTTTCGCAGCGCCGATGTCGATCAGCGCAACGGCCTTCTTCTCGCTCGCCGGCGGGGCCGGGGGTCCGAGCACCTCGTAGCAGTTGGCGAGGGCGAAGACATCGACATCGATGACCTCGGGCTCGATGCCGGCGAGCTTGAGCTGGGCGAGGTGCTCGGCGATGAAGGAGCGGCGCACCGCGGCGAGCATCACCGAGCGCCGCTCGGGCGGCGGTCCCTCGGGATCGGGCAGCGGCTGGGCATCGATCATCACCTCTTCGCTGCCGAAGGGGATGTACTTGTCGGCTTCGTGCGCGACATGCTGCTGCAGGGCGGCGCCTTCGAGGCGCGGGGTCTCGATCTGCCGCACGATCACCGAGCGGCCCGAGAGCGCCGTGCACACGCGGCGCGGCTTGACGCCGAGCCGCGCGACGACGCCCTTGATCACCTCCGCGACATCCTGCTGCTCGACGCGCGCCGTCGCGTAGCCGTAGAGGGTGATGCGGTCCTTCTGGGCCTGCAGGGCGACGGCCTTCACGGCATGGCTTCCGATATCGAGGCCGATCACGGCCCGGTGCGCGGCGAACGGCAGCATGCGACCCTCAGGCGGTAACGAGCTTAGAGCGGCGCCCGCCGCGGCAAGATCGAAACGGCCTTGCTCCCCGCGCGATTTGGAACGCCCGATGCTTAGCATTGCCTGCGAGACCGGGCATGTCGAAGTTCTGGCAACAGCTGCTGCAGGTGTGGAGCCGCTTGGAGACCGCCCAGCGGGCGACGATCGTGCTCGCCTCCCTGGCCGCCCTGGTCGGCCTCGCCCTGCTCGCCTACCACGCGACCCGTCCGAGCTATCAGCTGCTGGCCAAGGACCTGACGCGCGCGCGCACCGCCGAGATCGTCGCCTACCTCGAGCAGCAGGGGGTCCCCTATCGCGTCGTCGACCGCGAGACCGCGGTGCTCGTGCCTTCCCAGCACATCTACCGGCTGCGCAACGAGCTCGCGCAGCAGGATCTGCTCGGCGACGGCGGCAAGGGCTTCGAGCTGCTCGACAAAAGCAGCTTCATGATGTCGACCTTCCAGGAGCATCGCAGCTACGACCGCGCCGTGGCCGGGGAGCTCGAGCGCAGCTTCCGCGAGCTCCCCGGCGTGCGCTCGGCGCGGGTGATCATCGACCGCCCGCAGCCCTCGCCGTTCATCGGCGACGACAGCGCCAAGCCGCGGGCCTCGATCAAGCTCGATCTCGTGCCAGGCGTCCGCTTGACCGAGCGGCAGATCGCCGGCATCATCGCCTTGACCGCGGGAGCGGTGGCGGGACTGGACCACGAGCGCGTCGAAGTGATGGACAACAGCGGCCTGCTGACCCCGAAGAGCGCCGACAGCGCTGCCGGCCTGGCGAGCACGACGCTGGAAGCGGAGGCGGCGCGCGATGCCTACCTGACGCGCAAGGCCCAGGAGCAGCTCGATGCGGTGCTCGGTCCCGGGCGCGGCCGGGTCAAGGTCAGCGTCAAGCTCGACTTCGCCAAGCGCAGCGAGAGCTCGGTCGATCCGACGAAGTCGCTGGCGCTGACCGAGCGCACGCTGACCACCGACAAGAAGAGCCCGGTGCAGAGCATCGGCGGGGTCGCGGGCACGGCGCCGAATGTCGAGAACGAGGGCCGGGCGGCGCCGCCCGCGCCCCAGCTCGCCAGCGAGACCAGCGAGGAGACCCAGACTTCGTACTTCGTCGGCCAGCGCAAGGTGACGGTGGAGGACGAGGTCGGGCGCATCCGCGGCATGACCGTCTCGATCCTGCTGCCTTATAAGACCGAGGAGGTCGAGGAGCTCGACGCCGCCGGCAAGCCGACCGGCCGCAAGACGCAGCGCCGCGTGCCCTACACCGCCGAGGAGCAGAAGCGCTTCGAGAGCCTGGTGCTCAATGCGATCGGGTTCGAGGCCGCGCGCGACATCGTTGCCAAGATCGAGGGCGTGCAGAATCTCTCCGGCAGGTTCTCGAGCACGGTGCAGAGCATGGACCTCTACGAACCGCCGCCGGAGCCGGCGGCGCAGGCGATGCTGACGCTACCGCTCGGCGGCGAGTGGCTCGGCTACGGCCTGGTCGCCGCGGTCGCCCTCGGCCTGCTGCTCGTCGCCCACCTCCAGCTGCGGCGCAGCCACCGAGCCTGGAAGGAGGCCGAGGAGCGCGCGCGCAAGGCGCGCGAGGCCGAGGAGGCGGCCAAGAGACCGAAGGAGGAACCGCCCAGCCCAGAGGAGGAGCTTCAGCGCCAGGTCCGCAGCCGCCGCCAGGAGCTCAAGGACTCGATCAAGCGGGCGATCATGGAGGATCCGAACGCGGCGGCGGCGATCGTCAGGCGCTGGCTCTACGAGCAGGAGTGAGCGATGCCGGACCAGAAGCGCGAACTGAAGGGACGACGCCGCGCCGCAGCCTTCATGCTGTCGCTCGACAGCGAGACCGCGGCGCTGCTGATGACGCGTTTCAACGAACGCGAGGTCGCGCTGCTGTCCGAGGAGATGACCCGCCTCGGCGAGCTCTCCGGCTCCGAAACTGAGGAGCTGCTGCGCGACTTCAACAAGCGCATCGGCGGCGACAAGATCAATGTCGAGCCGATGATCCAGGAGATCCTCGAGCGCGCGCTCGGCAAGGAGAAGGCGCGCGAGCTGCTCGAGCGCATCCGCCGCCAATCGCGCGAGAGCGAGCCGTTCCGCGCCCTGCTGCCGCTCGACGCCAGCCAAATCACCACCCTGCTGCGCGGCGAACATCCCCAGGTCATCGCCTTGGTCGTCAGCCACCTCGAGCCGGCCGTCGCCGCCGCCCTGCTCAAAGATATGCCCGAGGATCTGCGCTACGATGTCATCAAGCGCATCGCCTCGACCGCCGAGCTGCCGGCCGAACTGGTGCGGCAGATCGACGAGATGATGGAGGTGCGCGCCTACTCGCTCGGCCGCTCGCTGACCGAGGACCAGGGCAATCGCCGCTACAAGACGGTGGCGCAGATGCTCAACCTCAGCGACCCCTCGCTGTCGAAGACCATCCTCGACCGCTTGAACCGCGAGAATCCGCAGCTTGCGAACGAGATCCAGTCGCTGATGTTCGTCTTCGATGATCTCGCCAAGGTTCCGGACCGCGACATGCAGAAGATCCTGTCGCAGATCGACAAAGGCGACCTGATCCTCGCCCTGCGCGCCGCCGAGCCGGCGGTCAAGGACAAGCTGCTCAACAACCTGTCGACGCGCGCGCGCGAGGCGCTCCTCGAAGAGCTGGAGTCGATGGGCCCGCGCCCGCTGCACGAGATCGAGGAAGCGCAGAAGCGCATCCTCCAGCAGGTGCGGGCGATGGAGGAGAAGGGCGAGATCCGCATCAGCCGCGGGCAGCAGGAAAAGATGGTGTGAGCGATGGCGATCGTCCGTTCGCAAGCGGTGGCGGGACAGGCGAGCGCGCTGGCGGCGGCCAGCGCCGAACGCGCGCGGCAGCTGCTGAGCGCCGCCGAGCAGCGCCTGCGCGCCGAGGGCTACGCCGCCGGCCGCGCCGATGCCGAGCGCGCGGCGGCGGCGCGCCTGGCCGAGGCCGAAGCGCGCATCGCCGCCCTCGCCGCTGCGCTCGCCGAAGCCGAGGCGCGCATCGCCGCCGCCGAGCGCCGGGCGCAGGAGGCCGAGGCGCGCGCCGAGGCGGCGCTGCACGAGCGCTTCGGCCGCACCGTCGACGCCCTGCAGACGGCGCTCGCGCGCCTCGGCGCCCTGGAAGCGCAGCTGGTCGCCGCCGCCGAGGCCCAGATCGTCGAGCTGGCGCTGGCGATCGCCCAGCGGGTCCTCGAGCACGAGCTCGCCGTCGATCCGGCGTGGATGCGCGACCTGCTCGCCGCTGCCCTGGCCGAGATCGCCGATCGCCGCGAGATCGTCGTCCGCTGCCATCCCGACGATGCCGCGCAGATCGAAGCTCGCCTGCCGTCCGCGATCCAGGCCGCGCCCGGCATCGAGCAGCTGCGCGTCGCTCCCGATCCGAAGCTCGCGCGCGGCAGCCTGCTGCTGGTCGCCGGCGGCACCCGTCTCGACGCCTCGGTGCCGGCGTCTTGGGAGCGCGCGGCGGCGCGCCTGCGTGCGCTCGCGCCGCAGCCGCCGCTGGCGATGCGCGAGGACGGCAGCGCGCCGCCGCCCGCGGAGGACGCGCGATGATCTCCGTCCCCGACCTCTCGCGCTACCACCGCGCGCTCGCCGCCTCCTCGCTGCGCGAGGCCAGCGGGGTGGTGGCGCGCGTCATCGGCCTGACGATCGCCGCCACCGGGCCGGCGGTGCCAGTCGGCGATACCGTCCGCGTGTGCACCCGCCACGGCGAGCGGCTCGCCGTCGTCACCGGCTTCCGCGACGGCGAGGTGCTGCTGCAGACGCTCGACAGCGTCGACGGCATCCGTCCCGGCGACCGCGTGGTCGCTGGCGAGGGGCCGCTGACCATCGCCGTCGGACCGTCGCTGATCGGCCGCGTCGTCGACGCCCTCGGACGGCCGCTCGACGGCCGCGGCCCGCTCGCCGGCGCGGCGCGGCGCCCGCTGCGCGCCGCGCCGCCGCCGCCGCTCAGCCGCCGTCCGATCCGCGACCTCCTCGAGACCGGCATCCGCGCGATCGATGCGCTGTTCACCATCGGCCACGGGCAGCGCATCGGCATCTTCGCCGGCTCCGGCGTCGGCAAGTCGACGCTGCTGGGCGAGCTCGCCCAGCACGCGCAGGCCGCGGTCAATGTCATCGCCCTGGTCGGCGAGCGCGGCCGCGAGGTCGGCGAGTTCCTCGACAAGTGCCTGGGGCCGCAGGGGCTGGCGCGCAGCGTGGTCATCGCCGCGACCAGCGATCGGCCGGCGGTCGAACGGCTCGCCGCGGCCTATGCCGCGCACGCCGTCGCCGAGCATTTTCGCGATGCCGGCCATCGCGTCATCCTGATGATGGACTCGCTGACCCGCGTCTGCCAGGCGCAGCGCGAGATCGGCCTGGCGGCTGGCGAGCCGCCGTTGACCCGCGGCTATCCGCCCTCGGCCTTCGCCATCCTGCCGGGTCTGCTCGAGCGCGCCGGCACCTGCGCCGGCGCCGGCGCGATCACCGGCATCTACACCGTGCTGATCGAGGGCGACGACGAGAACGATCCGATCGGCGACAGCGTGCGCGCGATCATCGATGGCCACCTCTTCCTCTCGCGCCGCCTCGCCGGCCAGGCGATCTATCCGGCGATCGATCCGACGCTGTCGGTGTCGCGCCTGCTCGTCGATCTCGCCAGCGCCGACGACTACCGGCTGGCGATGCGCGCGCGCGAGCTGTGGAGCGAGTACGAGCGGGTCCGCGACCTCGTCGAGGTCGGGGCCTATCGCGCCGGCGCCGACCCGCGCGTCGACCAGGCGATCGCCGCCTATCCGAAGATCGTGCAGTGGCTGCGCCAGGGCATCGGCGAGGCGACGCCGCGCCGCGAAGCCATCGCCGCTCTGCGCCAGATCGTGGGGGCCGCATGAGCCGCTTCGCCGCCGTCCTCGAGGTCCGTCGCCAGGCCGTCGACCAGGCGCGCCGCGCGCTCGCCGCGCTCGAGCGCCAGCGCGCAGCGCTCATCGAGGAGCTGGCGCGCCAGCGCGCGGCGCTGGCCGAGGCCGAGAGCGCGCCGGTGCCGCCGCCGTGGCGCGAGCAGCTGGCGCGCTTCGCGCAAGCGATGCGCGCCCAGCTGCAGCAGGGCGAGGCGCGGCTCGCCGAGCTCGAGCAGCGGATCGACGGCGCGCGCGACCAGTTGGCGCAGGCGATGCGCGAGCTCAAAGCGATCGAAGCGGTGCGCGCACGCGATGCGCGTGCGGCGGCGCGCCGCGCCGCGCGCGCCGAGCAGCGCCTCTACGACGAGCGCGCCGCCGCCCGCCATGCGCCGGAGGCTGCGCGATGAACGCGTTCCTCAACACCGTCGTCTACGGCCTGGCCGCGCTCTGCCTGCTCCTGCTTTCGGCCGGCATCACCGCGCTGATCGCCCTGCGCCAGGCCGGCGTCATCACGCCCGAGCGCATCCGCGACTACCTGCTCAGCGACGAAGAGCAGCGCTACCTGGCGGCGATGCGCGCGCGCCCGCCGGAGCCGCCGGCGGCCAGCGCCCCGCCGAGCGTCGATCACGAGCGTCTGCTCGCCGACATCGCCGAGATCGCGCACGCCCGCCACGCCAGCGCGCTGATCGAGGAGCTGCGCCGCCGCCGCGACGCGCTCGACGAGCGCGAGCGCTGGCTCGACGCCCGCGAGGCCGAGCTGCGCGCCGCGCGCGCCGACCTCGCGCGCCTCGCCAGCCAGCTCGAAGCGCGCCGCCAAGCGCTGGCCGAGGCCGAGCGCCAGGCCGCCGAAGAGCGCGCGCGCTTCGCCCGCCTGCAGGCTGAGGAGCAAGCGCGCGTCGCGGCTCTCGCCGCCTCCGAGGACGCGCGCTATCGCGAGCTCGCCCGCCTCTACGAGCTGCAGAAGAACGAGGCCTGGCAGACCCTACGCCGCCTCGAACCGCGAGAGGTCGCGCGCATCCTCGACCGCATGGATCCGAAGAAAGCCGCCAACCTGCTCAAGCTCGCGGCCCAGGATCGCGAGTCTCCGATGGCGGTCGCCCTGCACCGCGAGCTGCTGCAGCTGCGGCCGGCCGAGCCGAGCGAGCAGCAGCTGCGCCGTCTCGCCCGCCTCTACTCGTTCATGAAACCCGAGCAGGTGCTGCCCTATATCCGCAGCGCCGAGCCGGCGCAGATCGCGCAGCTCCTCGCGGCGATGGCCGAGGAAGGGGCCTCGCCGCGCGACCGCGCAGCGTTGCTCGCCGCCCTGGCGCGCGAGGATCCGGAGCGCGAGCGCGCCGTCGCCCGGCTGCTGCAACCGCCCGCCCCCGTCCCGTGAGAGCTCGCCATGTCCGACCCAGCTCCTAGCGATGCCAAGCAGGCGGACGCCAAGGCCCAGGAGGCGCAGAAGCCGAAGGCTCAGCGCTCGCCGCTCATCCCGATGCTCGCCGGCGCGCTGCTCGTCGTCGCGATCGGCGCGGGGGCCTCCTGGTTCATCGTCAAGTCGCTGACGCCGGCGCCGCCCGAGAGCAAGGACAAGCGGGAGGGCGGCGAGGAGGACCGCCAGAAGGAGAGCGAGGGCGCGGCGCACGGCAAGGGGCTGCTCGAGCTCGGCAAGGAGCTCGAGCCGATCATGATCAAGAGCAACATCACCGGCTCGGGCGGCACCCGCTATGTGACGATGCAGGTCGGCATCTGGGTGCCGACCAAGGATCATGCGGCGCTCAACGACGCCGCGGTGCGCCGTCTGATCCAGACGCGCCTCGAGGAGACGGTGAAGACCTACCAGCTCGAGGACCTGGCGAGCCCCAACATCCTGCCGCGCCTGCGCAAGGACTTCGCCAGCGCCGTCGAGCGCCTGCTGCGCAGCGTGCGCCCCGGTCGGCCGCCCGACCAGCCCTTCGTCCTCGAATGCGCGGTCACCGAGCTGCTCGTGCAGTGAACTTGGCACGCGGCGAGCGTAAGGACAGCAGCCATGCCCGACGAGATCCTGTCGCCAGAAGAGCTCGAGGCCCTGCTCGCCACCGTCGAGGAGACGGGCCGCGGCAAGCGGCGGCGCGAGAAGCGCGTCCTCGAGTACGACTTCGTCCGGCCGAACAAGCTCTCCGGCGAGCAGCTGCGCTCGCTGCAGCGCCTGCACGAGGCGATCGCCCAGAACCTGACGATGGCGCTGTCGACCTATCTGCGCATCAACCTCGAGGTCAACATCGTCTCGCTCGGCGAGCTGACCTTCGAGGTGTTCCGCAACAGCCTGCCCAATCCGACGGTGATCAATGTGCTGTCCCTCGCGCCGCTCCCTGAGCGCGCGCTGGCGACGATGGACATGAAGCTCGCCTTCTCGCTGATCGACCGCATGCTCGGCGGCCCGGGCAAGCCGCTGGAGAAGATGCGCGCGCTGACCACGATCGAGCAGAGCCTGCTCGACAACATCATCCGCCGCTTCCTCGAGCGCGTCGCCGAGGGCTGGGGGGAGCTCGTCGCCTTCACGCCCGTCGTCGAGGCGCGCGAGATGGATCCGCAGTTCGTGCAGGTGATCCCGTCCTCGGAGATGGTGCTCGTCGCCACCTTCTCGGTCTCGGCGCCCGGCGAGCTCGAGCCCGGCGAGCTGTGCTTCTGCGTGCCCTTCATCTCGATCGATGCGGTGATGCAGAAACTCGGCAACCGCTTCCGCTTCGCGGCGATGAAGCGGGAGATGAGCGAGGGCCAGCGCCGCTATCTCGATCGCACGGTGCGCGCCTCCGCCCTGCCGGTGCGCGTCGTCTTCGGCTCCGCGACCTTGACGCTGGCCCAGGTCATGCAGCTGCGCGCCGGCGACATCGTCGTCCTCGACCAGCGCGTCGGCGAGAGCGTGCAGGGCTTCATCGGCGACAAGCTGCGCTTCTTCGGCTCCCATGGCCGCATCGGCCGCCACACCGGGGTGCGCGTCGAGCGCATCGTGCCGCCAGGCTCCGATCCCCACCTGCCGTCGAAGGAATGACCATGGCCGAAGCTCCCGCCGTCAAGCCCGCCGAGTTCCCCGAGCTGAGCGCCGGCGCCGCGAGCGCGCCGCACGCCGCCAACCTCGAACTGGTCAAGGACATCCAGGTCACGCTGACGGTCGAGCTCGGGCGCACCGAGATGCTGATCCAGGACATCCTCGAGCTGACCCCGGGCAAGGTCATCGAGCTCGATCGCCTGGCCGGCGAGCCGCTCGACATCCTGGTCAACGGCAAGCTGCTGGCCAAGGGCGAGGTCGTCGTCGTCGACGAGAACTTCGGCGTCCGCATCACCTCGATCATCGAGCCGAGCGCCCGCGAGGCCGCGATCCACAGCGACAAGCCGCCGGCGGGCTGAGCCGCCGGCAGCCAGTCCGATCGTCTTGCCAATCCGCGGCCGCGCGGAAACATCTGCCGCCATGCTGGTCGTGCCGCCGATCGTCGGGCGCCGCATTCGCTTCGCGCTGGTCGGTTGCGGCCGCGTCGCGCAGCAGCATCTGCGGGCGCTGGCCCACCACCAGGCCGAGGCCGAGCTCGTCGCGGTCTGCGACATCGACCCCGAGGCCCGCGCCGCCGCCGCCCGCGCCAGCGGCGCGCGCGCATTCGACGACTATCTCCAGCTGCTGCGCACGGCCGAGATCGATGCCGTGATCCTCGCGACGCCGAGCGGCCTGCATGCCGAACAGGCGATCCTCGCGGCGCAGCACCGCCGCCATGTCGTCACCGAGAAGCCGATGGCCACGCGCTGGCGCGACGGCCAGCGGATGGTGCGGGCCTGCGATGAGGCCGGCGTCCGCCTCTTCGTCGTCAAGCAGAACCGCCGCAATGCGACCCTCCAGCTGCTGCGGCGCGCCATCGACGCCGGTCGCTTCGGCCGCATCTACAATGTCGCGATCAATGTCTTCTGGCAGCGCCCGCAGTCGTACTACGACTCGGCGGCCTGGCGCGGCACCTGGGAGTTCGACGGCGGCGCGCTGATGAACCAGGCCAGCCACTATGTCGATCTCATCGATTGGCTGATCGGACCCGTCGAGAGCGTCTTCGCCTACACCGCGACCCTGGCGCGCGACATCGAGGTCGAGGACTGCGGCGTCATGGTGATCAAGTGGCGCAGCGGCGCGCTCGGCACGCTCAATGTCAGCATGCTGACCTACCCCAAGAACCTCGAAGGCAGCATCACGGTGCTCGGCGAGCGCGGCACCGTGCGCATCGGCGGCGTCGCCGTCAATCAGATCGAGCACTGGGAGTTCGCCGACCCGCATCCCGACGACGCGCTGGTCGGCTCCGCGAGCTACGAGACGACCTCCG
Source organism: Planctomycetota bacterium (assembly GCA_025055595.1). Lineage (GTDB taxonomy): Bacteria > Planctomycetota > UBA11346 > UBA11346 > UBA11346 > UBA11346. The sequence continues at coordinate 8,666 of JANWWU010000047.1, read as the reverse complement.
TCTACGGCCATGGCCACATCGCGTATTATGAGAATGTCATCGCCGCCCTGCGCGGGACCGCCGCGCCGGAGGCGGACGGCCGCGAGGGCCTGAAAGCGCTCGAGCTGCTGATCGCTGCCTACAAGAGCGCCCGCGACGGCGTCAAAGTTTCCCTGCCGCTGGACCTCTGAGATGCCGACGATGATCCACCCGACGGCGATCGTCGATCCCGGAGCCGTGATCGGCGACGGCACGCGGATCTGGCACTGGGTGCACATCGCCGCCGGCGCGCGGATCGGCCGCGAGTGCTCCTTCGGGCAGGGCGTCTATGTCGGCAACGTCGTCATCGGCGACCGCGTCAAGGTGCAGAACCATGTCTCGATCTTCGACGGCGTCACGCTCGAAGACGATGTCTTCTGCGGTCCGAGCATGGTGTTCACGAATGTCATCAACCCGCGCAGCCACATCCCGCGGCGCCACGAGTTCCGCCCCACCGTCGTCCGCCGCGGCGCGACGATCGGCGCCAACGCGACCATCCTCTGCGGCATCGAGATCGGCGCCTACGCCTTCATCGGCGCCGGCGCCGTGCTGCGCCGCAGCGCGCCGCCCTACGCCTTGATGCTCGGCGTGCCGGCGCGGCGCGTCGGCTGGATGTGCGCCTGCGGCGTGCGCCTGCCCGACGGCGCCGAGGCGCGCTGCCCGGCATGCGCGGCGCGCTATCGGATCACGGAGCAGGCATGCACGCCGCTGCCGTGACGCTGCGCGAGCTCGTCCTCGCTCCCGATGTCGTCGGGCGCGCGCTGCGCGATCCGGGGTCGGAGGCCGCGGCCCTGCGTCGCGAGGCGCGGGCCGCCGGCCTGCGCCTATGGCTGGCCTGCGCCGCGATCGCCGACTACCGGGCGCAGGCGCCGTCGCCGGCGGCGTTCGCCGCCCTGGCCGCCGACTGCCAGTGGCTGAACGCGCTGCCGAGCGACATCGATCCCAGCGCCGAGCATCCGCTGCGCGACGCGCTGCTGCGCGCCGCGGCGCGGCTCGGGCCGCAAGCCCGCGTCGTCAGCGAGGCCGGCTTTCCCGAAGCGCTGACTCCGGCCGCGGCCCTGCGCACCCCCTGGAGCGCGCCGGCCCTGCCGTTCTGCGATCTCGCGGCGCAGCAGGACCGCATCCGCCCCGAGCTCGAACGGCGCATCGATGCCGTGCTGCGCCACGGCCACTACATCCTCGGCCCGGAAGTCGCCGAACTCGAGGCCGCGCTCGCCGAGCGCGTCGGGGTCGCGCACGCGATCGCCTGCGGCAGCGGCACCGTCAGCCTGGAGATCGCGCTGCGCGCCCTCGGCGTCGGCCCCGGCGACGAGGTGATCACCGTCGCTTTCACGTGGATCAGCACCGCGGAGACGATCGCCCAGGTCGGCGCGACGCCGGTCTTCGTCGACATCGATCCGACGACCTTCTGCATGGATCCGCAGCGAGTGGCGGCGGCGATCACGCCGCGCACCCGGGCCCTCGTCCCGGTCAGCCTGTTCGGGCAGCCGGCGGCGATCGAACGGATCGCGGCCGCGGCGCCCGGGATCCCGATCATCGAGGACGCTGCTCAGAGCTTCGGCGCGACGCGGCACGGGCGAGCTTCCGGCGCGCTCGCGCTGCTCGGCAGCACGAGCTTCTTCCCCGCCAAGCCGCTCGGCTGCTACGGCGACGGCGGCTGCCTCTTCACGGCCGATGCCGCGCTCGCCGAACGCCTGCGTGCGATCCGCAACCACGGCGCCACCGCCCGTTTCCAGCATCCGTATCTCGGGCTCAATGGGCGGATGGACACGGTGCAGGCGGCCATCCTGCTGGCCAAGCTGACGGCGTGGGACGATGAGCGCGAGCGCCGCCGGGCCCACGCCGCGCGCTACGATGCCGCCCTGCGCTCGCTCGTCACCGTGCCCGCGGTCGATGAGGGCAACACCCATGTCTACGCCCAGTACACGGTCCGCCATCCGCAGCGCGACCGCTTCCAGCAACTGCTGGCGCAGGCGGGCATCCCGACCGCGATCTACTATCCCGTCGGCCTGCACCGGCAGCCGCCCTTCGCGGCCTGTCCCCGCCCCGATGGCCTGCCGGAGACCGAGCGGGCCTGCCGCGAGGTGATCAGCCTGCCGCTGTTTCCCGACCTGCCCGAGGCGGTGCCCGAGCGCGTCGCCGCCGTCGCACGCCGCCTCGCATGAGCATCGGGATCATCGACTACGGAATGGGCAATGTCGGCGCGATCGCCAACATGCTGCTGGCGCTCGGGGTGCCGGCGCAGGTGCTGGCCGATCCCCAGGCCCTGCCGCAGCCGCCGCCGCGCGCGCTGATCCTGCCCGGCGTCGGCGCCTTCGATGCCGGGATCGAGCGGCTGACGAACTCGGGCTGGGCGGCGGCGCTCCGCGAGGTCGTCGTGCAAGGCCGCACGCCGCTGCTCGGCATCTGCCTCGGCATGCAGCTGATGACCGCCGGCAGCGCCGAGGGCGCGCGCGCGGGCCTGGGTTGGATCGCCGCTCGGGTCACCGCCTTCCGCGACGATCCCGCCTGCGCCGGCCTGGTCGTGCCGCACATGGGCTGGCGGCGGCTCAGCGTGCCGCAGGCCTCGCCGCTGTTTCCCGATGGACCGGATCCCGAGGGCGAGCGGCATCGCTTCTACTTCGTGCACAGCTATCGCATCGTCGACCCCGCCGACGCCGAGCCGCTCGCCTGGTGCACCTATGGCCGACCCTTCGTCGCCGCCTGGCGCCGCGGCCCGCTGTGGGGCGTGCAGTTCCATCCCGAGAAGAGCCATCGCTGCGGCAAGCAGCTGCTGCGGGCCTTCGCGCGCCTTGCCGCGCGACCGGAGCGATGATGCCTGGCCACGCCTTCTCCGACCGGCCGCGGCTGATCCCGCTGCTGCTGATCGATCGCCGGGGGCTGTTCAAGGGCCGCCGCTTCCGGGATCCGGTCTACCTCGGGGATCCGCTCAACGCCGCGCGGATCTTCAACGACAAGGAGGTCGACGAGCTGATCGTCCTCGATGCGACGGCGACCGTCGAGGGGCGAGTCCCCGATGTGGCGCGCATCCGCGACCTCGCTGCGGAATGCTTCATGCCGCTGTGCTACGGCGGCGGCCTGCGCAGCGTCGCGCAGATCGAAGCGGTGCTGCGCGTCGGCTGCGAGAAGGTCTGCATCGGCGCCGCCTGCCATGAGCGTCCGGGGCTGCTCGCCGAGGCGTCGCGGGCCGTCGGGCGGCAGAGCCTCGTCGCCTGCATCGATGTCCGGCGCGATGCCTCCGGGCAGCCGCGGGTCGCGATCCGCCGCGGCCAGGTGCTCCTCGATGCGTCGCTGCGCGACTATGCGCGCCGCCTCGTCGATGCCGGGGCCGGGGAGCTCCTCGTGCAGTCGATCGACCGCGATGGCACCGGCAGCGGCTACGACCTCGAAGCGCTGCGCGCCGTCGCCGGCGCGGTCGATGTGCCCGTGATCGCGGCCGGCGGCGCGGGCTCGCTCGCGCACTGCGCGCAGGCCTTGCGCGCCGGCGCCCATGCCGCGGCCGCCGGCAGCCTGTTCGTGTTCTATGGCCGCCTGCGCGCGGTGCTGATCACCTATCCGAGCGCCGCCGCGCTCGCCGGCCTCGGCGAGGCCTCCGCATGTCGCTCGCCCGGCCAGCCCTAGCCTACCTCGTCGCGTCGCTGCTCAGCGGGGCCGCCACCCTCGCGCTGATCCCGCTGCTCGCCCGTCACCTCGGCCCCGAGGGATACGGGCAGATCGGGGTCTTCCTCTCCGTCCTCGCGCTCGGCAATGCCTGGATCGGCTGGAACATCCAGGGCTGGGCGCTGCGGCGGGTGCAGAGCGGCGGCGAAGCGCTGGCCGGCCTCAGCGTCCTGGTGCTGGCGGCGATCGCGCTGCCTGCGGCCCTCAGCGCGCTGCTGCTCGGCGCCTGCGGCCAGGAGCTCGCGGCATACCTCGGCCTCCCTCCCTGGTGGCTGTGGCTGGCGCTGCTGACCTGCTGCGCCCAGGCCGTGCTCGCCTACCAGGCGACGCACTGGCAGGCCGCCGAGCGGCATCGCCGCAACGCGGTCTGCAGCGCTGCCGTGGTCCTCGCTGGCGTCGCCGCGACGCTGGTGCTGATCTTCGTCGTCGGCCTGGGCGCGGAGGGCCGCTGCCTCGCCCTCGCCCTGGCGACAGCGGGGGCCGCGGCGCTGTTGTCGCCCTCGCTGTTCGCGCGCGGTTGGGGCCGTCCGTCGTGGCCCGCGGCGCGCGCCGCGCTGCTCTATGGAGCGCCGCTCGTGCTGCATGTCTGCGCTTCCTGGGCCCTGCTCTTGGCGGACCGCACGCTGGTCGCGGCCTGGCTCGGCAGCAGCGAGGCAGGCCGCTACTTCGCCGCGGCCCAGCTCGCCAGCGTGCTGACGCTCGGCAGCGATGCGATCAACCGCGCCTGGGTGCCCTGGGTCTATCGGCGCCTGCAGTCGGCGCGCGACGAGGACCGGCGCGCGATCGTGCAGCGCGGCCGCGGCCTGCTCGCGCTCTACGCCGCGACGGCGGCGGCGCTGGCCCTGCTCGGGCAGCCGCTCTGCGCCTGGATCCTCGGCCCCGCGTACCAGGGCTGCGGCGACCTGCTCGCCGTCCTCGCGCTCGCTTACGCCGCCGACGCCGCCTACAAGGTGTGGGTCGCGACCCTGTTTTTCCATGAACGGACGGCCTGGGTCTTCGCGATCACCGGCAGCGCGGGCGCGGTCGCGCTGCTGGCGATCGGCCTCGCCGTGCCGCTCGCCGGAGCCCTCGGCGCCGCCTGCGGCGTCGCGCTCGGCACCCTGCTGAGCGCGCTGCTGGCCTACCTCGCCGCGCAGCGCGTCCATCCCTTGCCGTGGTGGAGGTCGGCGGCGCGATGATCGATCAAGCAGCCTACGCCGACGCGCTCGCCGAGATCGAGGCGCGCTATCCGGTCGAGCAGTGGCTGGTCGAGGACCTGCAGGCGTGGCCGCTGCTGCGCGTCGCCGCGCTGTTCGCCGCCATCAGCGCCGCGCAGCCAGCGGCGCGCGGCGCGCGCGCGCAGCGGGCGCTCGCAGCCTGCCGTCCCGCGCCCTGGCTGCCGCGCCAGCGCTGCGCCGCGCTGCTCTTCGGCGACGGGGTCTCGTTCGTCCGCGAGGCCGATGGCTGGTGGCGAGACCGCCTGCTGCATCCGGTCTGCCGCGGCCTGCAGCGGCTTCAGCGCCGCTGGGTGATGCTGCAGCCGGGGAGCCCTCGGCCGCTGGCGACGGCTTGCGGTTGGGCCGAGGGCGCCCTGCTGCGCGCCTGCCTGCGTCCGCCGCCGATCAGCTTCGTCTCCCTCCCCGCCTACCGCGAAGTCGCGGCGCGCCTGGCGCGCGTGCTCGCGCGCTGCCCCGAGGAACGCTGGCTCGTCGCGCTGGCGGCGCGCGTGCTCGCCGCACGGCGCTGGTTCAGCGCGGTGCTGGAACAAGTGCGGCCGAGGGCGGTGTTCCTGGTGTCGTACTACCACGTGTACGGCTGGGGCCTGATCGCCGCCGCCCGCCGACAGGCGATCCCTTCCATCGACCTGCAGCACGGCGTGCAGGGCCGCTGCAATCCGGCCTACGCGCCCTGCCGGCGCGTGCCGCCGGGCGGCTACGCCGTGCTTCCCGATCACTGTTGGGTGTGGTCGGAGCGCGAGGCCGCCGCCCTGGCTGCCTGGGCGACGCCGGGCCCGCGCGCCACCGTCATCGGCTGTCCCTGGATCGACGAGGCGCTCAGCGCTTCGCCCGCGCCGCCGCCGGCGCCGCGCCGGCGCGTGCTGGTCACCCTGCAGCACGGGCTCGGCGAAGCCGACTACGAGGAGCGCCTGCGCGCCGCGCTGGCGGCGCTGCGCAGCACGGACTGCGAGCTGCTGGTCCGCGCCCATCCCGCCACCCCGCGCGCGCAGCTGGCGGCGCTCGCGGACCGCTTGCAGCACCCGTTGCGCGATCCGGCGCTGCCGCTGTGGTCCGAGCTCAGCGGCTGCGCCGTCCACCTCACCCACAGCTCGTCGACGGTGCTCGAGGCCGAGCTGCTCGGCATTCCGAGCATCGCGCTCTCGCCGCTGGCCGCCGCCCTCTATCCGGAGGCCCTGGCGAGCGGCGCCCTGGAGATCGTCAGCGACCTCGCCGCCCTGCCGGCGCGGGTCCGCGACCTCGCCGCCCGCCCCGCCCCGCTCTCGCCGGCGGCGCGGCAAGCGGCGGCGCGCCAGCGGCAGGCGCGCTTCCTCGCCGCGCTCGCCGCGATCACCGAGGGCGGCGGATGAGCGGGCTCGCCGCCTTGCGCGCCCCGCATACGCTGCGTGCGATGCCCGCGGCCGAGGAACGGCGGACCTGCACGCGCTGCGTGATGGACACCAGCGATCCGGAGATCGTCTTCGACGCCGCCGGCGTCTGCCATCACTGCCACGCCTACGATCAACGGCTGGCGGCGCTGCCGGCCAGCGCCGAGGCCGGGCAGCGCCGCCTGCAGGCAATGGTCGAGCGCCTGCGCGCCGACGCGCGCGGCCGGCCGTACGACTGCGTCATCGGCCTGAGCGGCGGCGTCGACAGCTCCTTCGTCGCGCTCCTCCTGGTGCGCGAGCTCGGCCTGCGTCCGCTCGCCGTCCATCTCGACAATGGCTGGGACACCGAGATCGCCGTGCACAATATCGAGCGCCTGGTCGCGGCCCTCGACCTCGATCTGCACACCGTGGTCCTCGACTGGCCGTCCTTCGCCGACCTGCAGCGCGCCTTCCTGCTCGCCTCCGTGCCCGACTGCGAGGTGCCGACCGACCATGCGATCATCGCCGCGCTCTTCGCCACCGCCCGGCGCTTCCGCATCCGCCACGTCGTGCTCGGGACGAACCTGCGCACCGAGAGCCACCTCCCGCGCGCCTGGTCGCGCGGCCACGGCGACTGGCGCTACATCGCCAGCGTCCACCGTCGGCATGGATCGATGCCGCTGCGCGACTTCCCGCATCAGGACCTGTGGCGCCTGGCCTGGAACCGCTGGCGCCTGCGCGTCCATGAACCGCTCGACTGGATCGCCTACCGCAAGGCCGCGGCCAAGCAGCGGCTGATCGCCGAGATCGGCTGGGGCGACTACGGCGGCAAACACCACGAATCGATCTACACGCGCTGGTACCAGGGTTGCTACCTGCCGCGCAAGTTCGGCTTCGACAAGCGGCGCGCGCACTGTTCGAGCCTGATCTGCTCCGGCGAACTGACCCGCGCCGAGGCCCTGCGCCAGCTCGCCGAACCGCCCTACGACCCCGAGCTGCAGGCCGCCGATACCCGCTACGTCGCGCGCAAGCTCGGCCTGAGCGAGGCCCAGATGCAGGAGATCTGGCGCGCCCCGCCGCGCCGCTTCGCCGACTATCCTTCGTACGCCGGCAGCTGGTGGTATCGCTGCTGGCGCTGGCTGCGGCACCGCCGATGAACCTGCGCATCGGCTACCTGTGCCACTACTCGCCGTCGCCGCACTCCGGTCCCGGCCGCAAGGTGCTGGCGCAGTGCCGGATCTGGCGCGCGTGCGGGCACCAGGTGGAGCTGTGGGTGTTGACACGCGATCCGGCCTGGGAAGCGCTCGCCGAGTCCTTCCCGCTCTTCTGCCATCGCTGGGCCTCGCGGTGGCAGCTGCCGGCCGCCTGGCAGCGGCTGCGACGTCGGCTGCTGCGCCGTCCGTTGCAGGTCCTCTATGTGCGGCAGATGCCGTGGCTGCCCGGCCTCGGCGCCCTTCTGCGGCGCTGGCCGAGCGCCCTCGAAATCCAGACCGATGATGTCGCCGAGCTGCGCTCCTGGTCGCCCTCGCACCTCTGGCACCGCGCGACCAGGGCCTGCGCCCTGCACGCGGCGAGCGGCTTCGTCTTTATGACCGAAGAGCTCGCCTGCCTGCCGCACTTCCGGGCGCGCGGGCAGCCGCGGATCGTGCTGCCGAATCCGCTGCCAGACGCTGTTCCCCTGCCCCCTCCGCCGCCGGGCGCGTGGCCGCGCCTGATCATGCTCGCCACCCCGGGTCAGGAGTGGAACGGGATCGATGTCGTCCTGCAGCTGGCGCACGCGCTGCCGGAGTTCGGGTTCGACCTCGTTGGCTTCGTGCGCCCTGCGGGAGCGCCAGCGTCACCACAGGTGCAGTGGCACGGCTGGTTGGAGCCCGCGCAGTACCGGGCGCTGCTGGCGCAGGCGAGCGTCGGCATCGGCACGCTGGCGCTGTGGCGCAAGCGCATGCGCCAGGCCTGCCCGCTCAAGGTCCGCGAGTACCTGGCGCACGGCCTGCCTGTGATCATCGGCTACGACGACCCCGACCTGCCACCAGGCGTCGACTACGCGCTGCGGCTCCACAGCGGCGACCGCGGCCAGCTCGCGGCCGAGGACATCGCGCGCGTCCGCCGCTTCGTGCTCTCGTGGCATGGGCGGCGGATCGAGCCCTCGCGCCTTTCGCACCTGCGCGCTGCGGTCCGCGAGCGGCGCCGCCTGGCGTTCCTCGCGCGCCTCGCGCGCCTGCCGACAAGCTCGGCAGGCGTGCGCCGCTGGCCCTGCTAGACGACGGCGCAGCTGCCGGGCGGACTGGCGCTGCCGACCGCCGTCGGGGTCCGTCGACCCGAGTGCAGCGCGGTTCGACCCGCACGCTGGTCGGATGGCAGGACATCGCGCGCCGTGCGCCCTCGCTGGATCGCCAAAGCACCGCGTAGAATCGCTCGGCGGCAGCCG
>JANWWU010000015.1 GCA_025055595.1 Planctomycetota bacterium | reverse complement strand
CGCGCTCGCCGGAGAGCCAGCCGCGCTCGTCAGCGAGGCCGGACAGCACGCGCGCCAGCACCAGCGCCGGATCGGGCACGGTGCCGCCCCAGATCCCGCTGTGCAACGGGGCGGCGAGCGCGCGCACCTCGAGCTCGGCGACGACCAGCCCGCGCAGGCTGAGCGTGATGCATGGCAGGCCGGCGGCGATGTTGCCGGCATCCATCACCAGCACGGCGTCGGCGCGCAGCCGCTCGCCGTGCGCCGCCAGCAGCTCGGGGAGATGCGGGCTGCCGATCTCCTCCTCGCCCTCGATCAGGGCGAGCAGGTTGAGCGGGGGCGCGCCGGCCGTCGCGTTCCACGCCGCGGCCGCCGCGGCGTGGCAGAGGATCCCGCCCTTGTCGTCGGCAGCGCCGCGGCCGTAGAGGCGGCCATCGCGGATCTGCGGGGCGAAGGGCGGGGAGCGCCAGCGCGCCAGCTCGCGCGGCGGCTGGACATCGTGATGGGCGTAGAGCAGCAGCGTCGGCCGCTGCGGCCCGGCGCGGCGGTCTTCGGCGATCACCGCCGGGTGCGGCCCGCCGCCGGCGACGACCTCGACGCTCGGAAAGCCGGCGTCCGCCAGCCACTGCGCCGTCGCCTCGGCGCTGGCGACGACCGCCGCCGGATCCCAGCCGGGGAAGCTGCAGGAAGGGATGCGGACGAGGGCGCTCAGGCGCTCCAGCGAGCGCTCCCACTCGGCATCGGCCCGCGCCAGCGCGCGCGCGATCGCGGCGTGCATGCGGCGAGCTTCGCCGCCGGCGCGTCGCGGCAACCCGCCCTTGGTCGGCGCGACAGCGCTCTAGGCTGGGGCCATGCTCGGGCTGATCACGGAGCTCGCCCGCGCTGGCGGGCGCATCGCGCGCGAGCACTTCGCCGGCGTCAAGGACCTCGACATCGCGGTCAAAGCGAGCCGCGACTACGTCTCGCACGTCGACCGCCTGATCGAGGCCGAGCTGATCCGCCGCATCCACGCGCGGCACCCCGAGCACGCGGTGCTCGCCGAGGAGCAGAGCCCGGGGACGATCCGCGCCGAGGACTGGCAGCCGCACATCCCGCTGTGGATCATCGATCCGCTCGACGGCACGACCAACTACATCCACGGCATCCCGCACTTCGCGATCTCGATCGCCTTCGTCGAACTCGGGCAGGTGCGCTACGGCGCGGTGTACAACCCCGTCAGCGACGAGCTCTTCACCGCGGAGCGCGGCGGCGGCCTGTGGCTCAACGGGCAGCGGCGCCATGCCTCCTCCTGCCGCCACCTCGAGCAGGCGCTGATCGCCACCGCCCTGCCCTTCCGCTTCCCGGAGGCGCTCGACGACGCCGTCCGCGTCTTCGCCGAGCTCCAGCGGCGCTGCGACGACCAGCGGCGCAGCGGCTCCGCCGCCCTCGACCTCGCCTTCGTCGCCGTCGGGCGCCTCGACGCCTACTACGAGCTCGGCGTCCATCCCTGGGACATCGCGGCCGGCTCCCTGCTCGTCCGCTCCGGCGGCGGCCTGGCCAGCGACTACACGGGCGACAGCGAGCACCTGCTCGCGCATCGCTCGGTCGTCGCCGCCGCCACCGCCGAACTGCAGGCGGCGCTGCTTGCTGCCGTCGTCCCCCTGCATCCCTGGCTCGCGCGCCTGCCCTGCCCGCGCCCGCGACCAGTGCCGGCTCAGCCGCCGGGCAGCGGAGCCTCGCGGTAGCTCGCCAGCCAGTTGGCGGCGGCCGCGGCCTCGGCCTTCTTGCGGCTCGGCCCCTGGCCGCGCGCGCTGCGCCCGGCGACCGTCACCGTCGCCGTGTATTCGGGCGCATGCGGGCTGCCGCCGCTGCGCTCGCAGGCATAGTGCGGCAGGGTGCCGGCGCGCGCGAGCGAGAGCTCCTGCAGGGCCATCCGCGGGTCCAGCGCGCCGAGGCCCGGATCGGCGAGGGCCTCGCCGAGCATCCGCTCGACCGCCAGGCAGGCCGCATCCCAGCCGCCGTCGAGAAAGATCGCGCCGATCACCGCCTCGACGAGGTTGGCCTTCACCGACTCCGGCACCGCGTCGCCGACCTGCGAGCCGAGCACCGCGTGCGGCAGCAGCCCGAGGCGATCGCAGGCGCGCGCCAGCTGCGCGCGCGAGACCAGCGCGGACTTGGCGCGGGTCAGCCAGCCCTCGTCGGCCTCGGGATGCTGCCGATAGAGCATTCGCGCGACCACCGCGCCGAGCACGGCGTCGCCGAGGAACTCGAGCCGCTCGTTGCTCGCCGCCCGCCGTTGCGCGGGGTTGGCCAGCGGTCCGAGGCAGCTGGCATGGGTGCAGGCCAGCAGTAGCAGCTCGGGGTCCGAGAACGAGTGCCCGAGGACGCGGGCGACGAAGGCCAGACGGGTCTCGGAAGCAGCGATGTCAGCCACCGCCCCCATCATGCGCCGGCACGGCGCTGGCAAAGCAGGCAAGCGGTCCAGAATCTGGGGTATGTCGCAGGCTTCCCGGCTGCTGGTCGCGTGCAAGCACTGCCAGCATGAGTTCCGCTTGCCGGCCAGCTTCATCGGACGGCAGATCTCTTGTCCGATCTGCCAGCGCCAGATCACGATCGCCGAGAGCAAGCCCGAGGATCGCCTGGTCGGCACGGTGATCGGCGGCTGCCGTCTGCTGCGCCGCCTCGGCGCTGGCGCGCTCGGCGTCGTCTACGAGGCGGAGCAGCTGTCGGTCGGACGGCGCGTCGCGATCAAGATGCTCTCGAGCAAGGCCGCGGCGATGCCGGAGGTCGTCGCCCGCTTCGAGCGCGAAGCCAAGCTCTCGGCCGCGATCCAGCATCCGCATGTCGTCGGCGTCTACGACTGCGGCGTCGACCGCGGCGTGCACTACCTGACGATGGAGTTCGTCGACGGCACGACCCTCGCCGGCCTGGCCGAGGAGCAGCCGAACGGCCGCCTCGACCCCGAGACGTCGCGCGCCTACATCCGCCAGTGCGCGCTGGCGCTGGCCTGCATCCACGGCAAAGACATCATCCACCGCGACATCAAGCCGGCCAACATCCTGGTGACGCGCGACGGCGTCGCCAAGCTCGCCGACCTCGGTCTGGCCAAGCGCGTCGAGGGCGGAGACGCCAACGCCCTGACGATGCAGGGCACGACGCTCGGCAGCCCGGCCTACATGCCGCCCGAACAGATCCGCGATGCCCGCGAGGCGCGCGCCACCGCCGACATCTACGCCCTCGGCGCCACCTGGTACCAGATCGTCAGCGGACGGCTGCCCTTTTCGGGGCGCAGCGCGACCGAGGTGATGGTCAAGGTCCTGCGCGAGCCGCCGCCGCCGCTGGCCGAGATCGCGCCGCAGGTGCCGCCGGCGATGCGCCAGCTGATCGAGCGGATGATGGCCAAGGACCCCCAGCAGAGGCCGCAGAGCGCCGAGGAGCTGGTGCAGCTGATCGACGGCCTCGATCGCGCGAGCGTCGACAGCGGACGACCGCGCCGCGGCTGCCTGCGACGCGCCGCCGCCCTGCTGGTCCTGCTGGCACTCGGCGCGGCGGCGCTGCGGCTCGCCGCCTGAGCTACCAGCGGAAGTCCTCGCCGAGGTACTCCCGGCGCACCGCCGGGTCGGCGACCATCGCGCTCGGCGTCCCGGCGGCGAAGTTCGTCCCGTCCTTCATGATGTAGAGGCGATCGACCAGGCGCAGGATGGTCTCGGCATGGTGGTCGGTGATCAGCACCGCGACGCCGCGCGCGCGCAGGGCGTGGATGATGCGGACGATCTCGGCGCGGCTCTTCGGATCGACGCCGGCGAAAGGCTCATCGAAGAACATCAGCCGCGGCTCGACGACCAGCGAGCGCGTGATCTCCAGCCGCCGTCGCTCGCCGCCGGAGAGCCCCGCGGCGCGCGCCTCGCGCAGCGGCGTCAGGCCGAGCTCCTCGAGCAGCTGCGCGAGGCGGGCTTCGTGCTCGGCGCGCGGCACATGCTCCTCGAGCACCAGGCGGATGTTGTCGGCGACGGAGAGCGCCGCGAACACCGTCGGCTCCTGCGCGAGGTAGCCGATGCCAAGCCGCGCCCGGCGATGCATCGGCCAGTTCGTGATGTCGTGGCCGCGAAACAGCACGCGCCCGGCATCGGGGCGGTGCAGGCCGACGATCATGCGAAAGGTCGTGCTCTTGCCGGCGCCGTTGGCACCGAGCAGGCCGACAATCTCGCCCGGCTCGACGGCCATGCAGAAGCCCTGCACGACCGTCCGCGCTCCGAAGCGTTTCGTCAGGCCATCGACGCGGAAAAAGGCCATGTGGAAAACTGGTGGATAGCGCGGCGAGGCCGCGGGCGGGCTACGCGCTCGGCCCTGCCGCAACGCCGGTTCTCTTGAGCAACATCTATTTGCAGAAAGGGCTTATCGGAAAAGATCGCGTGTAGTTTCGAGGTTGGTTGCGGGTGGGAACGAAACGCGCGCTGGCGCGCGCCCCCGGCGCTCTGTGGAAAACCGCCTAGCGGCGCGGCCTGCGCCGGGCGCGTCGTCAGCCGGGCGCCGCGCTCGCCGGGCCGAGGCGCGCGGCCCCCGCTCACCGGATCGTCCCCCAGCGCGCGGGCGGGAAGATGATGAGGAAGCCGCGACCGCGCAGGTTCTCCGCGGGCACGAAGCCCCACTCCCGGCTGTCGAGCGACAAGGGGCTGTTGTCGCCGAGAACGAAGTAGCAGCCGGCGGGCACCTGGACCGGATCCTGCGGCCCGCTGCCGTAGGCGCGCGTCGCCTGGGCGCGCGTCAGGGCCTCGGGCGGCAGGCCGAGCAGCTGCCCCCGCACGCGCCGCGGCAGGCCGACGAGCGCGGCATAGGCCTGATCGCGGTCTTCGGCGTCCGGAAGGCGCGTCGCAAGCTGCGCGCGCACCGCCTCGGGATCGCCGGCCTCCGCTGCCGGCACCAGGAAGCCCTTGGCGGTGTAGTGGATGTCGCGCGCGATCGTCAGCTCGCCGAGCTCCGCCTCGCCGGCGCACTCCAGCGCGAGCGCCGGGCGATGCAGATTGGGATCGCACCAGGGCAGCTCGCCGCGGTGCCGCTCCTGCCCATCGATGCGGACGATCGCCTGGGCATCGACCTGCGCGACCTCGATCCAGCGCCCAAGGAGCGCCTCCTGTCCCGCGTTCGCCCAGCGGCGCTCCCCGCTCTCGATCTCCAGCCGCCAGCCATCGGGCCGCAGGGTCAGGCGCAGCGTGCGCTGCGGGGCCGCGGCGTTCGGCGCCTGGGCGAGGAGGACGACGCGCAGCTCGCCGCGCAGCTGCTGCAGCCGCGCGCCGACCCGCAGATCGCCGGTCCACTCGCGCATCAGGTCGTTGAGGCGGGTGCCGCGGTTGGGGTCGTCCATGTCGGCGCTGGTGACGCGCCGCAGGTCCCAGCGCTCGAGGTCCCAGAGCGAGCCGATCTCGCCGCCGTAGGCGAACTGCGGTCGGGTCAGGCCGATGCCATCGATGCGCGTGTAGCTGTCGCTCGAGCCGAGGCGGCGCACCGCGACCGAGCCGTCCTTGACGTAGACATTGCGCAGCGGCTGGGTGAAGTGCAGGCGTCCCTCGCCGCGCAGGGTCAGCTGCGCGCCGGACAGCGACCAGGCGAGACCTTCGCTGCTGCGCCACGGCTGATAGGCCGGCTGATCGCCGGCGCGGTAGATCGCCTGCCACAGGCGCTCCTGCAGGTCGGCCGGCTTCGGCGGGATGACCCACTGCTCGCCCTGCGCGATGAAGACATCGCCGCCGCGGATGTAGAAGCGCTCGCCGGGCAGAGCGACGATGCGCTTGACGAAGTTGCCGCCGAGCACCGGATTCCACAGCGGATGCGCGAGCTGCTCGCCGCTGGCAGCGCGGGCGGGGCGGGCGCGCGCGCCCTTCCCGCTCTCCACTTCCGGCACCGGGTACTGGAACACCGCGACGTCCCAGCGCTGGAAGTCGCGCCAGCGCGGCGAGAGCTTGTCGACGACGACGAAGTCGCCCTTGAAGAGGCCGGGGTCGCCGAGCAGCAGCGGCTCCATCGAAGCCGAGGGGATGCGGAACAGCTCGAGCGCGAAGTGGCGGATGCAGAAGGCGATGACCAGGGCGAAGATCCAGTTCTCGCAGAAGCGGTGCAGGCGTCGCCGCCACTCCGGCAGCGGGCGCTCCGCGGGGTCGTCGCTGGCGCCGAGGATCTCCCACAGCCGCTCGCGCGCGCCGCCGGCCTCGCTCATGGCGGGCATCCTGCGCCCGAGCCCGAAGGCGCAACCCGGCCGAACAGCGCGCGCTCCTGCGCCTGCAGCCAAGCGGCGAGCGCGCGCGTCAGCCAACGATCGGCCTGCCGCGGCGCCAGAGTCGGCGGCGGGCGCATCGGCCGGCCGAAGCGGATCTCGAGCCGCGGCCCGGCGAGGCGCGGCAGCGCGCGACCGCAGGGCCAGCAGCGCTCGCTGCGCCAGATGTACACCGGCACGACGGCGACCGCGGCGCGCCGCGCGATCAGCGCCGGTCCCTCGCGCAGCGCCCCGAGCCGCCCGGTCTTGGTGCGCGTGCCCTCGGGGAAGATCAGCACCGGCCAGCCGTCCTGCAAGCGGGCGACGGCGCCGCTGACGCTGGTCGCCAGCGGGCGCTCGCGGTCAACGGGAATGCCGCGGAACAGCTCGAGGAAGGCGGCGATGGCGGGATTGCGCCACAGCGAGGAGCGCGCGAAGTAGCACAGCGGCTCACGGCTGCACAGGCCGACCAGCGGCGGGTCGAGGAAGCTGCGATGATTGCAGGCATAGAGCACCGCCCCCTCCGGCGCGGGGGCGGCGCGGCGCACCGTCAGCCGGAAGCCGAGCGTCAGCCACCAGCGCAGGAACAGCCCGCCGAGGAGATGGATGAGGTCAGCGGCGGTCGGGAGGTGGCGGGTCCGTCTGGCCACGGTGGCGCAGATACTGCTGCAGGAACAGCGCGGAAAACTCCGCGCTCTGGTAGCGGCTCGGACCGCTGATCAGGCAGGCGAACGAGAAGTTCTCGTCCTCGGAGCGCGGGACGCGGATGAAGGGGATGCGGTGGTAGTGCGCGGCCTGGGCATCGAGCGGGCTGTCGCCGATGAAGATCGTGCGGTGGACCGGGGCCCGAAACTGATCGACGATCGCATCGAGCCGCTTGAGCTGCCGGCCATCGGAGTGGACGGCCAACGAGGTCGGAGCCCCGATGATCGCGGTGAGCCGCTCGATGAGGCCGGCCTGGACCAGCGCCGCCTCGACCGTCGACTGCTCGGCATCGGAGACGACGACGCGCGGGGTCTCCGGGCGCGTGATGGTGAAGTGGTCGAGGAACTCGATCACCCCGCGCCGCGGCACATAGGCGCGGCCGCGCAGCGCGATCAGCGTCTCGAAGCAATCGAGAATCAGCAGCGCGACATCGTGGGGGATGACGGTCGCCGACCCGAACTGTCCGCTGAGGTCCTCGCTCATGCGAGCACCCTCGCCACCCGTTCCTCGGTGCGCCGCAGGCGCGCCCAGGCTTCCTTGACGACGGGATCGTCGGCGGCGCTGACATGGGCGTCGGCGTAGCCCGGAATGATCCGCGCTCCGCGCTCGTCGTCGCGGCGCTTGCTGTCTTCGACGAGCTCGGCGTTGGCGCGTTCGATCTCCAGCAAGCGCCGCATGCGCTCTGGGAAAGAGGTCCCCGGCAGCAGCTCATCGGCGAAGGCGTGGGCGAGCTCGGCCGAACCGGGAATGCTGATGCGTCCCTCGCGCTCGGCGAGCAGGATGCGCAGGGCGTAGCGCAGCATCGCCTGCTCGTAGATGCGGATCGCCTTCCGGCGGTTCTCCTCGCGCAGGAAGTTCTTGCCGAGGCCCTCGATCTCGCTCTCCAGCCAGACCCGCCGATCGCCCGCGACCGCGCGCAGGCGATCGCGGGCGGCGCGCACCAGACGCATGGTGTCCGGGCGCAGCACCAGGTACTCGATGCGGTGTCGGCGGCTGCGGTCGCGGGCCGCGAACTTCATCTCGGCGCGCGCCAGGCCGTAGGCGTTAGCGCACAGGACCCAGGCCGGGACGATCTCGTTGTAGGCCCGCGGCACATGGTCGTCTTCCTCGGCCAGCGGCTCGGCCGGTACGCTGATCAGGCTGAAAGGGAAGCGGACCTTCTGCGGCAGCGTCGAGCAGCCCATCTGGATGACGGTGTAGGGCGCCTCGCTGAAATCGGCGGGCTGACGGATCGCACAGCCGAGGCCCCAGAAGGTGCCCTCGCCAGGCCAAATCTCCTGGTCGGGAGCGCGGCCGGTGTGGTTGCTGCCGACCATCGCGCCGTAGGCGATGTTGCCCTTGCCTTCCGGCCAGAAGGCGGCGATCAGCAGCGACTGGTGATGGAAGCCGACGAAGGGCCCGACCAAGGAGGCCGTGATCTCGCCCTTGGCGACATGGGTGTTGGGGCCGATCAGCGAGCCGATGACGCAGGCATGATCGACGACTGAAGCGTGCTCGAGGATGGCGCTCTCGCGCACGATGCTGCCGCCATCGACGACCACGCCGTGCTGCAGCAGGGCCCGCTGGACGGTCGCACCGCCGGCGATCCGCGTCGGCTCCTCGCTCGAGGAGAGGACAGCGGTGTCGACCACCTCCAAGGCATGGTGGATGACGGCGGCGGCGCCGATCCAGGCGTCGTGCACGCGCTCGGTGTGCAGGATGCGCGCGCCGCGCCGCACCCAGGTCACCGGGCTGCGGATCGCCGCCAGATAGGCGGCATGCGCCTCGCGCACCGCGCTCTGCCCGGCGCCATCGGCGCGGCAGCGAGCGATCAGCGCGGCATCGTCGACGGTCATCGCCGCCCAGAACGGCACTTCGCGGCCCCCGGTCTCGATGCCGAGCGAGGGCGCCTGGGCGCAGCCATAGGTCGCCTGGCCGCTGCCGGTCAGCGAGCCGACATCGAGCAGCACCGCCTCGCGCTCGATCACCGCCTTGGCGGCGAAGCGCACGCCCTCGATCACGCAGCCGTTGCCGATCTGGCAGTCGATCAGCGTGCTGTCGCTGATCCCCGAGGGCAGGCGGATCCCCGGCAGCACCTCGAGGTCGCCGGCGCAGCGGCCGATGCAGCAGCGGCCGCGGAAAGTCGTGCGGCGCACCCGGAAGCAGTCGAAGTCCTCCGCGACCTGGACCTGCCGCCAGTCGTCGGCGCGGCAGCCCGCGGCCTCCATCACCGCGATCTCCTGCGCGGTCAGCGGTCGCAGCAGCAGGCCGAGGGCGTTGTCGGGCCGGCGGGCGATGGCGCGGGCGGTGTCGCCGAGCTCGCTGGCGGCGGCGATCCGCGCCGCCACCGTCGCCAGATCGGCCGGCGGCGGCAGCCGCTCTGGGCGCGGCTGCTCGCTGGTCGGCACACCGTTCGCGGGGGTATCGTTCATGCGCTGAGGCTCGCGACGAGTTCTTTGGGCGTCTGCCCGAGGGCGGCGTGATCAGCGATCAGCACGCAATCGGGGTGCCCGGTCAACAAGCTCGCCGGCACGCCCGGGCTGGCGCGGGCCGTCAGCATGCGCGACACCGCTTCCGCCTTGCCGAGCCCGGTGGCGATCAACAGGACGCGACGCGCTTCGAGGATCTGCGCCATGCCCATCGAGATCGCCTGCGGCGGCACCTCGTCGACGCTGCGGAAGCGCTCGCCGCTCGAGACCGCGGCCAAGGTCGAGGCCGTCAGCTGTACCACCCGGGTCCGGCTGCGCGGCGAGCTGCCCGGCTCGTTCAGTCCGACATGGCCATTGTGACCGAGCCCGAGGACGACGAGGTCGAGGCCGCCGCGCGCCGCAATCAGCAGATCGAAGGCCTTGCACTCGGCCTCGAGATCGCTGACATCGCCGCGCGGCACGAAGGTCTGCTCGCGCGGAATGTCGACGAGGTAGAACAAGTTGGCATTCATCACGTAGCGCGTCGAGCGGTGGTCGGTCGGCTTGAGGCCGATGTACTCGTCGGTGTTGAAGGTCGTCGCCTGCCGGAAGCTGAAGCCGCCGGCGTGGAAGCGGCGCACGAGCTGGATGTAGGCCAGGACGCTGGTCGTGCCGGCCGAGAGCCCGAGGTTGATCGCCGGCTGGGCGATCAGCGCCTCCGCCAGCAGGTCGGCGAGGCGACTTGCGGCATCCTCGCGGTCGTTGCAGACGATGAGGCGCATGGCCGCATTGGAAGCGCTCGGCCACCGCAGGCAAGCCCGCAGCGTGCAGCGATCGCGGGCGGGCCTTGGGCGCTCAGCGGCGGCGGCCGAGCCGGATCGGTCCGGTGAGCGGCTTGAGCAGCTGCACGCTGCCGGGCGCCGTCTCGGCGAGGATGCCGCGCTGCTCGCTGGCTGCCTGATCGCTGAAGCCCGGGATGCGCTCTTCAGGCAGCAGCAGGCCGATGTGCTTCTCGATCTCGATCAGGAACTGGCCGTCGTCGGGAGTGACGAAAGTGCGGGCGATGCCCGGGGCGCCGTTGCGCGCAGTGCGGCCGATGCGGTGCACATACTCCTCCGGCGTCTCCGGAACATCGTAGTTGACGACATGGCTGACCGTCGGGATATCGAGGCCGCGCGCGGCGACATTGGTCGCGACCAGGCACTGCAGCTCGCCGCGGCGGAAGGCGTCGAGGGTCTTCTCGCGCCGCGACTGCGGCAGATCGCCGTGGATCGCGGCGACGCTCTTGCCGCGCCGCTGCAGGACCTCGGCGACGCGGTCGGTCTGATGCTTGGTCTTGCAGAAGACGACGAGCTGGGGCGGATCGAAGCGCTCGATGAAGTGGTCGAGCAGCTCGGTCTTGCGCTCGGCGGCGACGGCGATGTAGGCCTGGTCGACCTGCTCGACGGTGACCTGCTGCGGGGCGATGCAGATGTGCTCGGGCTGCCGCAGGTGCTGGCTGGCCAGCTCGCGGATCGGTGGCGGAAAGGTGGCGGAAAACAGCAGGACCTGCCGGCCATGCGGGGTGTGGCCGACGATGTACTGCACATCGGGCCAGAAGCCGATGTCGAGCATCTGATCGGCTTCGTCGAGCACCAGCACGTCGAGCGCGCTGAGGTCGAGCGTCTTCCGCCGCAGGTGATCGATGATCCGCCCCGGGGTGCCGACGACGAGGTGCGGGCGGCGCGCCAGGGCGCGGATCTGCTCCTCCATCGACACCCCGCCGTAGATCACCGCGCAGCGAGCCCCGCTGCTGCCAGCCATCCTGAGCAGTTGCTCGTAGACCTGCCGCGCGAGCTCACGAGTCGGGGTGAGGACGAGGCCGACGGGCGGGGACCCGCGCGGGCGCTCGATCGCATAAAGCCGCTGCAGCAGCGGCAGCGCATAGGCCCCGGTCTTGCCGGTTCCGGTCTGGGCCTGGCCGAGGATGTCGCGGCGGGCCAACGCCAGCGGGATGGCGGCGCGCTGGATCGGCGTCGGCTCCTGCCAGCCGAGCGCTGCGATGTCGGCGAGGATCTGATCGTTGAGGCCGAGGGCGCGAAAGCCTTCGGCCTTCGGCCGCTCGGCGAGCTCCTCCGGGGTCTGCGCCGCCAGCGGCAGGGGCGGTGCCAGCTGCGGCGACTCCGGGGGGTGCTGACGATGCGGATCGCGACCAGCGGGGGGACGGGGAGGGGTTGGGGACGCAACGGCTTGAGGGGGCTTCGCCTCCTCCGCCGGGGAGACAGCTGATGTCGCCGGATCGCTGGCCGTCTCGGCCGCGCGCTCGGGCGGGGGCTCGGGGCGCCGCTCGCCCTCGGCAATCCGCACCTCGGCCTTTCGGAGCGGGAAGAGGTCGCCGCGATCGCCGCGCAGGCAGAAGCCGGGCGAGACGATCTCGGCGATGTGCCCCGCCGGGACCGCGGCCCCGCTGACCGCGCCGACAACGTGGTGGAAGTCGGGGTGCGGCAGCCCCTGGCAGGGCGTCGGCACGACGCCGGCCTCGGCGAGCAGCTCGGCGAGCCTCGGCTGGGCCCAGGTCGGGGTCTGGGGATCGCAGAGCTCGAGGATGCCACGGGTGAAGGCGCAAAGGCGATCGAGCACGCTGCCGAGCGGTCGCTGCGGGGCGCTCAGCCGCGGGCGCGGCGGGCGCGGCTCTTGACCGGCTGTCGGGCACGGTGGGGGCGGCGCGGGCGGGGGCGCCGCTTCGCCTGCGGGTGCGGTGCCGCTTGGCGGCGCTGTGCCCGCAAGCGCCGACTCCGTCTGCCCCGCGCCGCGGCGGCGGCGCCGGCGGCGTCGCCGGCGGGTCTCCGCTTCGTCCGTCGCCGCATCGTCGCCGGGCTCCTCCTCGCCCTCGTCGCCGGTCTCGCCGCTGGCGCGCGGCTCGGCGGCCGAGGGCTGGGCCTCGTCGATCGCAGCGATGACGCTGAGGTCGATCTCCTCCGGGCCCTCGCGGGCGCCACCCGCCTCCTGACGGCGGGCGCTGATCGCGTCCTGAAGCGTTTCAATGAGTTGCGTTCGTTCATCGCCGCGGGGCATCGTCGCCGGCGGCGGCTCGCCTGCGAGCCGGGGCGTCTCCGCGCTCCCCGGCGAGGCGCTGCTGTCGTCGTGGGCCATGGTGGTCCCGTTGTCAAGGGTCGGCGCGGCGGCCGCCGCGCCGACAGGTTGCGAGGATGCGCTGCATGTACCGGACAGCCGGAGCCTGCAAGCGCTGAGCTCAGGAGGGCGCACGCGTCGCCGCCCGGCTCAGCGGCGACGGCACGCCAATCGGATAGACGGTGAGCCCGTACTCGCGGCAGCGCGCCTCGTCGTACTGATTGCGCCCATCGAAGATCGTGCGCGCCATCAGCTGTCCGGCGAGGCGGCGGAAATCCGGCCGGCGGAAGGGCCGCCACTCGGTCATCAAGCACAGCACATCCGCGCCCTCGGTGGCCTCGTACATGTCCTGGCAGTAGACGACGCGCGGCAGCTCGCCCAGGGCGCGCCGCGCCTCGTGCATCGCCTTGGGGTCGTAGGCCCGCACCGCGGCGCCGGCGGCGACGAGGTCGCGCACCAGGCCGAGCGCCGGGGCCTCGCGGACATCGTCGGTGTTCGGCTTGAAGGCCAGGCCCCACACCGCGACCGTCAGTTCCGCCAGGCGCCGCTCGTGCAGCTCGCACCAGGCGCGCAGCTTGCGCTGCACGCTGCATACCTGCTCGCGGTTGACCTGGTCGACGGCGGTCAACAGGCGCGGGCGGTAGCCGTGCTCCTCGGCGGTGCGGATCAGGGCGCGCACATCCTTGGGGAAGCACGAGCCGCCGTAGCCGACGCCGGGGTGCAGAAACTGCAGGCCGATGCGGCTGTCGGCCCCCACGCCGAGGCGCACCTGCCGGACGTCGGCGCCGACCAGCTCGCAGATGTTGGCGATCTCGTTGATGAAGCTGATCTTCGTCGCCAGCATGCCGTTGGCCGCGTACTTCGTCATCTCCGCGCTGCGGATGTCCATCGTGTAGAAGCGCAGGCCGTTGCGGATGAAGGGTGCATAGAGCTCATGAAGGAGGGCGGCGGCGCGCGACGAGGCGACGCCGACGACGACGCGGTCCGGCTTCATGAAGTCCTCGACGGCGCTGCCCTCCTTGAGAAACTCGGGGTTGCTGGCGACCTCCACCGCCAGCTCGACGCCGCGCCGCGCCAGCTCCTCGCGCACCCAG
Organism: Planctomycetota bacterium; assembly: GCA_025055595.1. Lineage (GTDB taxonomy): Bacteria > Planctomycetota > UBA11346 > UBA11346 > UBA11346 > UBA11346. Next base: position 21,260 of record JANWWU010000015.1, on the reverse strand, counting down.
CCGAGGACCCGCTCGGCGGTTCCGACCGGCACCGTGCTCTTGGTGACGACGAGCAGCGGCGCCGTCATCGTCCGTCCGATGTCGCGCGCCGCGGCTTCGACGAAGCGCAGGTCGGCCCGACCGTCCTCGCCCATCGGGGTGCCGACGCAGATGAACGCGGCCTCCGCGTCCGCCAGACCCTCCCGGCAGTCGGCCGTGAAGCGTAGGCGGCCTTGCTGGAGGTTGTCGCTGAGCAGCTCGGGCAGGCCGGGCTCGTAGATCGGGCACTCCCCGCGCTGCAGGCGCGCAATCTTCTCGGCATCGATGTCGATGCAGGCGACGACATTGCCCATCTCAGCGAAGCAGGTGCCGGTCACCAGCCCGACATAGCCGGTGCCGAAGATCGCAACACGCATGCGTCCTCCGTTCGTTCGCAGTCTCCACAGCGACGAGTCTCCTCAAGGCCGCGGCGCCGCAGAGGTCCTACGCCGGCAGAACGCCGATGCGGTTGTCCATCGCGAAGCGCACCAGCTCCTGCGCGCCCCGGCGCAGGGTGCCGCGCCACTGCAGCGCGCAGCCGCGGTCCCAGCGCGTGTCCCAGACGAGCTCGCAGGCGACGCTGTCGCCCGTGCGCGCACGCAGGGGCTCGAGCAGGGGCAGGTACACCTGTTCCCAGTGGGTCGGCGGCGCCAGCGGCGAGGTCGACAGCCGCACTCCCTCCCACAGCTCCGCTTCCCACCACAGGCACCAGCCGTAGATCGTCGTCGCTGGCAGCGACCAGCGCGCGCGCCCCCGCCGCCGGCTCGCCTCCTGTCCCGGGAAACGCAGGCGGTCGACGGCCTGCGCCGCCTCGCCCGCGGCGAGCAGGGCCGCCGGCGGCACGCGGCGCACATACGCATTCTGCAGGGCCACCTGGCGGACCAGCGCGAGATCGATGCCTGGCTCGCCAGTGCGCTCGGCGTGGAAGACATCGATGTCCTCGTCGATCTCCGGCGCGATCACCGGGCACAGCCACTGGGTGACGGAGCGCGGAATCACGCGCCCGCCGGGAGCCAGCCAGCGCCGAGCGTCGACCAGGCTCTCGATGAGGTGCTCTTCGGTCGCGATGTGGCCGAAGATCTCGGCGACGATCAGGTCGACCGGCGCGGGCGGGGCGAGGCGCGTCGAGTGCCCATGGACGACCTCGACGGCGGCGCCGTGCGCCGCGATCACCTGGCGCGCCAGCCGCGCCAAGCCGGCGTCGACCTCGCAGGCCCAGACATGACGCGCCCCGGCGCGAGCGCAGAGGATCGCGAGGAAGCCGGTTCCGGTGCCGAGGTCGGCGACGCGGGTGCGGCCGGGGCGCACCGCCCGTCCGATCGCCTCGGCGAAGGCCCGGTTGCGGACGGCATCGCCGAGCAGGCGCCGCTGGGTTTCGATCACCGAGACCACGCCGGCATCCTGGGCTCTCGTCGACCGCGCCAACGCATGAGCCGCCTTGCCGCGCCGAGGTCTGCCGGCTATGCTCGGGGCCTGGCCGGGAGTCAGGCATGTCGAGCGCCGTCCGCCGCACCCACACCGTGCTCGTCGCCGACGACGACGAGCAGATCCGCATCCTGGTGTGGGAGATCCTCGCCGAGGAGGGGTGGCGCGTGCTGCCGGCGCGCCACGGCCAGGAGGCCCTGCAGCTGCTTGCCCGCTTCGGCGACAGCGTCGATGTCGTGCTCGCCGATGTTGTGATGCCGCGGCTGGGCGGCAAGGACCTGGCGCAGCGCATCGCGCGCGACTATCCGCACATCCGCGTCGTGTTCTTCTCCGGCTACGGCGACAGCCCCGAGCTCGGCAGCGAGTTCCCCGATGCCGAGGTGCTCGACAAGCCGTTCACGGCCGAGCAGCTGCTGGCCGCCGTCAGCGCCGCCAGCCGCAAGCGGCGCCGCAACGAGTAGCCGCGCATGCCGTCCTATCGCTGGCTGCGGCCGCTGCTCTTCCAGCTGCCGCCGGAGACCGCGCATCGCGCCGCGCTGTGGGCGCTGCGTCACGGCCTGGTGCCGGAGCTCCGCCCGCCCAGCGATCCGCGCCTCGCCGTCGCCCTCGGCCGCCTGCGCTTCCCGCACCCGATCGGCCTGGCCGCCGGCATGGACAAGGACGGCGAGGCGATCGCCGGCTTCGCGCGGCTCGGCTTCAGCCACCTCGAGGTCGGCACCGTCACCGCGCGGCCGCAGCCCGGCAATCCCCGGCCGCGCTGCTTTCGCCTGCCCGAGGACGGCGCGCTGCTCAACCGCTTCGGGTTCAATAACCACGGCGCCGCCGCCCTCGCCGCCCGCCTGGCGGCGCTGCCGCAGCGGCCCTGCGTGATCGGCGTCAATCTCGGCAAGTCCAAGGTCGTCGAGGCGGCGCGCGCGGTCGACGACTACGCGGCGGCGCTCGCCGCCATCGGCCCCCTCGCCGACTATCTGGTGATCAACGTCTCCTCGCCCAACACCCCCGGCCTGCGCGACCTGCAGGAGGAGCGCGCGCTCCACCGCCTGCTCGCCGGTCTCCAGGGCGTGCGCGCGCAGGCGGCGCCGGGCGTGCCCTGCTGGCTGAAGATCGCTCCCGACCTCGCCGACGCCGCGATCGACGCCATCGTCGATGCCGCGCTGACCCACGGCATCGACGGCCTGGTATGCACCAATACGACGGTGCAGCGCCCGGCCTTGCGCAGCGATGCGCAGCGCGTCCGCGAGCTCGGCGCCGGTGGGCTCTCGGGCTCCCCGCTGGCCGAGCGCAGCACGGCGGTGCTGGCGCGGGTCGCGCGGCGCCTCGCCGGCGCCCGGCCGCTGATCGGCGTCGGCGGGGTCGATCACCCCGAGATCGCCTGGCGCAAGATCACCCACGGCGCCAGCCTGGTGCAGGTCTACACCGGCCTGGTGATGCGCGGCCCCGGGCTGGTGTGCGAGCTCGTCGCCGGGCTCAGCGAGCGGCTGCGCCTCCACGGCCTGCCGAGCATCGCTGCCGCCGTCGGCCGCGACCTCTGAGGGGCTTGAGCGGCGCCAGCGGCGGCGAACCTCGCGGCATGAACGCCGAGGATCCCGCCATCGCCGCCCATGTCGCCGAGCTGTGCCAGCGCGCGCGCCCCGCGGCCCGTCAGCTGGCGCGGCTGCCCGCCGAGGCCCGCGCCGCGGCCCTGCGCGCCGCCGCCGACGCCCTCGCGCAGCGGGCCGACAGCATCCGCGCCGCCAACCAGCGCGATGTCGCGCGAGCCCGCGAGGAGGGCCTGTCGGCGGCGCTGATCGACCGCCTGCGCCTCGACGGCGACCGCCTCGACGGCGTGATCCGCGACCTGCGCGCCGTCGCCGAGCTGCCCGATCCGGTCGGCGCCGTCCTCGAGCGGCGCACCATCGCGCAGGGCATGCTCGCCGAGAAGGTCGCGGTGCCGATCGGCGTCGTCGCGGTGATCTACGAGAGCCGCCCCAATGTCACGGTCGATGCCGCGGCGCTGTGCGTGCGCTCCGGCAATGCCTGCATCCTGCGCGGCGGCAAGGAGGCCGGCGAGAGCAACCGCGCCCTCGCCGAGGCCTTCCGCGCCGGCCTGGCCGCCGCCGGCGCGCCGGCCGACGCGGTGCAGCTCGTCGGCATCCAGGACCGCGCCCTGGTCCCGCGCCTGCTGGCGCGCGACGACGCGATCGACCTCGTCATCCCGCGCGGCGGCGAGCAGCTGATCAAGAGCGTGGTCGCCTGCTCGCGCGTGCCGGTGATCAAGCACGACAAGGGCGTGTGCAACCTCTATGTCCATGCCTCGGCCGATCTCGAGATGGCGCTGCGCATCGCGATCAACGCCAAGTGCCAGCGCCCGGCGGTGTGCAACGCGATCGAGAACCTGCTGGTCGATGCTGCGCTCGCCGACGCCTTCCTGCCGCGCCTGGCGACGGCGATGCGCGAGCGCGGCGTCGAGCTGCGCGCCTGCCCGCGCGCGCTGCCGCTGCTGCCGGGCGCCGTCCCGGCCAGCGAGGAGGATTGGGCGACCGAGTACCTGGCGCTGATCCTCGCCGTCAAGGTCGTCGACGGCCTCGACGACGCGATCGCCTTCATCGCGCGCTACGGCAGCCAGCACAGCGACGCCATCGTCGCCGCCGACGAGGCGGCCGCAGCGCGCTTCCTCGCCGAGGTCGACAGCGCCTGCGTCTACCACAATGCGAGCACCCGCTTCACCGATGGCGGGCAGTTCGGTTTCGGCGCCGAGGTCGGCATCAGCACCAATCGCATCCATGCCCGCGGCCCGATGGGCCTGCGCGAGCTGACGACCTACAAGTGGGTGGTGCGCGGCCAGGGCAACGTGCGCTGAGCCGTGGCTACTGCCCGCCGGCTCCGGCCTGCTGGCGCATGCGCGCGACGAACTGGCGCAGCACGCGGTTGGCCAGCGAGATGTCGCTGATGCGCCGCTTCAGGTCGGTGGTGCAAGTGTCGATCAGCGCATCGAAGGTGATGTCGCCGGTGGCCGCGAAGCCGCGGCGGTCGTTGGCGGCGATCGCCTTGAGCAGGTTGCGCTGCTGGGTGCGGAGGTCGGCGCCGGCGGCGGCGCGGATCGCCCAGGCGAAGGGATGGCGGCCGGTGACCAGCTCGTAGACCATGATCGCCCAGGAGTAGATGTCGCCGCGGACCTCGACGAGCTGCTCGTGCTCGCCGGTCAGCGCGTAGAAGGCCTGCTCGGGACTCGCATACTTCGGGGTCAGCAGCACGCTCTCGCGGTTGACGCGGCGGGTGCGCCAGCGCGCGATGCCGAAATCGGCGATCTTCCCCTTGCCGGGGGCGAAGACGAGGATGTTCTGCGGCTTGATGTCGCGGTGCACGACCTGATGCAGGTGCGCCTCATGGATCCCCTCGGTCGCCGCGCACAAGGTCTCAAGCAGCGTCCAGCGATCGAAGCCCGGCAGGGAGCGGCGCATGATCTTGTCGAGCGAGCCGAAGGCCGCGCGCTCGGTGACCATGAACGGCAGGATGCGCAGCGGGAAGAGGTCGACGAGCTCGTCCGGCAGGTCGCGCGGCAGCTCGGCGTCGCCGTACTCCAGCACCTGCAGGACATGCGGGCTGCGCCGCGACAGGATCATCGTCTTCTCGCACTCGACCTTGAAGGCGCCGAACGACGACAGCGCTTCCTCGATCTCGTCGACCGCCGGCACATAGATCTTCACCGCGACCTGCTCGCCGTGGTAGTTGGCGCCGTAGACGACGGTCTCCTTGCTGGCGGCGGCCAGCGGCTCGATCAGCTGGATGCCCTGGGCGAGGAAGGTCTCCTTGAGCACCGCCTCGAAGGCCGCGGCGTGCAGCGTGCGCCGGCGCAGTCGCTCGGTCGACGGCACCCCGGTGATCGTGCTCGAATCGGTGAATGGCTCAGCGCCGGGCATCGCGCGAGCATCGTCCGCCGAGCGCGCGGACAATCCCGCCATCGGCGAGCAGCCAGCGCGCCGTCGCACACCCTCGGCGCAGCTCGAGCTGCCAGCCGCCGCTGGTCCGCCGCAGGCGGCCGAGCCCGCGCCAGCAGATGGCGACGGCGCCGCGGCCAGCGCTGAGCGGCCCGCTGTAGGACAGATAGCGGCGGCGATGGGGAGCCTGCTCCTGCCAGCGGCCGTGCGCGAGGCGCAGGCTCAAGCAGAGGGCGCCGGCGGCGAGGAAGACATCGAGGTGCTCCGGCTGCGGTCCGCGGTGGCGGGCGATGGCGGCGGGCACCCACGCGAGCCGCGGCCGCATCAGCGCAGCCCGTGGCGGCGGCGCACCGCCTCCGCGCCCTGCCCGACCGGCCCGGGCAGGTCGATCAGCCGCTGCCACTCGGCGAGCGCCAGCTCCTCGGACTCCTCGACCAGCATCACCGGGATGCCGTCCTGCACGCGGTAGGCGCGCCGCGTCGCGCGGTCTGTGGACACCAGGCGGCCCTCGACCCACTTCAACGGCGTCCGCGCCAGCGGACAGACCAGGAGGTCGAAGAGGTCGGGATCGCAGGGCAGGCCCTCGCTCATGCCCGCAGGCTAGGCGCTGGCCGCGCCGCGCTAGCATGGTGCCCCGGCTTGTGCGGCATCGCCCCGCAGTAGACTGGATGGTCTATGCCGCGCCGCCAGGCCGTCCCCAGCGCGACCCGGCTGGTCACCATCATCGGTCACCATCAGCAGGTCGTCGCCACGGTGGGCCTGTTCGTCGGCGGCGACATCCGCGTCCGCGTCTACACCGCCTGGGCGCCGCTGGAAGAGCAGCTCGCGCCCTATCCGGGCGTGCAGGTGACGGTGGTGCCCGACTACGGCTCCCGTCCGCCCGATCTGCCGCCGCCGCCATACTTCGTCGCCGTGCCGCGGCGCGAGGAGCTGGTGCAAATCGCGTCCTGGCTGCCGGAGACCGTGGCGCGCTTCGTCATCGGCTCGGAGCGCCTGCTCAAGCGCCGCATCCCCGGCTTCCTGCAGCTGCACGAGAGCGCGGCGGTGCTGCGCCGGCGCCTGGAGACGCGGCTGGCGACGCTGCGCCGCGTCGATGCGCTGCTGGCGATGGCGCGCGCCAGCGAGCGCCCCCTGGTGCTGCTCTACGGCGATCCCGATCCCGACGCGATCGGCGCCGCCCTCGGGCTGCGCGCGCTGTGGCACGCCGCCGGCAAGACGGCGGCGATCCGCTACACGGGGGAGATCCAGCGCTACCAGAACCGCCTGCTGCTGTCGTGGCTGAAAGCGGACATCGCGCGGCTGCGCGCCGAGGAGCTCGCCGCCGCCGACCTCGTCGCCGTCGTCGACGCCCAGCCCGGCTTCTGGCGCGAGGATGCCCCGCGCGCCCGCGTCGTCATCGACCACCATCCGCTGCGCGAGGACACGGTCGCGGAGTTCGTCGATGTCCGCCCCGACTATGGCGCGACCTCGACGATCCTCAGCGAGTATCTGAGCGAGGCCGGGCTGCCGATCGACCGCAAGCTGGCGACCGCGCTGCTCTACGGCATCACCACCGACACCGACGACCTGCGCCGGCACACCCAGTCCGCCGACATCGCAGCCTACGAACGGCTGCAGCGGCGGGCCGACGCCGGCTTCCGCCAGCGCCTCGACAAATCGCAGATTCCGGCCGCAGTGCTCGACTGGATCGCCTGGGGCATCGCGCACCGCGTCGTGCATCGCGATCTCTGCCTGATCCACTTCGGCGCCGTGCCGACCGCCGACATCATGGTGCAGACCGCGGACCTCGTCCTGCTCACCCACGGCATCGCCTGGGTGGTCGCCAGCGGCATCCGCAGCGACGACGCCGGTCGGCGCCTGATCGTCGTCTTCCGCAGCGACGGCCACCGCTGCGATGTCGGCAAGCGCGCGCGCGACGCCTTCGCCGACATCGGCTCGGCCGGCGGCCACCGGACGATGGCGCGCGCCGAGATTCCGCTGGCCGAACAGAACGACGAGACGGTGATCGCGCTGCTCGTCGACAACCTGCTGCGCCGCATGGCGCCCTCGCGCCGCCGCCGGTTGCGCGACATCCTCGCTCGGCATCTCAGCGACAGCGGCCCGCATCGCCCGCACGACCATGAGCTTTCTGCCTGAGGGCCTGCTCGGCGAGCTCGTCGTCCTCGATCTCGATGGCGGCTGGCTGATCATCGGCCGCCTGCAGCGGGCCGACGCGCACTGGCTGCAGCTCGCCGACGCCGATGTCCACGACATGCGCGAAGGCAGCAGCACCCGCGATGTCTACGCCCTCGACACCCAGCGCTACGGCGTCCGCGTCAACCGCCGGCAGGTCTTCGTGCCGCTGGCGCGCGTCGTCGCGATCGCCCGCCTCGACGCCGTCAGCGGCTGATGCACGGCGCGCGCCAGCTGGCCTTGCACCGTGGCGCGCCGCCCCACACTCGCTCCCCACGCACCCCTGCGGAGGTCCTCATGCCGCTCATCCCCCTGCGCCCGCTCCTCGACCACGCCGCCGAGCACGGCTACGGCGTCTGCGCGCTCAATGTCAACAACATGGAGCAGATCCAGGCGATCATGGAGGCGGCGCGCGCCACCCAGAGCCCGGTGATCGTGCAGGCCAGCCGCGGCGCGCGCAAGTACACCAACGACCTCTTCCTCAAGAAGCTGATGGAGGCCGCGGTCGAGCTCTACCCCGAGATCCCGGTGGTGATGCACCAGGACCACGGCAACTCGCCCGAAACCTGCATCAGCGCCATCCGCATGGGCTTCACCTCGGTGATGATGGACGGCTCGCTCGAGGAGGACGGCAAGACGCCGGCGAGCTATGAATACAACGTCGCCGTCACCCGCGAGGTGGTGAACATCGCCCACGCCTTCGGCGTCTCGGTCGAGGGCGAGCTCGGCTGCCTCGGCTCGCTCGAGACCGGCAAGGGCGACAAGGAGGACGGCCACGGCGCCGAGGGCAAGCTGACGCTCGAGCAGCTGCTGACCGACCCCGACCAGGCCGTCGACTTCGTGCAGCGCACCGGCATCGATGCGCTGGCGGTCGCGATCGGCACCAGCCACGGCGCCTACAAGTTCAGCAAGCGGCCGACCGGCGATGTCCTGGCGATCAAGCGCATCGAAGAGATCCACGCCAAGATCCCGCACTGCCACCTCGTCATGCACGGCTCATCGAGCGTGCCGCGCGAGCTGATCGAGGCGATCAACCGCTTCGGCGGCAGGATGAAGGAGACCTACGGCGTGCCGATCGAGGAGATCCAGCGCGGCATCCGCGCCGGCGTGCGCAAGATCAATGTCGATACCGACAACCGGCTGGCGATCACCGCGGCGATCCGCCAGGTGTTCGCGGAGAGCCCCGACAAGTTCGATCCCCGCGAGTACCTGACGCCGGCGCGCGCGGCGATGCAGAAGGTCTGCGAGGAGCGCATGCGCCAGTTCGGCCAGGCCGGGCAGGCGCCGAAGGTGCCGATCAAGACGCTGGCGCAGATGGCCGCCGACTACGCCGCCGGCAAGTACGGCGAGGCCGCCAAGCCCGATGCCCGCTGGAAGGCGCACAAGGGCAAGGGCGGCGGCGCCTGCGCAATGAAGCATTGAGCGCGCGGCCTGCCGGCGACGGCTCAGTCGCCGCCGCGCAGCTCCTCGAGGCGCGCCTGATAGGCATCGAGGCGGGCCTTGGCGGCGCGGACCGCACGCAGCCCCTCCTCGTAGCGGCGCAGCGCCTCTTCCAGCGGCAGCTCGCCGCTGTCGAGCGCGCGCACCGCCTCCTCGATGATACGGAAGTCCTCTTCGATGCTGCCGCTCGCTTGGGTCATGACCGCGATCATGTCACCGCACGCCGGCAGCCAAGGCGCTCGCTTGTCACAGTCGTCGCAGCGATGTACTGGATGCTGCCGCTTGAGGGAGCATGAAGCCCGGCCTGCAGATCACCGAGACGAGCGTCCGCCAAGTGCGCGTCCTGCACCTGGCGGGCTATCTCGATGGGCACACCTTCGTCGAGTTCGAACGCCGCCTGCGAGAGCTCTTCGACGCCGGCTGCTGCCGGGTGGTCATCGATCTCTCGGCGCTGTCGTACATCGCCAGCGCCGGCGTCGGCGTCATCATCAACGGTCAGCACCAGGCCAAGCAGCTCGGCGGTTGCCTGCAGCTGGTCAAGCCCTCGCCGGCAGTGCGCGAGATCTTCTCGATCCTCGGCCTCGATGCCCTGTTCACGATCCACGACAGCGTCGAGCAGGGCGTGGCCGCGGCCGCCTCCTGAGGTCGCGATGCCGCTGGCCTGGGGCAAGGATGTCGAGCGGCTCGCGCGCGCGCTGGTGCGCCAACGTCTGGATCTGGCCTACGTCCGGCACTACCTGATGGAGCAGTTCCAGCTCGATGCCGCGACCGTCGAGCGGCTGCTCGAGCGCATCGGCGCGATCAAGCCGCCCGACCCCTTCGCCCCGGGGAAGAAGCGCGAGCCGGAGCCGTCGTCCGAGCGCGACAAGATCCGCAAGCAGGGCTACTACTGAGGCTCGGCGAGGGCGGCGCGCTGGGCCGCGAAGATGTCGGCGAGCGCCGCGGCGCCGGCCGCCAGCAGCTCGGGCAGGCGCGTGCACGGCAGCACGCCGTGCTCGCCGGTGCCCTGGATCTCGACGAAGTCGGCCGCGCCGCCGCCGAGCGGGCAGCGCATCACCAGGTTCATGTCGACCTCGGCGACGCTGTCGGCGGCGTAGTCGAGGTCGACGACCACCTGCCCCTGCACCAGGCCGACGCTGACCGCGGCGACCTGCCCGCTGAGATAGTGCGCAGCGCCCGCCTCATGCCCGCGCTCCCTGGCGAGGGCCGCCAGCGCATCGTGGAGCGCCAACCAGCCGCCGGTGATCGCCGCGGTGCGGGTGCCGCCATCGGCATCGAGGACATCGCAGTCGATGACGATGCTGACCTCTTCGAGGCGATCGAGTGCCACCGCCGCGCGCAGGGCGCGGCCGATCAGCCGCTGGATCTCGACGCTGCGCCCATCGACCTTGCCGCTGTCGCGCTTCTTGCGCGGTGACGTCGATCCCGGCAGCATCGCGTACTCGGCGGTCACCCAGCCGCCGAGGCCGCGGCGGTGCGGCGGCACCTCGGGCTCGATGCTCGCACTGCACAGCACGCGCGTGCCGCCGAAGCTGACCAGGCAGGAGCCGGCGGGCTTGGTCAACCAGCGACGCGCGAAGCGTATCGGGCGCATCGCGCTCACCCCAGCAGCGCGGCGCCGTCGCGAGCGAGCAGCACGCGCAGGACGGCCTTCTGCGCATGCAGGCGGTTCTCCGCCTGGTCGAAGACGATCGACTGCGGGCTCTCCAGCGCGGCGTCGGAGATCTCCTCGCCGCGGTGCGCCGGCAGGCAGTGCATGATCTTGGCGCGCGGGGCCAGCGCCATCAGCCGCTCATCGATGCAGAAGCCGGCGAAGGCCGCGCGCCGCGCCGCCTGCTCGCGCTCCTGGCCCATGCTGGTCCAGACATCGGTATAGAGGATGTCGGCGCCGCGCGCCGCCTCCGCCGGATCGTGCAGCTGGCGCACCGCCGTCCCCCACTGCGCGCCGAAGGCCGCGCGATCGGCCTCGGTGAAGGCGTAGCCGGGCGGGCTGGCGACGACCAGCCGCGAACCGGCGAGGATGCAGGCCTGCGCCAGGCTGCGCGCGACATTGTTGGCGTCGCCGATGAAGGCGATTGTCAAACCGGCGACGGCGCCGCAGTGTTCGCGGATGGTCAGGAAGTCGGCCAGGACCTGGCAGGGATGGCCCTCGTCGGACAGGCCGTTGATCACCGGCACGCTGCCGTAGCGCGCGAGATCGACGACCGTCTGCTGGCGGAACACCCGCGCCATGATGCCCTGGTGATAGCGCGAGAGCACGCGCGCGATGTCCTGGATCGCCTCGCGCTGGCCGATGCCGATCTCCTCGCCGCGGATGTAGATGCCGCGTCCGCCGAGCTGCTCCATCGCGACCTCGAAGGACAGCCGGGTGCGCAGCGAGGGCTTCTCGAAGATCATCGCCAGCGTCGCGCCGGCGAGGGCGCGCTCGATGACGCCCTGGCGCCAGCGCTCCTTGAGGTACGCGGCAAGCTCAAGCAGGCCGAGAAATTCCGCGGGGCTCAAATCGGCGAGCGACAGCAGATGACGCATGGCTTCCTGCCTCAGGTCAGCCGCAGCTCGGTGCCGACGCCCTCGGCGGTGAAGATCTCGAGCAGCAGGGCGTGCGGCTGGGCCGCGGCAAGAATGTGGATCTTCCCCACCCCCTGTTCGAGCGCGGCGATGCAGCTCTCGACCTTGGGGATCATCCCGCCGCCGACGACGCCGCGGGCGATCAGCGCGCGCGCCTCGGCGGCGCTCAGGCTGCTGATCAGCGAACGGGGATCCTGGGGATCGGCGAGGACGCCGGGCACGCTGCTGAGGAATACGAGCTTGGCGGCGCCGAGCGCCACCGCCACCGCCAGGGCGATGTCGTCGGCGTTGGTGTTCAGCAGCTGGCCGTCGGCGGCGACGGCGAGCGGGGGCACGACCGGGATCAGGCCGCGCGTCGCATAGCGCGCGAGGCGCTCGCGGTCGACGCGCTGCGGGCGCCCGACCAGGCCGAGCGCGGGATCGAAGAGCTCGCCGTAGACCGCCTGCTGGCGCGGCGGCAGCATGCCGATCGCCGCTCCGCCGAGCTCGAACAGGCGCTCGACGATGCGCTCGTTCAAGCGTTCGACCTCGCGGGCGACGATCGCCATCGCCGCGGCATCGGTCACCCGTCGGCCCTGATGGAAGACCGGCCGCAGCCCCGCCGCCTCCATCGCGCGGCTGATCGATTTGCCGCCGCCGTGCACGAGCACCGGCGAGACCCCGACCTGCTCGAGGAAGACGAGATCGAGCAGCAGGGCGGACAGCGCCGCGTCGTCCTCGAGCGCCTCGCCGCCGACCTTCACGACGACGACCGCCTCGTGGAAGCGCTTGAGATAGGGCAGGGCCTCGATCAGGACCTGGGCCTTGCGCGTCGCCTCATCGACCACCGTCGGCCTCCGAAAAGGGGAAGCGGGCATGATAGCCGACGGCGCAGCGTGTCGAGAACTCGCCGCGCGCGCCGCGCCCTAGCGCCCGCCGCCAGCCGCCCGCGGATCGAGCCGCTGGCGCGCGCGCTCGGCGAGATCGTGGAGCGCGAACAAGGCGACGGCGAGCATCGACGCCGGCGCCAGCAGCAGCCAGGAGCGGCTGCCATCGCTGCCGAGCGCCTGCAGGCCCTGCTGGATCAGCGCGCCCCAGGAGTCGAGCGGGCGCCCCTCATGCTGCACGCCCAGGCCGATGAACGACAGGAAGCTCTCCTCGACGATCACCGCCGGCACGGTCAGCGCCGCGAACACCAGCAGCGGTCCCAGGCAGTTGGGCAGCAGGTGGCGCAGGACGATGCGCCAGGTCGGCAGGCCGAGGGCGCGCGCGGCGAGGATGAACTCGCGGCCGGCCAACGCCAGCACCTGCGCGCGGACGATGCGCGCCGTCGTCAGCCACTGCACGCAGCCGAGGGCGGCGAAGAACAGCAGCAGGCTGCGATCGGCGACGGTCATCAGCAGGATGACGACGAAGAGGAAGGGGATGGCGTCGAGGACATCGATGCCCGCGACCATCAGCGCATCGGTGCGGCCGCCGCGCCAGCCGGCGATCGCCCCGTAGAGGCTGCCGATGACCAGCGCGACCAGGGTGGCGACGACGCCGACGCTCAGCGAGAGCCGGCCGCCGTAGAGCGTGCGCGCCCACAGGTCGCGGCCGAGCGGATCGGTGCCGAGCAGGTGCAGGGTGGTGCGCGCGCGGCCGTCGATCTCCAGAGAGCGCACGCGGTCGCCAGCGATCTCCAGCGCCTCGAGCGGCTGGCCGTCGCGGACGATGCGGGCGATGCGGCCGGCGCCGTCCTGCTCGACGACGACGCTGCGTAGTGGCCCCGGGTCGCGAATGCTGACATAGCGCACGGGCGCCGCGGCATGCAGCCAGGGCGGCGGCGCCCCGCCGGCGCGCAGGACGCCCGGCCCGGCCGGCCCCTCGCAACCGCCGGGGCCGAAGATCAGGGCCGTCGGCGGCAGCGCCAGCTCGCCGACGGGCTGGGCGTCGGGGCCGATGATCTCCAGGCGGCCGCGACGCAGCGCGCAGCGATAGAGGCGCTCCTCCCCCTCATCGACTTCATAGACCGCGCGCCGCCCGCCGGGTCCGGGGGCGCCGACCGCCAAGCGGACGACGAGCGGGACCGCGACGCTGCGCGTGCCCGGCGGCTGCGCCCCGAGCCAGGGGCGCAGCGCATCGGGCTCCGGCGCCACCCACGGCGCGAACGCGCACAGCGCGACGATCAGCGCCAGCGCCGCCAGCGACAGCCAGCCCGCGCCGAGCCCGCCCCGCGTCATGTCAGGCGCACCCGGGGATCGAGGGCGGCGACCGCCAGGTCGGCGAGCAGGTTGCAGGCGACGACCGCGAGCGCGAACCACAGGGTGAGCGCCAGCACCAGGTTGTGGTCGCGGTTGATCGCCGCCTGCACCATCTCGGCGCCGAGCCCGGGCACGGCGAACACCAGCTCGACCGCCACCGAACCGGTCAGCAGCCAGGCCGCCAGCGGCCCGAGGTAGGCGACGACCGGCGGCAGCGCCGGCCGCAGGATGTGCTGAAGCAGCACCCGCCACGGCCCGCAGCCCTTGGCGCGCGCCGTCCGCACATGGTCGCTGTGCTCCTCGTGGGCGAGGGCGGCGCGCGCCAGGCGCGCCAGGCGCGCCGCCGGCACGATCGCCAGCGTCAGGGCCGGCAGCACGAGGTGCGCGGCGCCGCCCCAGCCGAGCGGGGGCAGCCAGCCGAGGCGTACGCCGACCAGCCAGGCAAGCACGGGGCCGATGACGAAGCTCGGCAGCGCGATGCAGGCGATCGTGCCGTGGGTCAGCGCGCGGTCGAGGGCGCTGCCCGACCAGCGCGTCGCCAACACCGCCCAGCCGAGGCCGAGGACGACGACCAACGCGAAGGCGACGGCGCCGAGCGTCGCCGTCACCGCGGCGCGCGGCGCCAGCACCGCGCCGACGCTCTGGCCCGGCGACAGCGTCGGCAGGCTGCCGTCGGCGACGCCGACGAGCGTGCGCAGGAACTGCTCCGGCAGCGGCCGGTCCCAGCCGAGGCGCGCCGCGAGCGCGGCCTTGACCTCCGCCGGCAGCTCGCGCTCGGCGTCGAAGGGTCCGCCCTTGGCGAGGCGGACCATCGCGAAGGTGGCGAGGGCGACGACGAGCAGGACGCAGGGCGCCAGCAGCAGGCGGCGGGCGAGGAAGCTCATGGCTCGATCCACAGGCACCACCAGGGGTGCTCGTCGCGCGGATTGGTCCACCAGCCGCGGACCTCGCTGCGCAGCAAGCCCTGGCTGACATAGATGTAGAGCGGCATGATCGGCAGCTCGTCCTCGACGAGGACGCGCTCGAGCTCGCGGTAGCGCTGCATCTGCGCGCGCGGATCGCGCTCGGCGCGCGCCGCCTGCAGCGCCGCGTCGTAGTCCGCGCTCGCCCAGCCGGTGCGGTTGTTGCCGCCGTTGCTGACCCACAGCGAGAGGAAGGTGTCGGGGTGCTGGTAGTCGGCGACCCAGGCCGAGCGCGCGACCATGTAGTCGAGCGCGCTGAGCTCCGCGAGGTAGACCTTCCACTCGCGGTTGACGAGCTCGACCTGGACGCCGAGCGCCTCTTCCCACTGCTTGGCCACCGCTTCCGCGATCTGCTTGTGGGCCTCGCTGGTGTTGTAGAGCAGGCGGATGCGCGGCAGCGGGCGCCCGCCCGGACCCCAGCCGGCCTCGGCAAGCAGCGCGCGGGCGCGAGCGCGGTCGGTCGCGAGACCGCGCGGCGGCTCGTAGCCCGGCATCGGCGGGGTCAGCCAGGTCGCCGGCACCTGGCCGGCGCGCAGGACCTGGCGCGCGATCACCCGCCGATCGATCGCCAGGCTGAAGGCGCGGCGCACCCGCTTGTCAGCGAAGGGCGGGCGCGCGCAGTTGAAGCGGTAGAAGTAGCTGGCGAGGAAGGGCGCGATGTAGTACTCGGGCAGCCAGCGCACCTCCTCCCACTTCGCCAGCGGGATCGAGGGCAGCCAGTGGACCGCGCCGCTGCAGAACAGGCGATAGGCGGCGTCGGCATCGGCGATCGGCAGCAGCGTGAGCCGGGTCAGGCGCAGGCGCGGCGCCGCGCGCCAGCGCGGATTGGGCACGAGCACCAGGTGCTGGCGCGGTCGGTGCTCGGCAAGCAGGAAGGGCCCGCTGCTGACGAGCGCGCCGGGCGCGGTCCAGCGCTCGCCGTGGGCGGCGATCGCATGCAGCGGGACGGCGGCGAAGGGCGGCATCGCGAGCAGCTGCAGGAACCAGGGGCAGGGGTGGCGCAGGCGCACGCGCAGCGTCAGCGGATCGCGGGCCTCGACGCCGAGCTCCGCCGCCGCGCCGCGGCGCAGCGCCTCGGCGCCGACGATCGGATCGAAGAGCTCGGCGTACTCGCAGCCGGTCGCGGGCGCGAGGGCGCGCAGCCAGGAGGCGCGGACGACCTCGGCATCGATCGGCCGGCCATCGCTGAACGCCAGCCCGGGCCGCAGGCGGAAGGTGTAGCCCAGGCCATCGTCGTCCACCTCCCAGGATGCGGCGAGCGCCGGCCGCGGCGTCAGATCGCGCGGATCGGGCGTCGTCAGGCCCTCGAACAGCGCGCTCGCCACCCGCATCTCGACGACGCCGGTCATCCGGTGCGGATCGAGGGTCTTCGGCTCGCTCTCGTTGTTGACGACGAGCTCCTGGCGGTGCTGGCGCCAGCCTTCGCCCGGCGGCTGCACGGCGTCCATCCAGGCATCGGGCTCGGCGGCCGCCAGCGTCGCCCAGGCCATCACCGCCAGCACCACGCGACTGCCGCGCTGCACGGCGGCATGATGCGGCGCGCCCCGCGCCGCCAAGGCCAGGCAGCGCAGCTCCGCCCGGGTTGCCCGCAGCGGGCGCAGTCCAAGATGTGGTGCCTCGCGAGAACGACCATGAGCGACCCCGCCGCCCCCAAGGTGCATCCGCCGGATGTGATGAAGAAGCTGACCGCGCTGTGCAAGAGCCGCGGCTTCGTCTTCCCCTCCTCCGAGATCTACGGCGGCCTGAAGAGCGCTTACGACTACGGCCCGCTCGGCAGCGAGCTCAAGCGCAACATCATGAACGAATGGTGGCGCGACATGGTGACGCGCCGCGAGAACATCGTCGGCATCGATGCCGCGATCATCATGCACCCCGAGGTGTGGCGGGCCTCGGGCCATGCCGCGGGCTTCGCCGATCCGCTGGTCGACTGCAAGATCTCGAAGGAGCGCTTCCGCGCCGACAAGGCGCCGCGGGTGCGGCCGGGCGACGAGCTGCCGATCACCGCGCCCGACGCCGCGCGCGCCAAGGACTGGCAGGAGCTGATCGCCAAGGACTACGGCGTCCAGCTCGTCCGCGACGGCTGCGTGCTGCGCGGCCTGCGCTGCGTCTCGCCGCAGGAGTTCGGCTACTTCGCGCCGGGCGCCGCGGCCCCGAGCCGCACCTGGCCGTTCCGCGGCTACGTCAGCCCGAGCTGCGGCAGCCCATTCCTGACCGAGGAGAAGCAGTTCAACCTGATGTTCCGCACCACCCTCGGCCCGGTCGATCAGCTCGGCGACCTCGCCCGCGTCATCGCCGAGCTGACCGCCAGCGGCGATCTCGCGGCGGCGGTGCGCGCGCGCTTCGGCAAGGCCTGCGACAGCGGCCCGCTCGCCGCGGCGCTGGCGAGCGGCGAGCGGGCGCGCATCCTGCATGCGGTGATGGAGCACGTCAGCCAGACCTCGCTGGTCTATCTGCGGCCGGAGACCGCGCAGGCGATGTTCGTCCAGTTCAAGAATGTCCTCGAGTGCACGGGCCTCAAGCCGCCCTTCGGCATCGCCCAGATGGGCAAGAGCTTCCGCAACGAGGTGACGGTCGAGCACTTCATCTTCCGCTCCTGCGAGTTCGAGCAGATGGAGATGGAGTTCTTCTGCGAGCCCGGCACCCAGGGCGAGTGGCTGGCCTACTGGAAGGCGGAGCGGATGCGCTGGTGGACGCGCTACGCCAACTACCCGGCGAGCTTCCGCTTCCGCCAGCACGGCAAGGACGAGATGGCTTTCTACGCCGACGACTGCTACGACATCGAGTACTTCTACCCCTGGGGCTGGGGCGAGCTCGAGGGCATCGCCAGCCGCACCGACTACGACCTGACGCAGCACGAGCGCCACAGCGGCGTCGCGCTGCAGTATGTCGACCAGGAGAAGGCCGACCCGCGCACCGGCGAGAAGCCCTGGAAGTACAAGCCCTTCGTCATCGAACCAGCGGCCGGTGCGACCCGCGCCGTCCTCTGCTTCCTGCTCGACGCTTACCACGAGGAAGAGCGGCGCACCGCCGCCGGCGACACGGAGCTGCGCACTGTCCTGAAGCTGCACCCGCGCCTGGCGCCGATCAAGGCGGCGGTGCTGCCGCTGGTCAAGAAGGACGGGATGCCGGAGCGCGCGCGCGCCATCCTCGAGCGCCTGCTCGACGCCGGCATCAACGCGAAGTACGACGAGAAGGCCTCGATCGGCAAGCGCTACGCGAAGCACGACGAGGCCGGCACGCCGTGGTGCATCACGGTCGATGGCCAGACGCTGCAGGACGGCACGGTGACCCTGCGCGACCGCGACACGACCGCGCAGCGGCGCCTCTCGGTCGACGACGCGCTGGCCGCGGTGCGCAGCGCCCTCGGCGCTTGATGCACGCCGAGGCCGCCGCCTACGCTCGCGACATGCGCTTCGCCGACGCCGCCCACCTCGATCTCGCGTCCCTGCGCGCGCGGCGCCCCGAGCTCGGCCAGGTGTACCTGGCCGCGGGCTACGGCGCCTGCCTCGCCGCCCTGTGGTGGGCGCATCAGCCGTCGCGGCTTGCCGCCCTGCTGATCGTCCTGGCGATCGCCTGGGCGATGGCGTGGCGGCGCGCCGTCGGCAGCCTCTATCGTTCGACCCTGGTCGCCGCGATGCTGCTGTGCGCGGTGCCGCTGAGCGCGGCGCGCCTCGGATGGCAGTTCCCGGCGCCGCCGGCCGAGCGCCCGGTCGAAGTCCGCTTCTACGGCCAGCCGCCGCCGGACTGGCCGCAGGACGCAGCGCGATGATCGCGCGCTGGGGGCTGCTGCCGACCGCGGCCGTCGCCGGCGTCCTCGGCTGGGGCGCCTGGCTGCTGCCGCCGGGCTGGCCGCAGGGGCTCGGCGCCAGCATCGCCGCGCTCGGCACGCTCTTCGTGCTGTGGTTCTTCCGCTGTCCGTCCCGCCGCCCGCCGCCGGGCGAGCACCGCCTGGTCGCCCCCGCCGATGGCACGGTGTGGGACATCGCCGACGTCAACGAACCCGCGGTCATCGGCGGCCCGGCGCGGCGCATCGGCATCTTCCTCAGCGTCCTCGATGTCCATGTCAACCGCGCGCCGTGCAGCGGCACCGTGATCTATGCCGCGTACCGGCCAGGCCGCTTCCTCGACGCTCGGCACCCCGAGGCCGCCGAGGCCAACGAGGCCAACACGCTTGGCATCGCCTGCGATCCGGCGGTCGGCCGCGACCTGCGCATCGTCGTCCGCCAGATCGCCGGCCTCATCGCCCGCCGCATCGTCTGCACCCACGGCCTCGGCGATCGCCTGCAGCGCGGCGAGCTCTACGGGATGATCCGCTTCGGCAGCCGCACCGAGCTGCTCGTGCCGCTGGATCGCCCGCACCGCGTGCTGGTCAAGCCCGGCGAGCGCGTGCGCGGCGGCGAGACCGTGCTCGTCGAGTTCCTCCCCGAGGGCGACGGATGAGCGAGCGGCTGCGCCTGCGCCTGCGCCGCCTGAAGACGCTGCCGGTGCTGCCGACCCTGCTGACCGCCGGCAACCTGGCAGCCGGCATCACCGCGATCCTCTGCGCGGTCAGCTATGTGCCGGGCAGCGCCGAGCACCAGTGGCGGCTGTTCTGGGGCGCGGTGTGCATCTTCGCGGCGATGGTCTGCGACATGTTCGACGGCAAGGTGGCGCGGATGACGCGCACCGCCGGGCCCTTCGGCGCCGAGCTCGACAGCCTCGCCGATGTCGTGTCCTTCGGCCTGGCGCCGGCGATCCTCGTCCATCGCCTGGTGATGGGCCAGCCCGGGATCTTCGCCTACGGCGAGAAGCTGCTGTGGTTCGTCACCGTCTTCTACGCGGTGATGGCGGCGATCCGCCTGGCGCGCTACAATGTCGAGCACGCCCATGGCGGCGGCGAGGCGACGACGCATTTCCGCGGCCTGCCGAGCCCCGGAGCGGCGGCGCTGATCTGCGGCTGGGTGATGTTCCATCAGTGGGCGATCATCCATCCCGATCTGCCGCTGTCGCGCTGGCTCTACGCTCAGGGCCTGATCGTGCCCCAGCCGTGGATCGGCTTGGAGAGCATGGATCCCTTCCGCTGGGCCCTGGTCGGCATCACGATCCTCGCCGGCCTGCTGATGGTCTCCACCATCAGCTACCCGCATGTCGGCAGCACGCTGTTCGGCCGCCTCGGCTTCCGGACGATGATGGCGCTGCTGACGATCATCGCCGCGCTGCTGATCATCGACCTGCCGTATGTCATCGCCGCCGCCACCACCGGCTACCTGCTGTGGGGCCTGGCCCTCGGGGCCGTCGAGGCCTGGCGAAACTGGCGGCGCGGCCTCTCGCCGCTGGCCGACGCCGAGGAGGCGGCAGCCGAGGACGCCGGCGCCGCCAGCGACGAAGGGCCGATCGACCCGGGACCAGCGCACGGGCGCTAGCGTGTTCCTCGATCCCGGCGACGGGCATCCGCATGCGCCCTGCGCAGCCGCCGAGCTGGCGCGCCGCCTCGGGGTGCGGGCCGAGGACCTGCACGCCTGGAGCGCCGAGGGCTGTCCGCGACAGGACGATGGCCGCTTCGACCCTTACGCGGTGGTCAGCTGGCTGTCCTGGGGCCGGCTCGATCGCTGCCCGGTGCTGGCGCGGCGCTGGCAGCGCTGGCTGGCCTGGTTCACGGCGCGGCCGCGCCCGCGCCGCCTGCGCGTGCGGCGCGCTCAGCGCTGCTGGCTGCCGCAGCCGCGCGCCCTCGTCTGGTGGGTGCCGGAGCCGAGCGACGCCCCGGGCCAGCGCGTGCTCGCCCGCCTGTGGAGCGCGGGCGAGGCCTGCGGGCCCTGGCGCCGCCTGCACTTTTCGCCAGCGCCGCTGCACGCCTGGCAGGCCGAGGACGAGGTCGCGCTCAGCCCGCTGTCGTGGCCGCGCCGCGAGCGCCCCGACCTCGAGCGGCTGCTCTGCGAGCTCATCGGCTCCTTCGTCTACGCCTATCGCCGGCACCGCCCCGAGGAGCGCGTGGAGCGCTGCGGCACCTGCCTGGACCTCGCGCGCCTGCTCGGCCAGCTCTGCCCGCGGCCCTGGCGCCTGGTGTGCGGCGTGGTCGCGCAGCGCGCGCTCGAGCATCCGCACTTCTGGCTGGAGGTCGACGACGGCACGGCCGGCTGGATCCCGGTCGATCCGACGCCGCTCGCCGTCGCGCGCATGCTCGGCCAGCGCTGGGAGCCGCTGCTGCCGGCGGCGATCGGCCGCTGGGCGGCGCGCTGCGTCCGCGTCGCCGCGGCGCGCGGGCCGCTCGGCGCCGATCTCGGCGGCATCGCTGGCCGACTCGATGCCGAGGGCGACGAGGCGCTCTACTGCAGCGACTGGGCGATCGGCCTCTGCAGCTGGCGCGTTGCCGCCGCCTGAAGCGGTCTACGCTGACGCTGTGCTGCGCGCCATCGCGGTCGCCGCGCTGCTGCTCTCGCTCGCCGCCTGCGGTCAGGGGTTGGGCCGCGGCATCGTCATCGACAGCGGCGGGATCGGGATGAACACGCCGGAGCGCTACGTGCGCCGCTTACAAGAGCGTGTGCGCGAGGCGATCCGTG
>JANWWU010000011.1 GCA_025055595.1 Planctomycetota bacterium | reverse complement strand
CTGCGTGCGGCCGAGTCGACGGTGCGCGATGTCGATTTCGCGGAAGAGAGCGCGAACTTCACGCGCAACACGATCCTGGTCCAGTCGGCGACGGCGATGCTGGCGCAGGCCAACCAGCTGCCGCAGAATGTGCTCAAGCTGCTCGGTGGCTAATCAGGCGTTGTAGGACTGGGCAGTCACCGTACCGCCGCGCCCCGTCCAGTCGGTATGAAAGAACTCGCCGCGCGGGCGGTCGAGGCGCTCGTAGGTGTGCGCTCCGAAGTAGTCGCGCTGCGCCTGGATCAGGTTCGCCGGCAGCTGCTTGCTGCGATACCCGTCATAGAAGGCGAGCGCGCTGCTGAACGCTGGCGTCGGCAGGCCGCAGAGCGCGGCTTCAGAGACGACCGTGCGCCAGGCTTCCTGGGCCTTGGCGAGGGCGCGTTTGAAGAACGGCGCCAACAGCAGGCACGGCAGGTCGGGCTGCCGCGCGTAGGCGCGCGTGATATCGTCCAGAAAGCGACTGCGGATGATGCAGCCATTGCGCCAGATGCTGGCGATGCGCCCGAGATCGAGACGCCATCCGAAGGCGGTCGAGGCCGCGGCCAGCAACATGAACCCCTGGGCATACGATACGATCTTCGAGGCGTACAGCGCCAGGCGCACCTGCTCGATCGCGCGCGAGCGCGCGCCTTTCCAACGCCGGACGGGGGGCTTGGGCAGTAGGCGGCTGGCGGCCACGCGCTGCTCCTTGAGCGCTGAGAGCGCGCGCGCGAAAGTCGCTTCGGCGATCAGGGTCAGCGGCACGCCAAGATCCAGGCTCGCGACGGTCGTCCACTTGCCAGTGCCCTTCTGCCCCGCGGCGTCGAGGATCTTGTCGAGCAGAGGTCGTCCGCGTTCGCGATAGGCGAGGATATCGCGGGTGATCGCGATCAGGAAGCTGTCGAGCTCGCCCTCGTTCCAGGCCGCGAACACGCGGTGCAGCTCGTCCACCGACAGCCCGATGCCCGCGCGCAGAACATGGTAGGCTTCCGCGATCAGCTGCATGTCGCCGTATTCGATGCCATTGTGCACCATTTTGACGAAGTGGCCGGCGCCATCGGGACCGATCCAGTCGCAGCAAGGCGTGCCATCAGAGGCGCGCGCGGCGATCGCCTGCAGGATCGGCTGCAGCGCTGGCCAAGCGGCTGCGCTGCCGCCGGGCATCAGCGCCGGGCCGTGGCGGGCGCCCTCCTCTCCGCCGGACACCCCGCATCCGACAAAGAGCAGACCCTTCGCCTCCGCGCTGCGGCAGCGCCGCTGGGTATCGGCATAGTGGCTGTTGCCGCCGTCGATCAGAATGTCGCCAGGTTCGAGCAGCGGCAGCAGCTGCTCGATGGTCGCATCGACGGCCTCGCCCGCTTTCACCATCATCAGAATGCGGCGCGGACGCTTGAGGACGCGCACCAACTCAGGCAGCGCAGGCGCGCCGACGATCGACTTGCCCCGACCCGGGCCGGCGAGGAACTCGTCGATCTTGCTCACCGTCCGATTGTGGACAGCGACGGTGAAGCCGTGATCGGCCAGGTTGAGGACGAGGTTCTGACCCATGACGGCGAGCCCGATCACCGCGATGTCGGCTTGGGTGTCTGTCATCGCAGCGCACACCTCCTGGCCGAATTATTTTCGGCGGGCGCATCCAACAATCGCCGTCCGGTGCCCCGCGAACTCGCAAGCATGTCGCTGCGCGATTGATTCGTGCTTGGGTGCAGGAAACTGCGCCGGTACGCGCAGCGTAATCGCTGCCTAGTGCATCGTGTCAGCGACGCCTGCGCGCATGTGTGCATGCGCGGCGATTGCGCTGGTCATCACTTCAGCACACTTGCTAGGAATGGGGGAAGAGACGACGACCGACCGCGAGGCGCTCTTCATCGAGGGCGTGGCGCTGCGCAATCAAGGGATCGCGGCGCAGCGCGCCGGCGCCTGGAGCCGAGCCGTCGATGCCTTCACGGAGGCTGAGCGCTGCTTCCATCGCGCCGGCCTGGGCGCGCAGGTGGCGTGGACCATGCTGCATCAAGGGCAGGTGCGCGAGCGCCTCGGGGAACCGATGGAGGCGATCGCGCTGTTCACCGGCGCCGAAGCGCTCTTCAAGTACCATGGCGATCGCAGCGGCATTCCACTGTGCTTTCGGCGGCGCGGGGATGTCCTGCGGCGGCAGAAGCGCATCGATGCCGCGTTGGCGCAGTACTGCGAAGGCGAGGCCCATTATCGCGCTTTTCAAGATCCTCTCGGCCTTGTCGGGCTGCTCGCCGTCAAGGGCTATGCCTACCTTGCGCAGCAGCGGCGCATCGAGGCCCATGCCGCGGTCGCCGAAGCGCTGTGGAAGCTGCAACAACAGCCCCCGCAGTACACCCCCGATACCTTTCTGACGCATGCGCTGGCGGTGCGCGTCCTCGGCCTGGCCGGGGATGCCGACGGGGCACGGCGACATCTGGGGCAGGCGATGCAGATCGCCGAGATGGCCGGACTCAAGGGCGATCGCAGCGATCCCGATATCGAGACAGAGCTCGCTTACCTGGTGCCGAACCTCGCTCGTTGACCAACCGAGCCGCTCGAAATAATGCATGCTCTCGCCTGCGCGGGTGGCGGAATTGGCAGACGCGCAAGGTTCAGGTCCTTGTGCCCCCTAAAGGCGTGGAGGTTCGAGTCCTCTCCCGCGCACCAGTGAACTTGATCTCGCCGCTGATGGTTGGACCGAGGCCGGCGCAGCCGGCCGCTAGGCTAGGGGCGAGGAGCGAGGGCGGGCAGCAATGTGCAGTGCCCTCCCGCAAGAAGTCCGCAAGCTCGCAAGGCTCGCAGGGCTGCCCAACGACGGCTGCTGCGCGCGTTGCCCGCCTGTTCGCCGTAGCAGTGAGCAGGAGCAATAGAGGCGCTGCGCGCGCGATCTCGCCGTCCGTGGTTGGACCGAGGCCGGCGCAGCCGGCCGCGAGCCGGGAGGCGTGGCGACTTCAGAGCGCAGCGCAATTGGCGTGACAGCACATTCGGCAGCGCAGCGCCCGTACGCTAGCTGCGGCCGGCGGGTCTGCTGCTGCCTGCCGATCGAGGCGCACCGCGTTGCCGCTGCGGCAACAGCGACGAGGCGGAGCCGAACCTGCCAGCATACGAGGGCGGTGATGGCGCTGCGCAAGCGCAGGGCAATGTGGCAGGTACAGTAGCAAGCGCAGGCAAGGAGCGGCAGGGGCCGTGCACGCAGCGCTCGGCGGGAACTTTGCGATGGCGCTACGATCGGCGCTGTTCACCGAAACGGGCTCGGTGCAGACTGGAGAGTTGATGGAATGCGATGCGGCGAGCGCTCGTACACGCAACAGTATTTGGCATGAGGGATACTAACACTCGGCGATCGCCCTCTGGTCGCGACCTGGGGCTGCTTTAATAAGATACTGACTTGAAATGAATTAGCAGAAATCGCACGGTTGCGGCCGGGGTTCCCCCAGGGATGGCTGGCGTGGGCCAAGTGCTGCATCATGCAGCACTCAGCTGCGGTTGGAAAAATTTTGCGTTCGTTACAAGAAAAACGCATGTCTCCCTCTGCAGCCCCGGACACCCGCACGCTTAATGCCGCCCCTGAACGCGTCGCTGAGCTAGCGCAAGCGGTTGGCTCCGAAGTGCGCTCGCGGATCGGCACGATTCGCGCGATCACCCGCAGCACGCGGATGCTGGCGCTCAATGCCCAGATCGAAGCGGCGCGCGCCGGCGAGCACGGTCGTGGCTTCCTCGTCGTCGCCCAGGAAGTCAAGGAAGTATCGCGACAGATCGAAACCATCGCCGAGGGTCTCGGCGCGGCGCTGGCCGAGCGGCTGCAAGTCCTTGAGACGATTGGACAGACGATGGTCCAGCAGGTGCGGGGGCAGCGGCTCGCCGATCTCGCATTGCATGCGATCGAGATCATCGATCGCAATCTCTACGAACGCACCTGCGATGTCCGCTGGTGGGCGACCGACAGCGCGGTGGTCGGCGCCGCGAGCCAGCCGACACCCGAGCAGACGGCCTATGCCAGCCGGCGCCTCGGCGTGATTCTCGATGCCTACACCGTGTACCTCGATATCTGGATCTGCGATCCCGCCGGGCGCGTCATCGCCAACGGCCGGCCGCAGCGCTGGCAGGTGGCCGGGCTGTCGGTCGCCGAGCAGCCCTGGTTCCGCTCAGCTCTCAGCCTCGCTTCCGGCGACGAGTATGTGGCGGGCGACATCGCGCCCAACCCCGCCCTCGATGGCGCGACGGTCGCACCCTTCGCCACTGCGATCCGGGCCAATGGCGAGAAGCTGGGCGCCGTGCTCGGGGTGCTCGTCGTCCACTTCGACTGGGGACCGCAGGCGCGCACCGTGGTTCGCAGCGTGCGTTTGGCGCCCGACGAAGTCCAGCGCACGCGCGTCCTGATCATCGATCGCCAGGGGCTGGTGCTCGCCTCCTCCGACGATCACGGCGTGCTCAGCGAGCGGCTCGTGCTCGATCACCGCGGGCAGGCCAGCGGCTTCCTCGTCGACGCCCGCGGAGTGACCACCGCGTTTGCCGCCTCCCCTGGCTACGAGACCTACCGCGGGCAAGGCTGGTTCGGCTGCATCGTCCAAGCTCCTTATCAGTGACCGGCTCGAGGGGCCGGTGTTCAGTCCCGCTTCACAATCCTTACTCTAGAACGGAGAAAGTATGCGTTCCTTGCGCACCTTGCTTCTGTGGGCGATCCTGCCCTTGCTGGCGATCCCGCTCGCCGTCGTCATCGCCGTCAGCTCTCAGCACGCGCGCCAGAGCGCCCTGCAGAATGCCGGCGGGGTCCTCGGCGAGGTCGCACGATCGACGCTCGACACGATCTACCGCAACCTCTTCGAGCGTATCGGCGATGTCCAGGCTTTCGCCGCCAATCCCGCGGCCGTGGCGATGGATGCCCAGGCGCTGACGCCGGCGATCAACACCTACATGAAGCTCTATGGCATCTACGATGTCATGGTGGTGACCGACCGCTCCGGCACCATCGTCGCGGTGAACACCGTCGATCATCAGGGCGCAGCCAATCCGCGGACCCAGGTGCTGCTCGGCCGCTCGCTGGCTGGCGAAGCCTGGTTCGCCAGCGTGTTGCAGCAGGATCCCAAGGCGATCAGCACGGATTATGAAGACCTGCAGGTCTCGAGCGTCGTGCGCGACATCGCCGGCGGCGACGGTCTGGTCCTGCGCTTCAGCGCACCGATCGTCCGCGACGGCGCCGTCGTCGGGGTGTGGACCAACTACGCGAGCTGGCATCGCATCGTCCGCGATATCATGACCACCCTCGCCGACCCAGCGCGCGATGGTGCCGGCAAGCTCGCCAGTTTCGGCTTCCACGGCGCGGAGCTGCTGCTGCTCGATCGTCGCGGCGCCGCCATCTACGATGGCGCTGGGCGCGGCGAAGGCGTTCGTGATTATGCTCCGCGCGTGACGATCGAGGGCGCCAGCCAGGCCGGACAGGCAGTGGGTGCCGCGCGCGCGGCGCGCCAGGATCGCAATGGTTTCACCGTCGAAGCGCACCCCCTGCGGTCGGAAACCTATGTCGTCGGCTGGGCCTGGCAGGCGAGCGCGCTCGGCGTCGGCTTCGAGCGCTATGATTGGGGTGTGCTAGTGCGCGCGCCGGCGGCGCAGGCCCTCTCCTCCGTCACCGACCTCTTGCAGTTGCAGCTGATCGTCGGCCTGATCGCCTTCATCGCCGCGGCCGCAGTGCTGGTGTGGGTGGCGCGTTCGATCACGCGCCCGCTGGTCGCGATCGAGCAGGCGATGGCGGCGGTGGCCCAGGGCGATCTGACGCATACGGTGGCGGTGGGGTCTCGCCATGAGGTCGGTCGCTTGGCAGCGAGCATCAACGCGACGATCGAACGGCTGCGCGCGCTGATCGGCCAGCTGGACAACGCGGCGCAGCACCTGGCGACGCAGGCGACGCAGATGCGGACGACGGCGCAGCGCCTGAGTGCCGAGTCGCGCACGGTCTCCGAGGCGGTATCGGCGACAACCAGCGAGACGCAGAAGCTCGCCGACACCATCGGCACCGTGGCCGCGGGCAGCGAGGAGATGACGGCGAGCATCTCCGAGATCAGCCGCCATACCACCGAAGCCGCGCGGCTAGCGCGGGACGCTGTCGAGCACGCGCAGGCCAGCAACAGCGCGATGCAGATGCTCTCCGACACCTCGCGGCAGATCGGCGACATCGTGCACACGATCGCCAGCATCGCCGAGCAGACCAAGCTGCTGTCGCTCAACGCGACGATCGAGGCCGCGCGGGCCGGCGAGGCTGGCCGCGGCTTCGCCGTCGTCGCCAACGAGATCCGCAGCCTGGCCGGATCGACTGCCGAGTCGACCGACGGCATCGCGCAGCGCGTGCACGCGATCCAGCAGAGCGCGCAGGCCGCGGTGCAGGCGCTCGAAGGCATCCGCCAGCAGATCGAGCATATCGATCGCGCCCAGCAGACGATCGCGTCGGCCGTCGAGGAACAGGCAGCGACGACCAAGGAGATGAGCCAACACCTGTCGTCGGCCAGCGCCAGCGCACGCGCGATGAGCAATCAGATGCAGACCGCTGGAAACACGGTGCAGACGGTCTCCCAGGTCGCCCACGAGGCCGCGCAGGTCGCTGAGCAGCTGACGAAAGCTTCGGACGAGCTGCGCCAGCTCGTCGCCCGCTTCCAGCGCTAGGCTGCTGGCCCCGCTACGGACCGGCCCCGCCGCGGATCGCGGCGCTCGCCTCAGTGCCGGGGCACGGTCCGCACTCGTGCCCAGCGCGAGCGCCCGCCGGCCGGTGCCTGCAGATGGCGACGGGTACCGGACAGGCGATCGCGCCTGCGGGCACGATGGCAGTGGTGGCCGCGGCCGGAATCGAACCAGCGACACACGGATTTTCAGTGGGCGCTATCTATCGGCTAGGCCTTGACTTGCACGGAATGAAGGGCGCTTAATAGGTCCTGGCAAGCACCAAGCGGCGGCCTGATGGCCTGCGCTGGTGTCTAGGCGGTGGCTGGACCAGTCACCAAGGGGGTGAACCGTGAAGGCGAAGTTAACCGATGCCCTGGTGCGTGACCTGCCGGCTCCAGAACGCGGCCAGCGCCGCTATTGGGACGCTGGCATGCCTGGCCTTATCCTGAGGATGACGGCCGGCGGCAAGCGATGCTGGTATTATCGACAGCGGCACGGCGCCCAAGTGATCGAGCGCAAGCTTGGCGTCTGGCCAGCCCTGACCGTCGAAGGCGCCCGCCAGCGAGTGCATGAGATCGCGGCGCAGCCCGTGCTTGCTGAGCGGCCGACGCTCAAGGAAGCCCTGCGGCGGCATCTCGCCATGATGCGTGAGAAAGGGCGGGATGCTGGCAGTATCCGCAAGGTGGCGGTCAGTTGTCAATCAGCGATGCAAGCCGGCATTGATGACCTGACGGCGCGGGATTTACCACGGCGGATTGACCGATGGTTGGCCAGTTTGACATGCGGCCCATTGACGAAGCGGCGGCATCGAGTGAATCTTTGCGGCGTGATTCGCTCAGCGCTGCGCTGGTGGCCTGATGCCTTCCCTCGCGATCCCTTGTTGGCCTTGCAAGGCTTCACGGCGCCCTTGCCAGCCCCGGCATACTTCACGCCTTGGGAAGCCTGCCGGCTGGTCAGCGATCAAGCCTTGGCCCTGCCTGTCGGCCGGCTGGTGGCCTTCCTGCTCTATACCGGATGCCGGCTGCGTGAGGGGGTATTTGCCAGGTGGGATAGGGTCGACCTTGAGGCTCGCACCTTCGCTGTGATTCCGCCGACGGCGGAAGAGCGCAAGGCCGGCTATCGTGTCAAGTTCAACAAGGCCCGCACGGTGCCCTTGCCCGATGAGCTCATGGAGCTGCTTACGGCCTGGAAGGCGGCGGCGGCGCCTGGCGACCCCTGGATCTTCAACAGTGAATGGCAACGGACCATGAACGGAAGCCGCAGCACCGAGGCTTTCCGCTGGCATCTACGAACCCTGGCCCTGCCGATTGCCGATGGCGAGGGGAGGAAGCGTCACTTGCACAGCTTACGGCATACGCACGCCATCTTGTCTATTGCGGCTGGCGTTGACAGCCTGCGGCTGCGCTTAGCGATGGGACATGCCGGCGAGGCGATGACGGCGCATTATGCCAGCGCTGCTTTACGCTATCA
>JANWWU010000096.1 GCA_025055595.1 Planctomycetota bacterium | reverse complement strand
CCTCGACGGTCTCGCCGCGCAGGCGGCGCAGAACGCGGCGCGCATCCGCGTGCTGATCGTCCTCTCCGGCATCCAGTTCCTCGCCATCGCCGTCCTGCTCGCCCTCTGGCTGCTGCGCTGACGCGGCGCTCTCGGCCGGCGCTCACCGTTGTCAGAACGCGGGCGTCGCGGCGGTATACCGAGTGAGTCCGCGCCGCAGCGCGGGCGCCACCTCAGGAGAGCTCCCATGCTCAGCGACATCATCAACGCTGTCTTCTCGTGGCTCGCGCCGATCGGCAAGTCCCTGCTGTGGGGCGGCGGAAGCTCCAACTCCTCGTCGCCATCCCATCTCGCGCCCGAGCCCAACGCGGCACAACAACTGCAAGCGCTCTCGCAGCATCACGCGGCCCTGCGCGCGAGGCTCAAGAGCCTCGCCCGAACCCAGGCCGAACAACTGCATGCGCTCTCGCAGGACCTCGCGGCCCTGCGCACGACGCTCGAGAGCTGCGCGGAGGCCCAAGGCGAGCAGCAGCGCATCCTCGCCGCCCTGCGCCACGACTGCGAGCAGCGCTTCTCGCAGTTTGCCGCCACCCTCGACGCCGTGCAGCGCGAGGCCGCCCGGCAGGCCGCGCTGCTGCGGGCGCTCGCCTGGCTGTGCAGCGCGTCCCTGCTCGCCTGCGGTGGCCTTAGCCTGTGGCTCGCGCTCCGCTAGCCGGCGCTCGCCGGTCGGCGCTCGACAGGCGACGCTGCCGGCCGGCAGCGCCCTGCGTCGCCGCTGAGACCCGCTGTCCAGCGCACCGCTGCCTTGCCATCGCTCTTCGCGCTTGCCATCACCCGCGACAACGATAGGAGTCACTCAGCTTCCCCTCACCGCAACGAGTCGCACATGCCTTATCTCGCCTACGACCTGAAAGGGATCCAGTCCTACATCTTCGCCGTGCCGAACCTGCGTTCGATCGTCGGCGGCAGCGCCCTGATCGATCGCTTCGACCGCGAGACGGCGCCCGCGCTCGCGGGCTGGCTGTTCAGCGGCGGCGGCCGTGGCCTGTTCCGCTGCGACAACGCGGCCGCGGCCGACGAGCTGCGCCAGCGCCTGATCACCGCCGCCCACGAGATCGGCTGCGACATCGCCTTCGGCCTGGCCGACGAGCCGCTGGCGGCGATCACCGGCGCCGACGAGCTCTATGCCTTCGTGCCCGAGGATCTCGACGGGCATCCCTGCCGCGAGAGCGCGCTCTATCCCTGCCCGGAAGGCGGCGTGCATCGGGTGATCGCCCAGCGCAACAGCAAAGGTGTGCGCTTGCGCGTCGAGGAGGAGCTGTGCGATGCGCTGCGCCAGCAGGGCGTCATCGATGACGAGCAACAGTGCTTCCACAACATCGAGGACTCTCGCGTGCGCCGCGCCCTCGGCGGGCGGCAGCGCTGGGCGGTGATCGTGATGGACGGCAACGACATGGGCAGCCAGTTCCGGGCCGCCAACGACCGTCTCGGCGCGCGCTCCGAGGCGCTCGTCTCCTGGCTCCAGGCCGCCAGCACCGGACTCGACGGCGCCAGCCGCCAGGCCTGCCTGGAGGCGACGCAAGCGGTGATCGAGGCCTGGCGCGACAGCGAGGAGGCTGCTGGCAGCAAGGTGCTGCCGGTGCGCCCGCTGGTCGTCGGCGGCGACGACATCATCGTGCTCTGCCATGCCGCCCATGCCTTCACCTTCGTCCGCACCGCCTGCGCCGCCTTCGCGAAGCAAGCCTTGGCGTATGCGCGGGCGTGGGGCACGAAGCACGGCATCAGCCTGTGGCCGGCGACCGGCGGGCAGCTGACGATCAGCGCCGGCGTGCTGTTCTGCCCGATGAAGCTGCCGCTGGCGACCGCGATCCCCTATGCCGAGCAGCTGCTGGCCAGCGCCAAGGGGCTGGGGCGCAAGGAACGCCAGCAGGGTCAGCCCGCGCCGGCCTGCCTCGACTGGGAAGCGGTGACCGAGGGCACCCTGGAGACGCCGGCGGCGCGGCGCCAGCGCGACCTCCGCTTCCTCGACGAGAGCAGCTCCCCGCCGACGCTGATCGAGCTGACCTGCCGTCCCTACACGCTTGAGCGCTTCGCG
>JANWWU010000085.1 GCA_025055595.1 Planctomycetota bacterium | reverse complement strand
TCGCGCCGCGCGCGCTCTTCAGCTTCTAAGCGTGCCCGCTCTTCGGCCTCGCGTCGGGCGCGCTCTTCGGCTTCGGCCTTGGCGCGCGCCTCGGCCTGTTCCTGATCGACGATAGCTTGGAGGGCGCGGCGCGCTTCGGCAAGCGCGGCATCGAGGCGCAGGGCGAGCTCGTAGCGCTCCTTGATGTGCTGGCGCGTCGGCACCACTCGGCCCTCCGGCAGCGGCAGGGCGAGGCCGCGCTCAGCGGCGAGCTCGAGAACCCGGGCGTTGACGAGATGGGCCGCGGCCAGCCGCGCATCGAGGCGCAGCGCGATCTCGCATTCGCGCAGGGCGAGGAGAAAGTCTTGGAGCTCGCCGGCAGCGCGCCCGCGGTTGAGGTAGGCGCGGGCGATCGCGAGGTGGATCTGCGGGTCCTTGGGCGCGAGGTCGATGGCGCGGCGCAGGACCTCGATCGCGGCCTCGTGTCGGCCTTGGGCATCGAGGATGCGGCCGAGCGTCAAGCGCACTTGGGCATCGTCGGGCCGCAGGCGCTGGGCGCGCTCGCAGTGGCGGCGAGCTTCGTCGAGCCGCCCGACCGCGGCGAGGCTGATGCCGAGGACGGCATAGGCCTCGGACTGCGCCGGATCGATGGCCAGCGCGCGCTCCGCGGCCGCGATCGCCAGTTCGTGGCGGGCCCGGTCCTCGCCCGCGCTGGCCTGCAGGGCGCGGGCCTGCAGGGCATGCAGCCCGGCCCGTGTCGCCGGCGCCAGCGCGGCATCGGCATCGGCAAGCGGCAGGATCGGCTCGAGGACGGCGGCGACCTCGCTCCAGCGCTCAGCGTGGGCGAGGGCCCGCGCGCGCAGCTCGCCGACCAGGATGCGCGCGTGCGTCGGCAGCGCTTCCGCCAAGGCCGCGGCGAAGTGCTCGTCGGCCAGCTCGACGGCGTTCTCAGCGGCGAGCGCGATGCCCTGGGAGATGTGGGTCAGCGCGCTGTCGGAGTACTGGGTGTTGTGCGGCAGAGGGCTGATCGCGCGCACCTCGATCCACGGCAGGCCGTCGATGATCGCGGCGACCCGGCCGGTGACCCGCACCGGCTGGTAGCGGCGCAGCTGCGCCACGTGGTCGGCGCCCGGCAGGTCCTTGCTGATGAACAGCGTGACCAGGGGCTGGCTGCGCTCGACGGGGTCCCAGAGGCGGGCGCGCGCGCTCCACACCGCGCAGTTCAGGTAGCGCTCGGGGTGGAAGTGGCTGCGCTGGCTGTCGAACAGGTCGGTGATGCCGAGCCAGATGGCCTCGAACTGCACCGGCACGCTCTGATAGGACAGCGGGGTGGCGAGCAGCTGCTCGAGCGAGACCGACTGCACGCGGCGGAGCTCGCTGGCCGCCGGCTGCGCCGCGCGCAGGTCGGCGGCGGGACAGGACAGCGCGAGGGCTAGGACCAGGGGGACGCAGGGGCGATGCACAGGACCTCCTCGCAAGCGAGGCGCTCGACGAGGGCACTCTACGAACGCCGCCCCCTGCTCAAGGACGGCGCTCAGCGCAGCGGCTCGCGCAGCCACGCGATCATCCGCTGCGCGAGACCGCGCAGGGTGTACGAGGCCGCCTCGAGGTGGGCGATGCGGCGGTCGGCGGCGCAGCGGATGACGCCGGCGACGAGCAGGCCATCGAGCTCGCTGCCGGGATCGGCGTGCTTGCTGCCGCTGCCGATCAGCGCTTCGAGGCGGAAGATGTCGCTGAGCAGCGGGGCGAGGCCGCGCAGCGCGGCGCCGCGGCCGAAGAGGTGGATCTGGCCGCGCTGCGACAGCAGGTCGCGCTCGTCGCGCAGGTAGCGCGCGCGCTCGCGGAAGAACGCGGCGACACATTCCTGGGCGACGCGCGCCGCCTGTGCCGCCTGCCGCTGCTGCAGCTCGCTGAACAAGGTCAGCTGCCCCTCGCTGCTGTCGGTCGCGATCGGCTGCGCGATGTCGAGCGTGTGCTTGAGGTCCTCGGCGTGCTGTGGATCGATGCCGAGCGCGCTGGCGATGCGCTCGCTGATCGTGTCGCCGCCGAAGGCATGGGTCTCGAGGTGGGCGAGGCGGCCGCGCCGGCGCACCAGCAGGGTGGTGTGGCGCGCGCCGATGTCGATGATCAGCTGGGTGTTGGTCTTCGGCAGGCGGCTCGCCACCCCGCGGTAGAGCGCGACCGGCTGTGGGATCAGGCCCTCGAGATGCAGGCCGAGGTCCTCGACGACGCGGCGGTACTCTTCGGCCAGCCCGCGGCGGGCGGTGATGCGCAGCGCGTGGCAGGTCAGGTGATCGCCGTACTTGCCGAGCGGGTCGTCGCAGTCCTCCTGGCCGGCGCGCGAGCGGACGGTCCAATGCGTCGGCAGCACATCGAGCACCTCGCGGTCGTCGGCGGTCGCATGGGCGCGGGCGCGCGCCAGCGCGTAGTCGCGCTCGTGCTCGCTGATGACGATGTCCTCGCCGATCGCCGCCCAGCCGCTGACCGGGGTGGCGGCGAGCGACGGATCGGTGCAGGCGATGAACAGCGAGTGCGGGATCAGCCCGAGCGGCTGGCAGGTGGCCTCGAGGGCCTGACGCAGCGCCGCCACCCGCCCGGCGTGGTCCAGCTCCGCCCAGCGCAGCGGGAACTCCTTGTGCCGTCGCGGCTCCTCGCCGCGCTGCGGGTCGATGGCGACGACCGTGACGCTGAGCCGCCGCCCGCTGGTCAGCACGATGATCAGCACGCGCTGCGGTGCGACGCCGGCGGTCATCCCGGTGGCGAGGGTGCGCGGGCCGCGCCGCTCGCAAGCGGCGCCGCGAGCGCGTTCCAGGTCAGGGCGCGGCCGCGGCGCCGCAGCAGCCAGCGGCCGAGGCGCAGCGCCCGCCCCGGGGAGCCGGCGAGCAGGTCCTCGAGCAGGCGCAGGCGGCCGCGCGTCGCCTCGATGCCGAGCCGCGCGCAGAGCTCGCGCCAGGCCGCCATCCGCGCCGCGCCATCGAGCGCGCGCAGCGCCTCGACGGCGACGGCGTCGGCGCCGATGACGCCGGCGGCGCGCGCGGCGGCGGCGCGGCGGTGCGCCCCGCCGCGCGCGGCGAGCGCGGCCAGCGCCGCGATGATGCCCGGGCAGTGCGCTTCCCACTGCGGCAGAACGCGATGCCGCAGGCGGTTGCGGGCGAACGAAAGGTCGGCGTTGCTCGGGTCTTCGCGCCACGGCAGGCCGTGGCGCAGGCAGTGCGCGATCAGCTCCTGGCGGCGCCGGCGCAGCAGCGGCCGCAGCAGGCGCACGCCCGGCGCGAGCGGACGCTCGGGCGCGATGCCGGCGGGGCCCTCCGGACCGCAGCCGCGCAGAATCTGCAGCAGGGCGGTCTCGGCCTGATCGTCGCGATGATGGGCGGTGCAGGCCGCGGCCGCGCCGAGCTCGCAGGCGGCCTGCCGCAGCAGGGCGTAGCGCACGCGGCGCGCCGCCTCCTCGATGCCGTCGCCGCGCAGCGCCGCGCGCACCTCGGCGCGCGCGCTGCGGCAGGGCGCGCCGAGGCGCGCCGCGAGCTCGGCGACGAAGCGCGCGTCCTCGGCCGAATCGGGGCGCAGCCCGTGGTCGAGGTGCCAGCACCACACGCGCCAGCGCCGCGCGCGGATCAGCAGGTCGAGCAGGGCGACGCTGTCGGCGCCGCCGCTGACCGCGGCGGTGACGACGGCGCCGTCGGGCAGATCAGGGGGCAGGTCGAGCATCGGCGAGCAGGGCGCGCAGCCGCGGCAGCAGCTCGGCGAGGCATGCCGCGGCGGTGCCGGGATAGGTGGCGCCGGCGGCCTGGCGATGGCCGCCGCCGCCGAAGGCGGCGGCGACCGCGGCGACATCGTAGGGCGGCACGCTGCGCAGGCTGATCCGCGCGCCCGCGCCCTCCAGCGGCTCGCGCACGAGGTAGGCGATGCGGTTGTCGGCCAGCGAGCGCGGGATCTCGATGATCTCGCTCCACTCCTCCGGCTCGCCGAGCGCCGCCAGCTCGGCGCGCGTCAGCGCGATGCCGGCGAGGCCGGGCACCTCGGCGTCGATCGTCAGCCGCTCCAGTGCCAGCTTCAGCAGTCCGAGGTCGCGCGGCGAGCGCGTGTAGGTCAGCGCGCGGTTGACCGCCGCGATGTCGACGCCGGCCTCGGCCAGGCGGGCGGCGAAGCGGAAGGCCTCGGCCGTCGTGTTCGGATGCAGGAAGCGACCGGTGTCGTAGACCAGCGTCGCATAGAGCAGGGTGGCGAGCTCGCGGTCGAGCGGCACGCCGAGATGCTCGAGCAGGCGCGCCGCGACCAGGCCGCTGCAGCAGGCCTCCTCATCGACCAGCGCGAGGTCGCCGAAGCGCGTGTTGCTCGCGTGGTGGTCGAGGTTGAGCAGGCGCTGGTGCGGCAGCGCGGCGGCCGCGCCGAGCCGCTCGCGGTCGCCGCAGTCGCAGGCGATCAGCAGGGCGCAGGGCGGCTGGCGGCGCGCGGCGGCGACATCGGCGACGGCGCTGACGCGGGCGAAGCCGGGGAGGAAGGCGTAGAGGCGCGGCGCAGGCGACGGCAGGACGACGCGCGCCGGCTTGCCGAGGCGCTCGCAGGCCAGGGCGAGGGCGAGCGCGGTGGCGATGCCGTCGGCGTCGGGGTTGAGGTGCGAGGTGCAGATGACGCTGTCGGCGCCGCGCACGATGGCGCAGGCGGCCGCATAGTCCGGGTCGGTCATGGCAGGCGCTGGGCGGTGAGGACGAGGAAGAGCGGGATCTCGCGCGCCGCGCGATCCTCGGCTGCGAAGCGCGGACCGCGCGTGCCGCGGCGCGGGTTGGCCAGCTCGTCGCAGCCGACCACCGCCATGCCGGCGGCCGCGATGGCCGCGATATACGACGACAGCGGGCGGTGCACGCTGAGCGTCGCCTGCGCGGCCTCGCGGGTGCCGGGCGCGGCCCCGGGATGGGTGCGGATGCGTACGCGGCAGACCGAGAGGTAGGCATCGATGCGCCGGTACTGGATGCGCGCCGCCTCGTCCCAGCCCCAGCTGCTGCGCCGCGGGACGCGGAAGCAGGGATGGGTCAGCGCGATCACGCAGCGTCCGCCGGCGGGCAGCAGCCGGCCGATGCCGGCGAGCACCGGCTCCATCGGATCGAGGTCCTGCAGCGCCATCACCGCCGCGGCGTGGTCGATGCGTTCGCCGCCCGCCGCCTCGGGCAGGCGGCGGACGTCGCCGACGACATAGCGCTCGCGCGGCCCGGCGCGCGCCTCGGCGCGCGCGATCTGCGCGGCGCTGGCATCGATGCCGAGGACCGCGACGCCGCGCGCCGCCAGCGCGCGTCCGAGCAGGCCGGTGCCGCAGGCGACATCGAGCACGCGCTCGCCGGGCCGGGCGGCGAGGCGCTCGATGACCGCCGGCAGCAGCACGCCGCGGTAGAGATCGTCGCCTTCCTCGCCGTGGCGCTGGTCGTACCACGCTGCCTGCTCGTCCCACGCGGTGTCGACCGCGAGGCGGGGGCGGCGCCGCTGGCCGAGCGGTCGCGCCGGGAACTGCGGCATGGGCGCAGTGTCGCCGGCAGCGGCGCGGCACAACCGCAGCGCGCTCAAGACGGCGCCGCCGGCGGCGCGGCGCCGCTGTCGGCGCCGCCGCGCTCGCTGCTTGCCGACTGCGGCG
This sequence comes from Planctomycetota bacterium, assembly GCA_025055595.1. Classification (GTDB taxonomy): domain Bacteria; phylum Planctomycetota; class UBA11346; order UBA11346; family UBA11346; genus UBA11346. The sequence goes on along the minus strand of JANWWU010000085.1, from coordinate 39,503 downwards.
GGGTCTCCGCCGGCGCCTGGCGCAGCGCACGCCAGCGCTCCCAGCGTTCGCGGAAGGCCTGCTCCAGGGCTTCGCGTTCGTCGGGCGGGGGGGCGCCAGCGTCGCGCCAGGCCGCGCGCAGGCGCTCGACGGCGTCCTGCTGCCAGTGCGGCCGCTCGCTGTGGAGGATCTCGTCGAGTTCGGCGAGGATGGCGCGGCGTTTGGCCGCCGCCTCCTGCCGCGCCGCCTCCGCGGCATCGAGGCGGTCCTTGATCGTGGCGAGGATCCGCTCGATCAGCGCCTGGAGCTGCTGCTCCTGGGCCTCTCGCACCTCGCGCGGCAGCGGACGGATCTCGCGGGCCTCGGCGCGCAGGCGCTCGACGGTGCGCAGGATATCGGCCGCCGTCAGCACCCCGCTCTTGGTCTGCATCGCGCGCTCGGCATCGGCAGCGAAGCGCTCGGCGCGCGCCAGCAGCGCGCGGTAGGCCGCCACCGCCTGCTCGCGGCGCGCCGCGAGCTGCTGGCGGTCGGCCTTGAGGCGCTGCCACAGCGTCTCCTGGGCGGCGCGGAAGCGGCGCCACAGCTCGCGATCCATGCCCGGCGGCACCTCGCCGGCCTCGCGCCAGCGCTGCTGCAGGGCCCGCATCTGCTCGGCGGCGCGCTGCAGGGCGTCGCGCTCGGCGGCGCTGCCCGGCAGGCCGGGCGGGGAGGCGGCGGCCAGAGCCTCGGCCGCGGCGACGATCTCCTCGCGGCGCGCCAGCGCCGCCTGCCGCGCCTGGTCGACGGCCTTGAGCCAGGGCTGGAGCTTGGCGAAGGCCTCCTCGCCGGCGGCGCGGAAGGCCTCCCACAGCGCGCGCGAGCGCTCGCGCGGCAGGGGGCCGAGCTTGCGCCAGCGCGCCTGCAGCTCGCGCAGCTGCGTGAACGCCGCCGCCGGGTCGGTATCGAGCGGCAGGGCGCGGACGGCCTCGATCAGCTCTTGCGCGCGCGCTTGGTTGGCGAAGGCCTCGGCGTCAGCGGCGTCGCGCGCCGCGCGCAGCGGGGCATAGGCCTGGTCGAGGGCGCTGCGGAAGCGATCGCGCAGCGGACGCGCAACGCTCGGCAGCACGCCGCGGACGCTCTCAGCGAAGCGCCGGCGCAGTTCATCGAGGCGGCGACGATGGGCTTCGAGCGCGGCGCGATCGTCGGGCGGCAGCTGGTCGGCAGCCTGCGCCAGGGCCTCGGCCTGGTGGACCAGCGATGCCAGCTGTTCGTTGGCCGCCTGCTGCGCCGCCGTCCGCGCCGCGCGCCGCTCCCGGCGGGCCTCGCGGTGCCGGCGCCAGGCGGCGAAGAAGCGCTGCAGCAGCGCGTGGTCCTTGGGCAGGCGGCGCGACAGGGCCAGCACCTGCTTGTGCAGCTGGAAGAAGCGGGCAGTGATCTCGCCGCTCGGCGGCTGCGCCGCCAGCTGCTCGGCGTCGTCGATCAGGCGCTGCAGGGTCTCGGGGACCTCCGGCGGCTCCGGCGCGGCGGGGGCCGGAGCCGGCGGGGTGGCGGGGGGCGACGGCGCGCTCGGAGCAAGCTCGGCCGGCGGCGCGGCGGCGGCCTGCGCCGCGTGACGCGCGCGCGCCTCGCCGACGAGGCGCTCGAGGCGCTCAAGCAGCGCCTGGCTCCGTTCATCGAGCGGCACGCTGGCGGCGCGCGCCAAGATCGCATCGCGCTCGGCGGCGAGGGCCGCCAGCTGCTCCTCGCCGGCGCCGCCGACCGCGCAGCGGGTGGCGCGCGGGATCAGGGCCTCGAGCGCCGCCAGGCGCTCCTGGCGCAGCCGCTCCGCCGAGGGTTGGGCCGCGGTCGCGGCGAGGCTGGCGAGCCGTTCTTCGGCGGCGCGCCGCACCTGCTCCTGCTTGGCTTTCTTGGCGATGCGCCGGAGGTGCTGGCGATCGCCGATCTCGGCCAGGGCGGCGACGGCGCGGCAGCCGAGCTCGCCGCCGGCATCCTGCACCGCGATGATCGCCAGCTGCGCCGCGTGCGCGCGGGGATCGGCGAGCAGGCGCGCGCTGGCTGCGGCGTCGCCGCGCAGCGCCGCGCTCACCAGGTCGGCTTTGGCGGGGGGCGGGCTGGCAGCCGAGGGGGAGCTGGCAGTCGAGGATGGAGCGGGCGACGCGGCGGAGGGAGGCGGACGGCGACCGAGACCGAAGAAGCCCATGGCAGCTCGGCATCCTCGCTGCTGCGGCGGGCCGTGCAATGCGCATCACCGGCCGCTTGCGAGCTGTGCGAGGCGCGCCGCCTCGGCGATGTCGCGCGCGACCTGCTCGACCAGCGCCGTCAGGCTCGGAAAGCGGCGCGCGGGACGCAGGCGCGCGAGGAACTCGAGCGCCAGCGGCTGTCCGTAGCAGTCGCCGGCGAAGCCGATGAGATGGGCCTCGATGCGCGGACGGCGAATGCCGAGGGTCGGCAGGCTGCCGATCATCACCGCTGCCGGCCAGCGCTGCCCGCCGAGCTCGGCGAGCGCCGCATAGACGCCGGCGGCTGGCGGCTGATTCGCCAGTGCGCCGAGGTTGGCGGTCGGAAAGCCGAGCTGGCGGCCGCGGCCGTCGCCGCGCACCACGGTGCCGAGCAGGCGGTAGCGGCGGTCCAAGCAACGGCTGACCAGGTCGAGGGCCCCGCGTGCCAGGGCGCGGCGCACCCGGCTGCTGCTGACCGCCTTCCCGGCAACCCGCGCCGGCGGCGCGACCGCCAGCAGCAGCCCGCGCGCCGCCGCCAGCGGCGCGAGTTCCCGGATGCCGGCGCTGCGACCGCGCCCGCAGCGGAAACCCGGGCCGACGACCAGGGCGCGCGCCGTGCAGCGCTCGACCAGCCAGTCGAGGAAGGCCGCCGCGTCCCAGTCGCGGATCGCGGCGATGTCGAGGCAGAGCTCCGCCGTCGCCCAGGTCGCGAGGACCCGCGGGCGCTCGGCGTCGGCGACGAGCGGCAGGCGCGGCGCCCAGCCGAAGGCGGCCGCGAAGCCGCTCAGGCGCAGGACCAGGGGCTCGGCGATTGTCCGCGCCGTCTCGACCAGGCGGCGATGGCCGACGTGCAGGGCATCGAACTTGCCGACGGCGATCGCGCGCGGCGCGCTCCTCACGGCTCGTCCAGCCACACCACCTGGCCGACCTGTCCCGCGGTCCGCTTCCAGCCGGGCTGGGCGAGCAGCTGGCGGGCCTCGCCCCAGCGCCGCTCGAGGATCGCGGCGGCGGCCAGGCTCGCCGCCGTCGCCTCGGGCGCCAAGGCATAGACGAGCTCCGCAGCCTTGCGCCGCACCCGGCCCTCGTTGCGCGTCACGACGATCTCGGCGTTGCGCCGCGCCTGCATCTCCTGCGCATCGTCGTCGACGGCGTGCATCCAGCGCGTCACCTCGTCCCACACCTCGCAGGCATCGAGCCAGCGCTGCACTGCCAGCCAGTGCTCGCCGCGATTGCGCAGGCGGTTGCCGTCGGCGTCGAGCGTGTGCGCGACCATCCGCCGGACGAAGGCGGGGACGCGGCCCGTGCCGCGGCGCTTGGCGTGCTCGCCAAGCGCGATCGCCGCGGTGTAGAGCCGATGGGCGATCGCGAAGTTCGAGTGCCCGGGGCCGGGCGGCAGGTCGGCCGCGGCCTGCCGATCGCCGGTCAGCGCGCGCACGGTGGCGAGCAGCGGATTGATCTCGCGCGCCCAGTCATGGGCCTCGATCTGGCGGTGGAACTGGTCGCCCTTGTGATGGAACATCCAGGCGAGGTGACGCAGCAGGCGCTCGCTTTCCGGGTTGCGCACGATGCCGCGGATGTTGGCGCGCACGCCGGCGACGAACCAGGCATAGCGCTGCTCGGCGCCATCGGCATGGAAGCCGATGTTGTATGCGAGATCGTGCGCGAGGTGCTGCCAGACATCGAGGAAGCGCGGCTGCACGCGGGTGATCGCCTCGGTGAGGGCCACGGACTCGTAGTAGCGGCCGGCATCCTTGGCGTTGACCGCGCGCAGCCAGAGCAGATCGCAGGCCAGGCCGCGGAAACCGCCCAGCAGCAGCGTGCCGGCGAACTCGCCGGGCGGCACGGCGGTGAGGCCAGCCGCCTCGCGCTGCGGCGCCGCCAGCCAGGCGATGCCCTGCGCCGCGCCGAGCGCGAGCAGGCCGCCGAGGAGCAGCCAGCGCGCCTTCACACCTGCCTCCGGGCGAGCATCCACCAGCCGAGGAGGAGCAGGGCGGCGAGGTGCGGCAAGACCGCGGCCCAGGCCCTGCCGACCTCGGCCCAGCCGACGGCCTCGCCGCTCGCCAGGCGGGTGCCCTGGCCGGTGACCGCGAAGTCCGGGACGAGGCGGACGAGGAGATCGAGGAGGCGGGTCAGCGGTCGGCTCATCTCGTTCCACGAGAGCACTTCGTGCACGGTCCACAGCGCGTGGCCGGCGAAAGCCAGGGTGAAGGCGGCCAGCGCGGCGACCGGCAGGCCGGCGATGGCGCCGACGGCCAGGGCGGCGGCGGCGATCACCGCCGGGGTGGCGAGCTCGGCGAGCACCGCGCGCAGGGCGTGCAGCGGCAGGGGACCGGCCGGCCGCGCCAGCACCGCCTGCTCGCGTCCGAGCTGGAGCAGCGAGCGCGGATCGAGGCGGGTGAGCTGCACCGTCAGCTGCCCCTGGCGGTCGATGCTGCCCGGCGGCAGCGCGAAGCGCGCCCAGTCGTTGGCCAAGCTGCGGCGCTCGCTGCTGCGATTGGCAAGCCAGGCGTTCGCGTTCGGCATGCTCGCGTCCGGCGGGGGCCGCCCGTAGGGACTGCGCGGGTCGAGCAGCAGCGGCTGCTGCCGGCCATCGGGCAGCAGCACCGCCACCTGCACCGGCACGCTCTCGACGATGTCGGCATCGAGCGAGCTGACCTGGGCCTGGACGAGGATCTCGTAGTCGTCGGCGGCCGGATCGAGACCGCTGAAGGTCCAGCGTACGCCGTCGCCGGCCGGGCCGGCGAGGCGGACCACGCCGTGCGGCAGCGGCACGGCCTCGCCGAGGGCGGTGAGCCGGAACACGGCGCTCGCCGGGACGGCGGCGCGCAGCGTCGGGATGCCGCCGGCGCGCCAGCTGACGGCGGCCGCGCCGGCGAGGGCGACCAGCGCCATGCAGGCGCCGGCGATCAGCAGGCTGCCCAACCAGCGGCCGAGCAGCCAGCCGAGGCGCGGCAGCGGCTTGGGGAAGGCCGTCAGCACGATGCGCTGTTCGATGTCCCGCGTCAGCTGCTGGGCCGGCACCAGCGCGGCGAGCAGCAGGCCGCAGAAGCCAGCGGCAGCGCTGGCGATGGCGGTCAGCAGGCGCGTCGCATCGCCGGCCTCGGCGGTGGCGGCATGGCCGACGAAGGCCCAGACCACCGCCGCGGCCAGCACCGGCACGAGCCACAGCCGATAGCGCCAGGCCTCGCGCCAGGTGAGGCCCGCGACCGCCAGGGTGCCGCCGAGCATCAGCGGACGGCCTCCTCGCGCGCAACGATGCGTCGGAAGTGCTGCTCGAGGCGTTCGCGCGGCGGCGCCATGCCGAGCAGGCTGGGCCCGGCGGCGGCCTTGATCGCCGCGACGGTGTCCGGCGAGGGGGCGGCGAGCTCGATGCACAGGCGGCGATCATCGGCCAGCAGCTCCTGCACGCGGCCGAGCTCGACGAGCCGGCCGCGGTGCAGGATGGCGATGCGATCGCAGACATCCTCGACATCGGCCAGCAGGTGGCTGGACAGCAGCACGGTGGTGCCGGCGCGCTTGAGCGCGAGGATCAGATCCTTGACCTCGGCGCTGCCGATCGGATCGAGACCGCTCGTCGGCTCGTCGAGGATGACGAGCTCCGGCTCGTTGATCAGCGCTTGCGCTAGGCCGAGGCGGCGAGCCATGCCCTTGGAGTACTCGCCGACCTTGCGGCCGCGCGCTTGCTCGAGGCCGACCTGCGCGAGCAGGCGGTCGCTGCGCTCGCGGATGGTGGCGGCGGAGAGCCCGAAGAGGCGACCGATGAAGGCGAGGGTCTCGTCGGCGGTCAGGAAGCGCCACAGGTAGCTTTCCTCCGGCAGGTAGCCGACGCGGGCGCGCGCGGCGGCATCGCCGGGGTCGCGGCCGAGGACGAAGGCGTCGCCGGCGGTCGGCCGGATGAGGCCGAGCAGCAGCTTGATCGTCGTCGTCTTGCCCGACCCGTTGGGACCGAGGAGGCCGAAGACCTCGCCGCGCGCGACGCTGATGCTGAGGCCCTGCAGCGCCGGTACCCGCGGCCGGCCCCAGAAGTCGGTGTAGACCTTGGTCAGGCCCTCGGTGCGGACGACGCTGTCGGCCATGCCGGAGCTTATACGCCGCCAGCCGCTGCTGCCATGCCGGCGCGCCAGCCCGCGGGCGCGCCCTGGCCTGGAGCAGGCGCGGACGTCCGTAGGCTCGGCGCCGGGCGGGCGTGGCGGAACTGGCAGACGCGCTGGGTTTAGGTTCCAGTGCCTCGACGGCGTGTGGGTTCGAGTCCCACCGCCCGCACCACTACGCGAAGAAGCCGACGGCACGCAGCAGCGCGAACAGCGCGAACGCCAGCGCCAGACCGATGACGCAGATCAGCGAACCGGCGAGGGCCATCTGCGCGCTGCGCACTTCGCCGGTGGCGTAGGCGAGGGCGTTCGGCGGCGTCGAGATCGGCAGGATCATCGCCAGGCTCGCCGCGAAGGTGACGGCGAGGATCAGGCCGCTGTAGCCGCCGAGCGGAGCGAGCGCCGGCCCGAGGGCGGCGGCGACGCCGGCGACCACCGGCAGCAGCAGATTGGCGGTGGCGGTGTTGGAGATGAAGGTGCCCAACAGCGTGGTGCTGCCGACCGCGAGCAGCGCCACCGCCCACAGCGGCAGCTCGGCGAAGGGGACGCTGGCGACGAGGGCGGCGGCGAGGCCGCTGCGCTCGACGGCGAGGCTCAGCGCGAAGCCGCCAGCGACCAGCCACAGGACGTCCCAGCTCAGGCCGCGCAGGTCGGCGGGGCCGAGCACGCCCGTCGCCAGGAACACCGCGACCGGCAGCAAGGCGACGATGGGCGCGCGCACGCCGTGCCAGGCCTCGCTGACCCACAGCGCGATGGTCAGCGCGAAGACCGCGTACACCACCCAGGCGCGCCAGGAGCGGTCCCAGGAGCCGCCGATGTTGACCGCGATCTGCGGCGCCTGCGGGCGGAAGAGCAGCAGCAAGAGCCCCCAGGCGATCAGCAGCAAGACGAGGACATAGGGGATGCCGAACAGCATCCAGCTCGCGAAGCCGATCGCGTGCTCGCCGGTCAGGAAACGCATGGCGACGGCGTTCGGCGGGGTGCCGATCGGGGTTCCGATGCCGCCGATGTTGGCGGCGAAGGGCACGGCGAGCACGAGCGCGATGCGCCCGCGGTCGCCGGCGGGCAGGGCGGCGAGCACCGGCGCCAGCACCGTCAGCATCATCGCCGTGCAGGCGGTGTTGCTCATGAACAGCGAGAACGCCGCCGAGGTCAGCATCAGGCCGAGCAGCACCAGCGCCGGCCGTGTGCCGAAGGGGCGCAGCAGAACGCGCGCGAGGTTGCGGTCGAGCCCGTACTTCGCGGCTGCGGCCGCGAGGAAGAAGCCGCCGAGCAGGAGCTTGATCACCGGATCGGCGAAGGTCGCCATCAGCTCGCGGTGGCTGAGCGGCTTGCCGAAGGCCGCAGCGGCGGCCGCGTCCGCCGGCGGCGTGACGAGCGCGGCGATGCCGCCGTCCGAGAGCAACAGCAAGGCGAGCAGCGTCACTGCCAGCGAGGTCGCGAAGACCGCGATCGGTTCGAGGATCCACAGCAGCATCGCGAGCAGGAACAGCACCAGCGCGCGATGGCCGATGACGGTGAGGCCGGCGATCGGCAGCGCCTCGGTCGGTATCGCCCAGACGAGGAGCGGGATGCCGATGGCGATCAGCAGACGCAGCGCATGCGACATGCTGGCGATGTAGCGTTCCTGGCGCGAAGTCCCGCCGCGAGGGCCCGCGCGCTGCGGGTCATCGGCGGCTGGCGGGCGCGAGCGGGACCCGCGCTCGGATGCTTTGCGGCTCGCGCCGGCTTCAGGCCTTGCCGGCTCTCGCCAGATACTCGCGGTTGCGGCGGATCAGATCGAGGCGCTGCTGCACGCAGGCGTAGCTGCGCAGGCCATCGGGCGGGGTGTTGAAGCAGTAGTCGATCATCCGCTCGACGTCGGTGCGCGCGACATGCAGGCGGGTGTCGCTGCTCGCATAATAGATCAGCAGCTCGCCGTTCTTGCGCAGCACCATGCCGTTGCTGAACACGACATTCGAGACATCGCCGACGCGCTCCTCGAAGAGCGGGGCGATCAGGTGGCCGCCGGGCGCGGCGATCACCTTCCACGGCTCGGCGAGATCGGTCATGAAGGCGTACAGCACATAGCGGGCGCCGGCCGCGCAGTTGCGCACGCCGTGCGCGACATGCAGCCAGCCCTTGGGCGTCTTGACCGGCGGCGCGCCCTGGCCGTTCTTCACCTCCTTGATCGTGTGGTAGAGGCGACGGTCGAAGACGATCTCCTCGCCGACGGCGGCCTTCGTCATGTCGTCGACCAGCGTGTAGGCGATGCCGCCCTGGGTGCCGGCATCGATGAAGCTATCGGTCGGGCGGGTGTAGAGCAGGTACTTGCCGTTGACGAACTCCGGGTGGAGCACGACGTTGCGCTGCTGGGCGCCGCTGGTCTTGAGATCGGGCAGGCGCTGCCAGGTCTTCAGGTCCTTGGTGCGGGCGATGCCGCAGGAGGCGAAGGCCGCCGATTGATCGTGCGGCGGCGCCTTGGGATCGCGGCGCTCGCTGCAGAACAGGCCGTAGATCCAGCCATCCTGATGCTGGGTCAGGCGCATGTCGTAGACATTGGTGTCCGGATTGTCGGTCTCCGGCATCAGGATCGGCTCGTCCCAGAAGCGGAAGCCGTCGATGCCGGTCTCGGACTCGGCGATGGCGAAGAAGCTCTTGCGGTCGACGCCCTCGACGCGGGCGGCGACGACGATCTTGCCGTTGAACTCCATCGCGCCGGCGTTGAACACCGTGCCGACGCCGAGACGCTCGAGCATCAGCGGGTTGGTCGCGGGGTTGATGTCGAAGCGCCACTCGATCGGCACATGCTCATGGGTCAGCACCGGATCGACGAAGCGATCGTAGATTCCGTTGTAGAAACGCGTGTCGACGCGATTCTTGCGGGCGATGAGCTGCTCTTGGGCTTGCTTGAGCTCGGCGTAGGTCTTCGGCGTGGGCATGCGTGGGCTCCTAGCCCCTAGCCTGGCGCTGCGAAGCGGCTTGACCAGGGGGCAGGCGCGGCAGGGTGATACGCTGACCGAGGGCGCGCTGAGGTCCTTGTCTTGTACCGGCGCCGTGCCGAAGCATCATGCGGCTATGCAACGCCTCGTCTGCTCGCTGTGCCTGGCCACCTCGCTCGCTGCTGGCGACGGCATCAGCAGCCAATCGCAGGTCGATCTCGCGGCCTGGCTCGCCGAGACGCCGCCCTTCGTGCAGCTGCGTCTCGGGGTCGGCAGCGTCCCCAAGCCGGCGGAGTACGCAGTGGAGGTCGCGAACACGCAGCCGGTGCAGCGCTACACCGACCGCGTCGATGGCAGCCGCGCGACAGAGCTGGCATACAGCATCGTCGGCGGTCGGCTGTCGCCGTGGGGCATGCTCTATGGCGGCGAGCTGACCTATGCGTGGAGCGACGACACGATCGAGCGGCGGACCACGGGGACGACGACGCAGGTGCCGGCTCCTGGCCGGGCGGCCAGCCTGCAATACCAGACCGTCGGCGTGCATGCCCTGTGCGGGGTGGGTTTGCGCGTCCGCCCGCGCGTGCATCTCGAGCTGCTCGGACTGCTCGGCGTCGGCGCCGTCGATCAGCACTTCGCCGATGCCGCCCTCGATCGTCATGACTCCGGGTCCGGGTGGTACTGGACCTTCGGCGTGCGCGGCGGCGCCTATTGGACTTGGCGGCGGCTGGTGCTCGGAGTCCAGGTCACCGGCCAGCGCCTCGACTACGAGGATGTCGAGGCCGGGCTCAGCGCCTCCCGCGTGCGCTGGAGCGACAGCGAAAGCGGGGTCTCGGCGCGCTTCGAGCTGGGGTACCACATCCCCCTGTGAGACGGGCCCGTGGTGCTGCGCCGCATCTGGCGCTGGTGGCGCGCCCAGCGGGCGGCGGGAGCGGCGCTCGACACGGGGGCGATGATCCTCGCTGTCGACTACCAGCGCCGCGGTTCCAACTTCGACTGCGATGGGCAGCGCTTCCAAGTCGATCGGCAGGGACTGGCGATCGGCGAAACCATGGTGCCCTACGAGCAGGTGCGCTGCCTGCGCGTCAATCGCAGCTACCTCAGCGGGCTCCTCGGTCGCTGCTCGCTGCCCGGTCTGATTCTCATCGCCTTCGGCCTGCTCCCTGCCAAGCGCCTGCAGACCGTGCTGCAGGCGGAGCTGCAGCTGGCTGACGGTCGGCGCGTCCGCGCCTCGAGCTTCAGCGCGCGCGGTTTCGGCAAGCTGCCGGTCAACCAGCTCGATGCGTTTCGGTGGTTCCTCGCCTGTCTCGCCCACCGCTTGCCGCCGAGCGCGTGCATCATCGTCGGCAGCGTCGCGAGCTCGATCGGCGGCGCCCTGGTGCTGCTGTGCGCCGCCTTGCTGGCGTGGGTCTGTTGGGGCGCGCTGGAAGATGCCGACTGGTGGCTCGCCGTCACCTCTGGCGGCAGCGTCGGCGCCTGCCTCTGGGTGGGGATCAAGATGTGCCACGATGGGCGCCGCCGGCGCGTCGACGAAGCGGGCCTGCTCGCCTACCTCGAGCGGCTGTGATCAGAAGGCGCGCCGCTGGCGCGTCGAGGGGATGCCTTCGGCGATGCGGTACTTGGTCACCGTGCGGCGGCTGATATCGAGGCCTTCCTTGGCGAGGATGTCGGCGATCTCCTGATCGGACAGCGGCCGACGCTTGTCTTCGCTGTCGATCAGCTTCTGGATGCGCAGCTTGACGGCGGCGCTGCTCTCCGCCTCGCTGCCGTCCTGGGTGGCGATGCCGCCGCTGAAGAAGGCCGCCAGCGGCAGGATGCCGATCGGGGTCTGGATGTACTTGTCCTTGACTGCGCGCGAGACGGTCGCGACATGCATCCCGATCTTGTCGGCGATATCCTGGCGCAGCAGCGGGCGCAGGTGCTCCTGGCCGTGCTCGAGGAAGGCGCTCTGATGCTTGATGATCTCGGTGACGATCTTGAGCAGCGTGCGCTCGCGCTGGCCGATGGCATCGATCAGCGCGCGCGCGGCGGCGAGCTTCTCTTTGAGGTAGGCCTTGTCGCGCGGGTCGGCCTGCGGCGATTCATAGAGCTGGGTGTAGGCATCGCTGATCCGCAGACGCGGCAGGCGGCCGTTGGGCACGCGCACCACCCACTCCCCGTCCTCGGCGCGTTCGAGGATGACATCGGGGACGACGAAGGCGTTATCGGCGCGCGCGTACGGCAAGCCGGGCTTGGGGTCGAGCTTGGCGATGACCTCGACGGCTTCCTTGACGCGCTCGAGGTCGACGCCGGTCTTCTGCGCGATCACCGGCAGGCGGTTCTTCAGGACATCGTCGAGATGCTCGCGGATCAGGCGCAGCTCGAAGCTGTTGTCGCCCGGCTGGCGCGCGAGCTGCAGGGCCAGGCAGTCGGCGAGGTCGCGAGCGCCGACGCCGGCAGGATCGCAGGAGCGCACGAGCTCCAGGGCGTGCTCGGCGGCTTCGAGCTTGTCGTCGGGGAACAGTTCGTGCAGGTCGGCGGAGAGGTAGCCGCGGGCGTCCAGCGCCCAGCACACCTCCGGCAGGATCGCGCGCACCTCCGGCGGCATGTCGGTGAAGCGCAGTTGTTCAAGCAGGTGCTCGGCGAGCGACGGCGCGCGGTCGGGCGCCGCCTCCAGCGCCGCCATCTTGTCGGGCGCATCGTCATCATCGTCGCGCTTCGCGGATTGTCGGCGCAGGGCCCAGGCGCGCTCATCGCGCGTCAGCATGCCCGTCGGATCGCTCGGCGAGCTGTCGCCCTCGACCTCGCTGGCTTCCCCGCCGTCTTCGGCGATCTCGAGCACGGGATTCGCTTCGACCTCGTGCATGATCCGCTCCTCGAGCGCCAGCTGCGGCAGCAGCAGGATCTCGATCGACTGGATCATCTGCGGCGTCAGCTTCAGCCGCTGCTCGAGACGGGCCTGCAGGTTTTGACGCAGCTGCAGCGACATGGAGGACCTCGTCCGCCATGTTCCATGCCGCAGGCAGGGGACAAGGCGCAGCGTCGAGGGGCTACGGGGCGGTGATCAGGCGCAGCGCGGTCTGGGGGCCGGTGGCATGGACGCGCGCGAGCAAGACATCCGTGGCATTCACCAGGCGGTCGCGGTTGTAGTCCCAGCGCGAGTTGAGCGGCGCGAGGTTGACCGGCGAACGCGGGTTCATCCGCGCCTGCAGCTGATCGATGGCGGAGACCAACGCATCGCTCGGGCTGTCGCCGCACTCGCCGATCGCGTTGCCGAAATAGAAGATGTAGGGCTGCGCGAGGCCGGTTCGCGCGTTGGCGGCGACGGTCACGCGCAGCCAGCACTTCTGGATCGCGTTGTCCGGCCAGATCAGCGTGATGCGGGTCGCGCCGTTGCTGCCGGCGCCCGGGCGCAGCGTGACGCTCGGTTCCGGCGCGCTCGACCACTGCTGGAGGTTTTCGCTGTTGCCGACCAGGCACGCAAAGTCCGCGGGCAGGGGGGATCCGGGCAGGTCCGCGATATCGACCATGATCCCGTTGATGCCACGGCTGTAGGAGGTGTAGTTGGCGAAGCTGGCCCTTTGACCGGGGCGCAGCGCGATCTTATCGGGATCGATCGCCTGGTCGTCGCGGGCGTTCGCGGTCGGATCGTTGCCGTCCCAGGCCGAGCGGTTGTAGAAGATGTGGACGGCGCGCACCGTCGCCTGCTGCGGCGCGGGCGGAAAGCTCGCATAGGTCACTGAGCTCGTCACCGTTTGACCGTTGACTGTCAACAGCAGCGGTACGGGGTTGCTGCCGCCGGCCGGCGCAGGCGGGACGCTTGCTGTCAGCGTCGTCTCGTTGATCCACGTCACAGGCACCGCGGTACCGCCGATCGTTAGCTCGTAGGCGATCGGCGCCTGGCTGACGGGGCTGCCGAGAGTGGCCGTCGGTTCGCTGGCGACGAAGGGACGGATGCGCACTTCATCGACGGCGAGCGCGAAGGTCTGCTTGCTCCCGTTGGGACCGATGTGCCAGGACGGCGTCGGGCGCGCGACTGCGCGCTCGGCGATGCGCTGACCGTTCTCGTACCACGCGATCTGGGTGTTGCTGGCGTTCACCGCCAGGCCGACCAGCGCATTGGTGACGGGTCCGCTGCCGAGCGAGCTCGTCGCCAGCGTCTGATTGCCGTTGGCCCAATAGGCGACTTGGCCGTTGGTCACATAGAGCGTGTTGTCCATGCTGCCGAAAGCCGCTTTCCAGCCGGTCGTACCGGCGATCGTCGGCGTCACCGTCACCCGCGATTCGAGGATGTAGCCGGTGCCGGCCGGCCAGGCGAAGCTCGGCGCGCAGCGGAACGAGCCGATGGTGCCGAAGTCCGGGGTCGTCGCCGCTGTCGGGGTGATGCGCATCGCGCCGTCCGTCTCGCTGACGGTCGCCAACCCGGTCTCTTGGATGACGAAGTTCGCGGTATCGACGATGCCGTCTGCGAAGTCGTCGTAGAAGAAGAACACGCGCCGCGGATCGGCCATCGCCGGCAGCGTCGCATCGCCGTAGCGCAGCGTCAGCTGGGCGCCGGTGCTCGGCAGGTGCGGCACTTTGACCCACACCGTGGTGGTCGTTGTGCCGAGGCCCTCGTAGCAGTAGTCGAGCACCCGCCCCTCGGCATCGGTGATGCGCAGGTCGCGGCCATCGGGCTGGAGACGGCCGGCGGCGATCAGCGCCGCGCTGTCGAGCGTGATCCGCACCGGGTAGTTGAACAGCGTTTGGCCGCTCGGATTGGCGATGGTGGCGCTCTGCGTCCAGGTCTGGGGGCGCGGGCGGGCGAACCCGTGCCCGCTGATGGTCAGCGTCGCGCCGCCGGCCATCGGCAGGCCGCCGCTGGGGATGCCGCTCAGGGCAGCGATGGCGAGCGGGCTGACATCATGGGTGCCGAGGGCGTATGTCTGCCCGCCGCTGCGCAGCACGATCGGCTGCGGGCCGTCGCCCTGCACGGGGATGCCCTGCACTCGGATGCGGTAGAAGCCGCTGGTGGCGTCGAGATGGGCGACGATGACACCGCCTGGCGCGGCGCTGCCGATCTGGAAGCTCGCATCGTCCGGCAAACGACGTCCGACGGGCAGGCCGCTGACGACGGCCTGGCAGACGTTTCCCGTGCGACCGGTGATCGCGATCTGCACCTGCGCCAGCTGCGCGGGAGTGGCGTAGGCGCCGGCCGGCCGCTGCGCCAGTCCTTCATGGGCGCCGGCATCGGGGGCATTGACCACCGTGCCACCGATCCCGGTGCTGCCATGGAAGGCTGCGCCGCTGAGATCGGTCAGGCCGCCGATGCCGGCATCGATCGCCGGCGAGGTGCTGCGCAGCCGGTAGTCGTGGGCCGCGGCGTCAATCCAACCCGGGTCGTCGTTCTGATATGCGATATTGCCGCCGACCTGGATGTTGCTGGCGCCCGCGATCGGGTGCCGCTGGATATTGTTGCAGTACTCGATCGGCATCGCGCTGCTGCCGCTGTTGCTCAACGCGACCGCGACCTCGCCGACCAGCGTATTGTGGTAGGCCTTGCGCTTGCCGCTGTTGCTCGTGCTGCTGTAGCTGAGGAACGACAGCGGAGGCCCGCTCGTGCCCCAGACGATGTTGTGGTGGAAGATGACATTCCGCGCATCGAGATCGAGGTAGAGACCGAAGGCCCCGTACATGCTGCCGGGGCCGCCGTCGGCGCCGTTGCGCAGGTCGCGCGGCTGGGGATAGAGGTCATGCACGCGGTTCCAAGCGACTTCGATGCCCATCAGATCGGTGCTGGGGCTGGCGCTGATCGCGCCGACATCGTTGCCTTGGCGGTGCGAGGCGACGACCTCGTTGGCGATGACGTCCATCCCTTTCTGGAGCTGGATGGCGGTGTGGCCCGTGCCGATGAACGAGTTGTTGACGACGCGATTGCGCTGCGCCGGAGAGCCGTCGTTGTCGATGCTTTCGTGGAAGCGGGCATCGATCGCGAAGCCGGTCGGGCCGTAATAGGCGATGTCGCGGAACACGCAGTTGCGGACGATGTTGTTGCGGCCATTGACTTCGATGCCGCGGACCATGCCGATGAAGTCGCTGTCTTCGACGATGATGTTGGTGCCATTGAGCGTGATCGTCTGCGGCCAGCGCGGTTGGTAGTGGATCCAGCGCGCGTCCTCGAAGTGGGTGGCATGGCGGACGCTCAAGCCGCGCAGGACGATGTCGTCGCAGTTCTTGCCGATCCAGATCGTCGCACCGACGATCTCCAGGCCTTCGATCGTGATGTGGTCGGCGGACTCCGTGCCATTGACGGAGGAGATGCACAGCGCGTAGGGTCGGCGCTTGGCCTCGACGAGCCGCCCGGTCGGGCCGCCGCCGTCGGGGAAGCGCAGGTAGAGCGTGCCGCTGGCGGGATCGCGGAACCATTCGCCGTCGGCATCGAGAAAGTCGAGCTTGCCCCACAGATAGTAGTCGCAGCCCGCGTGCAGGTAATCGTAACCGCCTTTATCGCTACCGGTCGCCGAGGTGAAACTGAAGCCAGAGTTCGGGTTGCCGCTCTTGAGCTCCTCGCGGCTGACAGTCACGCGCTGCTGCGCGGCATCGTAGCCGGTGACGCGGCCGGTGCGCGCGAAACACTTGGTGCCGGGGAGGTAGGAGATCAGGGCGCCGACGATGGCGCTACTGCTCAAGCCCGCGCTGCCGAGCGCGGCGTCGGTGAACCAGGAACTCGTCGTCTCGCTGTCGCTCTTGCCTTCGCCGCTGTCCATCTGCGCGAGCTCGGCGCTGGTGATCGCGGTCGCTTTCTCCACCGGCACATTCGGCCAGCGCGCGTGGATCATCGGCCGGCCATCGACGAAGACCTGCTCGCGAGCGAGGCCGCGCTTGTCGGCATCGACGTTGGTATTCCCGTCGTCCAGCGACCAGGGCATGCTGGCGCGGTAGATCGCGCCCTGATGCAGGGTCCAGCCGCTGATCGGCTCGAGACCCGAGAGCACGGCGCGTTCGCCGGGAGCGGCGCGGATCACCAGCCGCGCCTGCGGACCGGTGCCGCCGCGTTTAAGCGTGACGGTCTCGCGGTAGGTGCCACGCCGCACCGTGATGGTGCCCGCCGCGGCCTGCGTGCCCTGCATCGTCAGGGCATCGACCGCGCGCTGCACCGTCGCGAAGGGTTGGGACTGCGTGCCGGGATTGCTGTCGTTGCCACCGTCAGCGGGGGTGGCGACCCAATAATCGCCGGCCCAGGAAGATGAGAGACAGAGCAGCGCCCCTGCCGCGCGGCGCCAGCTTCGGTGGAACATGTTACAATTCTCTGGATGCCCGCGGATGGAGAAGCGCGCAGGCCGTGCGTGCGAGCGATGGTCATTCACACGGAAGTAGCGTTCGCCGCCTGGCAGCGGGCGCAGAGACCGAAGAGCTCGAGACGGTGGTGCAGCAGGCGGAATCCCTGGGCGGACGCGATCGCTTCCTGTCGCTGTTCGATCGCGGCATCGTGGAACTCGATGATCGTGCCGCAGGCGACGCACACCAGGTGGTCGTGGTGCGCGCGACCGATCACTGGCTCGTAGCTGGCCGCGCCGTTACCGAGCTGGACGCGGGCGGCGACGCCGATCTCGGTCAGCAGGTGGAGCGTGCGGTAGACGGTGGCGGCGCCGATCGCGGGATCGACTTCGCGTACGCGCTCGAGCAGGCGATCGGCGGTCACATGCTCGCCGGCGAGCAGAAACTGTTCGACGATGACCTGCCGCTGGCTGGTCCAGCGGATGCCGCGCTGCTTGGCCTCGAGGCGCACGCGCTCCTGCACGGCGGTGATCAGCTGGTGGGTGACCGGCACGCCGGCACCCTACGGCGAAGGCAAGCTTGTCATCTTGCGATTACTGCTGGCTCCCAAGGCGCGGCCAGCAAGCTGCCGCGCCATGAACAAGCCCCTGCGCATCGCCGTGACCGGCGCAGCCGGTCAGATCTGCTATGCCCTTCTGCCGCGCATCGCTGCCGGCGAGATGTTCGGCCCCGATCAGCCGATCATCTTGCAGCTGCTCGAACTGCCGCTCGAGAAACCCCAGCAGGCGCTGGCTGGCGTCGCCATGGAGCTCGAAGACGGGGCTTATCCGCTCTTGTCGGGCATCGTCTGCACCGGCGATCCGGCATCGGCGTTCCGCGATGCCGACTGGTGCCTGCTGATCGGCAGCAAGCCGCGCGGGCCGGGGATGGAGCGCGCGGATCTGCTCAAAGACAATGGCCGGATCTTCGTCGAACAGGGGCGCATCATCGATGCCGTCGCCAGCGACGCCTGCCGCGTCGTCGTCGTCGGCAATCCCTGCAATACCAACTGCATGATCGCCGCCCATCAGGCGCGCCGCCTGCCGCGCAGCCGCTTCACCGCGATGACCCGCCTCGATCAGAACCGAGCGGTGGCGCAGATCGCCAAGCGGGCGCAGGTGTCGGTCAGCGCGGTGCACGACCTCGTCGTCTACGGCAATCACTCGCCGACGATGTATCCCGACTTCGTCAATGCCCGGATCAACGGCGTGCCGGTGCCGGAAGTCATCGGCGATCTCGGATGGTTGCGAGAGTCCTTCGTGCCCGCGGTCGCGCAGCGCGGGGCCGAGATCATCAAGGCGCGCGGGGTCTCGAGCGCGGCGTCGGCGGCACAGGCGCTGATCGACCATGTGCGCGCGCTGCGCACCCCGGGCGCCGCCCTGCATTCGGTGGCGGTGGAGAGCGACGGCAGCTACGGCTTCGCCCCCGGGGTGTGGGCCAGCGTGCCGGTGCGCACCGTGGCCCCCGGCGAGTACCGCATCGACACGCGCTGTGCCCACGATGACTGGGCGCGCGCCAAGCTCGCCGCGACCAACGCCGAACTCGTCGCCGAGCGCGATACCGTGCGCGAGATGCTGACATAAGCTTCAGTTCTGTCACGAAGGCGCTGTGCCCTTGACGCGCTTTCCCCAAGCATAAGATTGAGGAACCTAGCAAGGAGTCTTCCATGCATCGATCGCCACTGACGTTTGCTCTCGTCTCGGCCAGCATTGCCGGCCTGGTCGTCTTCGCGGGTTGCAGCAAGCGCGAAGAACCCAAGCCGGTCGCGCCAGGCATTGCAGCGCCCACTAATGATGTGCCAGATTGGGTCAATGATCCGACGCAGGGCGGCAAAGTGTTCGGCGCTTACGGAGTCTCGGAAAGAATGCTTGCCGGTGAGAAGGCGATGCGCGACCGGGCGATGCTCTCCGCCCGCCAAGAGCTGGCAGCGATGATCAACTCCAAGATTCAAGGCGTCGTCAAGGACTGGGTCCGCGAGGGCGGCATCATCACGTCGCAGGACAATGCGCAGGCGGCGATGACCTCCTTCGAGTCGGCCGTGCGCAATGTCATCAATCAGGAGCTTCAGGGCAGCATGCAGAAGGCCCGCTATGTCGACCCGCAGACCGGCAAGCTGTATGTGTGGGTCGTCGTCGATCAGGCGGTCGTGCAAAAGATCGCTGAGCAGGCGAAGTCGGCCGCGCGCGAGAACAAGGAGTTGCGCGCCCACATGGCGGCCAAGATCGAGGCTGAGAAGGCTTTCGCCGAGCTGGATCGCCTGATCGACAAGGAAATGGGCCTCGCCAAGTGACTGCAGGCAGGGCCGTGAGGCGGTGGAGAGCCGCCAGGCACTGCGTGACGGGGGCGTGGCTGTTCTTAGCATTGTTGCCCGCTGGCTGTGCCGAGCGCTGGCCAGCGGGTCAGCATCGCGAGGCACCGCGGCACGGCTGGAAGCAGCCATGGCAGTCGGAGAAGCCGCTTCCGCCGTGGATCGCGGACCCCACGCGGGGTGGAACCGTGCTGGGGGCCTATGGCTCGGCAGATCAGCGGAGCGGGGAGACTCGTGCCGAGCAGCGCGATCGGGCGATGGCCTCGGCCCGGGCTGAGCTTGCGCGCATGCTGCGCGTGCGGATTCGTACTGCCGTCCAAGACTACTTGGCCGACAGCGGTAACGCGGGCGGAGTGGTGAAGTACAGCGATGCGATCTCGCGGCAGCTCGCGGCCGAGACAATCGTTGGCAGCTACCAACGCGACGAGTTCGTCAATGAAAAGACCGGCGAGCTGTTTGTGTGGGCCGTCATCGACCGTGCCGTTGCGGAAGGTCTGGCGCGCCAGGTAGCAGAAGCCATCCGCGCGACACCGAGCGGAGATCACGCGCTGGATGCCCACGCGCGTGCCAAGGTCGAGAGCGACCGCGCTTTCGAGGAACTCGATCGCCTGCTCGAACGCGCTTCAACAGCCAGACCGTGAGCGTCTTCGCCTGCCCGTCGCCGGACGGCCTCGCCGCAAGCAGGCGGCGAGGGATCAGGCCGCTCCGGCCGCCGGTGCGAGGAGTTCTTCTAAACGCTGAGCGATCAGCGCGGAGCCGTGTGCCTGGGGATGCAGGCCGTCGGGCAGCAGGCGCGGATCGTGCGGCACGTAATCGCTGATCAGCTCCAAGCGCGGCGCGAACGCGGCGAGGGCATCGGCAAGCGTCTGGCGCACGGCGCGCAAGCGTGCGGCGGTGTGGCCGTTCAGTGGTACGCCTTGAAACTCGGTAGGGCCCAGCCCGTCTTCGCAAGGCTTCCAGGGCGGCAGGAGCCAGACGAGGCGACGGTGCTGGCCGGAGCAGGCGATGCGTGCGAGCTCGGCCGCGCGTTCGGCGAGCGTCGCGAGGTCTTCGTCGCGCCAGGCGTGGTTGCTGCCGAGCGCGATCGTCACCAGGTCCCAGGTGCGCGTTGCCAGCGCCCACACGAAGACCTCGGGCTCGATGCGGATGCCGCCGACGCCGAGGTTCCACACAGGCAGGTCAAACCGTCGTGCGAGCCGATGCACCCACGCATCGAGCGGGCTCTGCACGCTGAAGCCTTGGGTCAGCGAGTCGCCGATGGCGAGCCAACGCGGCTGGAGAGGCGGAGCCGGGGCGAGCTGCGCGCCGTCGGCGATCAGGATGCCAGCGACGTCGCAGGTGGAGATCAGCGGCAGCCACAGCGTCATCTGCGCTCGAGGGCCGCCGCGCTCGCAGCCTGTCGGCAGCCAAACGGCGAGCTCGCCGCGATGCTCGCGCAGGTCCGGGCTGCACACGGAACGGATGCCCTGCTGGTCCTCGATTTCGAGCGCGATCGAAACCGGAAAGGGCTGATGATGATGGAGGCCGCTCAGCCGCACCTCCACCCACGGGCTGTCGGAGCGCCAGCGCACGCCACAGCCGCTGCTGCTGCGGAGATTGGCGAGCGGACCGATCTGGCCGGCAAGGTGAGCAGCGACCGAGCGCGGGAAGCGCGGCAAGCGCATGCCGTGCGCAAGCAGCAGCGGTGGCTGCGGCGACCACCAGCTCAGGCGATCATCGCTGGGAGCGATCAGCTGCGCCACGCGCGCGAAGGCCGAATGCAGCCCGAGTCAGGCGGTTTCCCCTGAGACTGCCGATTCGTTGCAGGTACCGCAGCCGCCGCTGCCGCAAGCGCCTTGGCAGCAGCGCTCGGCCAGCTCCTCCGAAGTGGCAGCTCGGACTGCGAGCACTTCGCAGGCGATGCGCAGCTCCTGTCCAGCCAGGGGATGATTGGCGGTGGCGTGGATCGTCTCGCCATCGACCGCGGTGATCGTGAATACGGCGGCACGCGCCGCATCGTGGGGATGAGGCCCGCGGAAGCGGAGGCCGGGCTGCAGGTGCATGCGGGCCTCGGCGGGGAACTCGTCGCGCGCCACACGGATATCGAGGGTCGGATCGCGTTCGCCGAAGGCTTCCGACGGAGGCAGCGTGACTTGCAAGCGGTCGCCGTCGCTCAGGCCCTCCAGCCGTGCTTCCAGGCCGGCGATGATCTGCCCTCGTCCCCATACGAATTCGACGATGCGGCCGTCCTGGTTGCAGTCGGGATCGGGATCGCCGGAGAGAGCGAGGGCGTAGCGGAGCGTGACATGCATGTCGGCGGCGATGCGCATGCTGCCATCCTGCAGCCGAAAAAGGGCAGCCAAGCAGTCGTTGTCAGATCGCGGCGGTGATCGCGGTATTCAATGGCGAGGGGGCGTCCATGCCGCACTACATCGTCAGCCATCATGCCCGTCAACGCTTCGAAGAGCGCTTTCCGGAACTCGCAGCGCTCACAAGCTCAGAGCAAGAGCGCTGCCGATGGTTGGCCGGCCAGGTACGACACGGGCGTCCGGCTGGCGAACAGTTCGGCCTCGACCTGCTGTTGCGGTGTTGCGTTCGGCATGCCGGTGTCGAGACGGAGTTCTTCGCCCCCGTGGTCCCGCTGGGCGGGGACCGCTGGCTGGTCCGCACCGTGCTCGATGCCGAGCAGGCGGCGCACAATCTGCAGGCGCGCAGCGCGCTGCTGCGTGAACGCTGGCGGCGCACCAAGGGCTTTGATCGTCGTCGACGACGCAGGCCGCGTCAAGGCGCTCCAGGCGCTGACAACCGCGGCCGACACAAGCCGCCGCGCGCGCGAGAGCCAGCAACGGCTGCGGCCGAGCCCATCGGTCTGAGCCGAGCCCGGGATCGTGCTTGCCAACAGGAGCTTCAGCAGCGCACGAGCACGGCCCAGTAGCCTCCGCCCTGCCAGCGATCAGGCCAGGTCAGGCATTCGCCGAGCACGCGCCATCCCGCCAGGGTGTGGGCGACGCCTTGGTTCTCGCAGGGAGAGACCGAGCAGGTGGCGTAGATCAGGCAACCGTCGGCTGCGACGCATGCGGCAGCGCTGGCCAGCAGGGCGCGCTGCAGCGCTACCAGCGCGTCGCGCTGCGCTCCCGTATAGCGAAGCCGGGCCTCGGGGCGACGACCGAAGACGCCGCTGTTGGTGCACGGCGCGTCGACGAGCACGACATCGAACGCGGCGGCGAAGGCGGCTTGCCGTCCATCGCAGACCGCCCGCGGGATGTCGGATGGAACGCGCTGCAGCCGTGCCCAGGATAGGTCTGCCGCGACCACGCGCAGGCCCGCGTCCTGGAGGGCGAGGGCTTTGCCGCCAGGAGCCGCGCACAGGTCGAGGACGAGGGCGCCGGGCCTCGCCTTGGCGACGCGCAGCACGGCGTCCACGATCCGTCCTTGGCAGCGATCCTGGACGACACAACGCCCCTCGCTGACGGGGCCCTGCAAGGCCTCCTCGGGCTCTCCCCACCAGGTCCAGGGACCTTCGCGGCGCAGCACGCTGCGGCCAACGGGCGATGGATGCCCGGGGCGGGTGCGCGTGCAGAGAGGTGGTCGATACGCGAGCGCCGCCAGTCGATCCTCGGGCAGCGGACCGTGCCAGGTTTCGAGATCGCGCAGCAGCAGCTCCGGGAGGCTGTAGCGGATGGCGAGATCTGCCGGCCAGTCAGTGCAGGCGAGGCGGCCGAGCGGGCCGTCGCCGTGACGCGGCTGGCGCAGCTGGGCGAGGCGTCGTCCCACAGCGTTGACGATGCCGCACAGCCCCCTGGCCTCGGCGTTGCGCATCGCGGCGACGGTGCTCGACAGCGCGGCATGGACCGGGATGCGATCAAGCGCGAACAGCTGATGCGCGACGATGCGCAGCGCCTGGCGCGCCAGGACGGGAACTGTCTCCGGTCGGGGCAAGCAGCGATCGATCAGCCAGTCGTAGAGCCGCTGATGCGCGATCGCCCCCCACGCCAGTTCGCGGGCCAGCGCGCGATCACGGGGGGCGAGCGCAGCGAACGGCCAGGCGTCGAGCCGCTCGCAACGACCTTCGACGAGCGCCATCACGGCCGAGATGGCAGCCAGGCGCGCAGCGGCTCCCACGCCGCTCACTTGCCGCGCTGCTCCAGGATCATCCGTCGGTCGTTGAGGCTACGCAGCAAGGCTTGCACATCGTAATAGCCCATCAGACGCAGCTGTTCGCCGTGCTCCTCTTCCTTCCAGGTCGAGGCCTTCGTTTGGAACTCGCGACAGCGCTCTTGCATCGTACGGATCGAGTCGACCGCCTTCTGCACCACCTGCAGATCGTCGCTGTTCATCGCGGCCTGAGCATCGCGACGGGCGGTATCGATCGCTTGTTGCAGAGCAGCGAGCGGCTCATCGTGGATGACCTGCCGTTCCGGCTTGCCGCCGCGCGTCGCCATGACGATGGCAAAGATGACGAGCATCAGCCCGCAGCTGATCAAACTGAAGAGGATGACCTTGTTGCCTGGACGCTGCGCCTGATGCACGCGCGTCGCGCGCGTCGTGCCACCGGAAGCGCGCTGGCTGCCGGCGCTGTGGCGCTGGGTGGTTGGCGGGCGGGACGGGGTCGGTCGTTCGTGATGCGGCTTCACGGCGGTCGTGCGGCGGTTCGAGCTCTGCGTCGGTGGTGCAGCTGGTGCTTCAGTTGGCCGTCGTTCGTGATCGGCGACAGAGCGCGACACCGCTTTGGTCGCGCGTGAGGCGGTGCGGCGACTCTTTGTTGTTGAGCGACCAGGGGCTGCGTCCTGGCGGCTGTCGGCTGCTGGTGGTTGCGCTGCGTCCTCGTTCTCGCTGACCGCCTCGGTAGAGACGATGGTCTCTGCTTGAGCAGACGCGGCATTGGCGGACGACGCGGCCGAGGAAGAAGCATCGTTGCTCTTGGTGAGAGGGCCGCTGTCTACAAGGTCGATATCGCTGATGTCGATCGGTGAATCAGACGGCTGGGTCGGCGGCGGCTGCATCAAGGCGGCGAAGCCGTCGCCGATGCTGGCGAGCTGATCGCTGTCGGACTTCGCTGCACGCGGTGGCGGCGCGTGGGCGGTGACGGACCTGGGCGGCGCTTCTCCTGCGTGCTCCGCCGCCGGTGCCTGGGCCACCGCGGGCTCCTCGATGTCGATGTGCA
Source organism: Planctomycetota bacterium (assembly GCA_025055595.1). Classification (GTDB taxonomy): domain Bacteria; phylum Planctomycetota; class UBA11346; order UBA11346; family UBA11346; genus UBA11346. Next base: position 15,591 of record JANWWU010000085.1, on the reverse strand, counting down.
CCGTGGTGCGGGCAGGTTGAGGATTCACAGCCGAGCTGGCAGCAGTTGCGGTTGCTGCTGCCGCCTGTTCCTGCCGGTGACGCTCGAGCCATGACGACAGGCGACCCTGGTCGACGCAGCTGACGCAGATCGTCGCGTGACGGGCACGCATGCCGCGCCCGCCGCGAAGATCGTGATCGGTGACGCGCGCGCCGCATTCGTCGCAGAAGTAGATATGCATGGCAGAACCGGGTCGCCGCGAGGAGGCCGAGCTGCGAACCGTCGATCAGCTTACGGAGGAGCTGCGAGGAAGGGATGTTCGGCCGGCATGCAGCACACGGCGTGCGTGAAGCACTAGCAGCTCGACGGTCAACATGGTATCGCCTGCGCTGCTGCGCAGGGTGCGCTGGGCGTGGAAGATGCCTGCCAGCAGGCGCAGCAGGCGGTCGCGTCCGATGCCTTGGGCGAGCTGGCGGGCCTGACGCAGGCTCGTTCTGCTCTTCAGGCCGGCGAGAGCGAGCGCCTGCGCCTCGTCCGTGGTCTCCAGGCACGCAAGCAGCTTGCGGACTTCTTGTTGCAGCACCGCCAAGGCGTGCGTCGGCTCGAGACGGCTGGCATGCAGCAGGGAACACGCACGGCCGCTGTCGCCAGCGAGGACGGCGGCGGCGAACTCGTAGGCGGGTCGCCCTGCCATGCCGGTCAGGACCGCATCGACGACGCTGGGCGTCACTGGCTGATCGCCGGCGTAGGTCGTGACCTGCGCGATCGCCATCGACAGGGCATCGGCGTCATCACCGATATGCGCATGGATCAGCTCGGCGCAGTGCAAGCCCTGCTGCAGGCCCGGCGCGTGCTGCGCCAGGCGATCAGCGATCCACAAGCGAATGGCGGAGGCGCTCTCCCATGGTCGCAGGGCGGACCATGGCGGACTCGCATCGATCACCGCCCCTGTGGCGCGCATCGCTGCGGCCAGGCGCGGTTCGAGGGTGGCCGAAGACAGCACGATTCCGCCCAACACGAGCGCTTGCTCGGTCAGCGGCAGCAGGACTGCCGCATGCGAGCGCTGCCACGCCTCGCTGGCGCGGATGACCCACAGCGACGGTGCGCCGAACAACGAGGGGGCGTCGATGTCGGCGAGCACGCGTTGCAGATCCGTCGGTTCGGCGACGCGTTTCACTTCGCCGCGCCAGGCTGCGAGATGCTGGCGCAGCGCCTCTTCGCGCAGCCCGACGCTCGGTCCGACGACCGCGGAGAGCTTCTGCATCTAGGGCTCCGCGGGCGCAGCATGCAGCTTGCCGTCGGCGAGCAGCCAGGTGCGATCGGCGCGCGCGGCCACCGCCTGGTCGTGGGTGACGATGACGACGGCGCTGGCCTCGCGGCGCGCCAGGTCGACGAGTTCGTCGAGCACGGTGCGCGCCGTTGCCGGATCGAGATTGCCAGTCGGCTCGTCGGCGAGCAGGACAGCGGGACGCGGCAGCAAGGCCCGGCAGAGGGCGACGCGCTGCCGTTCGCCGCCGGAGAGCACATCGATGCGGCCATCGCGCCCGCCCAGGCCGACGCGGGCCAGCAAGGCGTCGGCGCGTGCTCGCGCCTCCGCCAGAGGCATGCCGGCGGTACGGGCGCTCATCAGCACGTTCTCGCGGATGCTGAAGTCGGCGAGCAGATGGAAGGACTGGAAGACGAAGCCGATGCGACGCGCGCGCCAGCGCGCACGCTGACGCTCCGAGAGGTTGGCGACCTCGACGCCATCGATCCGCACCGAGCCGGCGTCCGCGCGGTCCAGCAGTCCGAGGATGTGCAGGAGGGTGCTCTTGCCCGTGCCGCTCGCCCCGCGGATGGCGACAATTTCGCCCGCCGCGACTCTGAGGCTTGCGCCATCGAGCACCCTCAGCATCCCATAGCGCTTGCAGATGCCGTCAGCTGCGAGACGCGCGGTCATCCGGCGCCCTCGCGGATGACCGCGATCGGTTCGATGCGCGTCGCTCGCCAGGCTGGAACGAGGACTGCCGCCAAGCCGATAGTGGTCATGGAAGCGATGAACAGCAGGGGGATCCAAGCATCGAAGCTCGTCGGCGCCTGCGGCGTGTAGAAGACGCTCTCCGGGAACAAGGCGAAGCCCAGGGCGTCGGACAGCGGATTGAGGGCGGCCAGCACGCCCCAGCTCAGCGCCCAGCCGAGCAGCCCGCCGAGCACAGAGCAGAGCGTGCCGGCGATGAGAAAGGCGCCAGCGAGGTCGCGTCGGCGCGCGCCGAGCCCGCGCAGCACGCCGAGATCGTGGCGCAGCTCGGCGACCATCGTCGAAAACACCGCGTAGACGACGAAGACGGTCAGCAGCTGCACGGCGATCATGCTGACGGTGAAGAGGTTGCGTTGAATCTCCATCATTTTCACGGTATTGCCGCGCAGCTCCAGCCAGGTGTAGGCGGCAAGGCCGGTGGCGCGCTCGACGGCGGCCGCCACCGCGTCGATATCGTCGGTCGTGGCGAGCCGATAGCCGCTGACGCGCGCCGCACGCTCCGGTCGCGCATGAAGGCCGGCGAGCCGCTGCGCCAGCGGGAGCGGCGCGAGCACGATGCTGCGATCGATCTCCAGCACTCCCGTGCCGATCGTGTCGCTGATCTCGGCCGTCACCCGGCCGATCGTGCCCCCCGTGCCGTTCGGCACGGCCAGCTGAATGACTTCTCCGGGACGCATGCCGTAGGGATAGAGCAGCTCGCGACCGCACACGATCCCGGCGCGCGGACGCGGCGCCGGGGGCAGGGCGCAGGGTTGACCGCCGACGGCAGTCGCCGCATGCAGGCCGGCGAGGGCCGTCAGCGCGCGCCACCCCGGGGTCACGAAGCCGGTGCCGCGCTCTGCGGGAGTGAGCGGGGGAGCGCGCAATTCGAGCACCGGAGGCGGATGGAGGAGGGACGGTGCGACGCGGCCGAGCTCAGCATCGCGCTGCCACTCGATGCCCTGCACTTGGCAGGGGATGTTGCCTTCGAGGCCCTCGATGCGCGAGCGCGAGAGGATCGCCCAGCTTTCGACGAAGGGCGCGACGCTCTGTACGCCGGCGACAGCCAGCAAGGCCGCTCGCCCTTCGGCCGTGTCGCGCAGCCCGTGGGCGCTTGAGCGGGCGCGCACGACGACATCGGCTTCGTAGGCGCGGGCGTTCAGGGCGACCAAGCGGTACCAGCCCTGCGTCAAGTCGACGATCACCACCGGAACGGCGACCGTCAACACGATGGCCGCGGCAGCCAACCAGGCAGCCCGTCGGCGGATCAGCCACCGCAGACCGAGATGCAGCGCAAGCACGAGGCTGCCTGGTGTCGTCGCGCGCGACGACGATCAACGGATGTCCGGGAGGGGGCGGAAGGCGAGGAGTCGCGGGCCGGAGGTCAGCATCGCCCGCCACCGCTGGACGCGGCGCACATCGACGAGGGCATCTGCCAGACCGAGGCGCGCGACCAGCCCGCCAACGCGCGGGTAGCGCTCCAGCGGCAGGGTGGGCGGGACGCCAGCGTGCGTCGCCGCCCGCGCGATCGCCAGATCGAGGCTGCCGAGCGCGTCGACGAGACCGGACGCCAGCGCTTGCTCGCCGCTGAACACCCGTCCCTCGGCGAGGGCGGCGACGCGCTCGGGCGGCAGGCGCCGGCATTGAGCGACGGTCGCCCGGAAACGCGCATCGATGTCGCTGACCAAGCGGCGCCAAGCTTGCTCGCGCGCCGCGTCCCAACGCCCCCAATGGAGGATGTCGGCGAGCGGCGCTGCGCTCTCCACATGCCGACGGACGCCGAGCAGTTCGCATGCGCCGTCGAGGTCTGGGAGCAGCGCGAAGGCCCCGATCGAACCGGTGATGGTGGTGCGATGGGCGATGATCTCGCGACCGCCCAGCGCGATCCAGTAGCCGCCGCTGGCGGCGACGGCGTCCAGCAGGACGACCACCGGCTTCACCGCATCGAGGCGGCGGAGCGCATGATGGATCCGGGCGCTGGCCGCGGATTCCCCGCCGCTGGAAGCGATGCGGACGACGACCGCGACGATCCGCGGATCATCGCGCAGCTGTTCGATGAGACGCAGGGTGTCGCCATCGGCGATCGTCTCTCCGGGCCACGAGCGCTCTTCCGGAGCGATCAGTCCGGCGAGCTCGACGACGGCGAAGGCGCGCGGCGCGCGCTGACCGCGATCCTTGCCGAGGACCTCGCTCAGCAGCTGCCACCAGCCGCCGAGCGTGCTGAGGTCCGGAAGCGCGCGCTGCGGTTTCCAGCGCCGCAGCGGCTGCGGCAGCGTGGCGAACCAGCTGGGCACTTCCACGGCCTGAGCCGGCAAGCCAGCGGCGATCGCGTCTTGTGCGGTCTGCAGCCCCATCGCACGCAGGCGGGCGAGGGCGGCAGCATCGAAACCCGGCCGACGCGTGAGATCGCTCATCGCCGCGTCGATCGCGTGCAGCAGCTGCTGCATCTCCGCCCGCGCCTCCTCGCTTGGCCCCTCGCGGGTGAACATCTCGGGCGCAGTTTTGAACGGTCCGCTGACGACGGCATGACAGCGGATGCCGAGCCTGCCCAAGGCAGGAGCGAGATACCAGCTCTCGGCGGCAAGGCCGCGCACCGCCAGCGGCGCTGCCTGATCGAGCACTATTTCGTCGGCTGCCGCGGCGATGATCAAGGCGCTGTCGCCGACATCGCCGAGCAGGCAGATGACTCGGCTTCCAGCGGGGCGCTGGCGCAGAACGGAGGCCAGCGCTTCGGCGGCCGCCGGCCCAGAGCGGAAACCGCGCGAGAGATCGACGACGAGCGCCGCAGGGCGCTCGGCGAAGGCCTCGCGCAGCCGTTCGCGAGCGGTGTGAAGATCCCAGGCGGCATCGGCTAGCAGCGCCGGCGCGCTGCGCAGAGGCAGTTCGCCGACCAAGGGGATCACGACCGTGCCGCGCGGCTCGCCGCTGAACGCGCTGATCGCAAGGAGCGTCCAGAGCAGCAGAGAGCGGCTCACAGCAAGCCTTTGCGGGCGTAGGCGCGTTCGATGACGCCGGCCAAGTGCGGCAGGGCGTTGCGCAGATCCGTCGCATCGCCCTGGATCGCAGTGAAGAAGTCGGCGCCGCTGTCGGTCGGTCGGATGCCGACGACGACGAAGGCGAGGCCGCTGAGGATGACTTGGATCGCCTTGCGCTGCTCCTCGGTCAAGCCGTCGGGGCTACTCGCTGGTGGCGCTGCTGGTGGAACGCTCGTTGCGGAAGCTGGAGCCGCGGGAGGAGTGGCGCGAGTCGGCCCGGGAAAGCGGATGATGTTGTCGCTCACCGCGCTCCATGATGTGCCTCGGATCGAGCCAGCCAAGTTGCGGGTTCCGGCATACCCTGGGCGGTGACACACGGATGCGCGCCGCCTCGCTCCCCCCGTGGTAGCAGGCGGCAGCCTTGCTAGAGTCTCGCTGCGCTCGCGTGGGCGTGCGCACAGAGGGGCTGTGCATGGACACCTCCTATCCTGAGGCCTGGGGACTCGACATCGGCGCGGCGTCGATCAAGGCCGTCAAACTGCGCCGGGTCGGCGAACGAGTGACGGTGCTGGGCTACGCCATCGAACCCGTCACCATGTCGGAGGGCAAAGAGCGCGAGCAGGCGGTCAGCGAGGCCCTGGAAGCGATCGTCTCGCGCGAGGAGTTTGGCGAGACGCCGGTGTTCGCCGCGATCAGCGGTCGCCTGGCATTCACACGCGCCGTCAACGTCCCGGTGATCAGTCCGAAGCGCATGCGGCAGATGGTCGAGGTCGAGGCGCGCCAGCAGATCCCCGGCGACTTCAACGAAGTCGAATGGGGCTTCCACAGCTCGCCCGCGGCCGACGGCTCGCTCGATGTCGCGCTCTTCGCGGTCAAGAAAGAGATCATCCAGCAGCTGATCGCCAAGTGCAAGGCGGTCGGCATCAATCTCGCCGGCGTCTCCCTGCCGTCGCTGGCGCTCTACAACTTCATCAAGTATGACCAGGATTTCCCCGAGGATGAAGCGGTCGTCATCCTCGATGTCGGAGCCGAGAACACCGAGCTCGTCGTCTATTTCGGCGATCGCCTGTGGATGCGCAGCCTGCCGGTGTCGGGCAACGACCTCACGCAGGTGTTCGCCAAGAAGTTCCGGGTCAGCGTCGAGGAAGCGGAGAAACTGAAGCGCCAGGTCACCGATAGCCGGCAGGCCGACAAGATCATCAAGCTGATCGAATCGGGCCTGAACGACTTGGTCAGCGAAGTCAACCGCAGTCTCGGCTTCTACCGCAACCAGAACCCCGACGCCAAGCTCGACAACATCGTCATCAGCGGCAATACCTTCCGCTTGCCGGGCCTGCCCGAATACATGGCCGAGAAGCTCGGCCTCACGGTCAACATCCTCGAGGACCTCGACCGCATCAAGATGGCAGATGGCCTCGATCGCACGCATTTCATGCAGGACCTGCAGAGCCTCGGGGTGGCGATGGGGTTGGCCCTCCAGGCGACTGGGGTGGCGCGCGCCAATGTCAACCTCATGCCGACGGTCCTGCAGGCCGAGCGGGTGCTGGCCAGCAAGCGTTGGGCAGCGATCGCTGCGCTCGCGGTCGTGGCGGTCGCCGCCGGCATCGACTGGATGCTGGTCAACTCCGTGGCAGAGTCCAACCGTGCGCTGGCGGAGAAAGTGACCCGCTATGCGCGCGACAATCAAGAGCGGATGCAGGCCTCCAAGCGGGTGTTGGAGCGCGTGCAAGAGCTGGCGCCGCAGTTGGCGGCCTTCGATGTTGTCGGTTCCGGGCAGGGGTTGACTTATGCGGCGATCGCCGGCGCGCTCGCCGTCGTGCAAGAGGTGGCGACCCAACCCAGCCTCCGTCCGCCGCCGCCGACGCGCTCGGAGTTGGCAGCGACGACCCCCCCATTGCAAGGCGCCTATTTGCGGCGCGTGACGGTCGGCGATGCGGGCAGGGCGACGGAGAGCGACCCCTTGCGCCCGTTGGCGCAGGAACGGACGATCACCATCGAGATCGACATTCCAAGCAGTCCGCGGCAGGGCGAGGTGCGCTCGTTGCTGCTGCGTCGCCTGCGGGAACTGCCGCGACCCGAATATCTCGCCGACCTGATGCCCGGTCGTGCAACCCTCTTCAGCGATGTCCAGGCGACATCTGATCGGCCGGACCAAGTATCATGGTTCTACATCGATCGCGATCATATCGATGAACGCGGACAGCTGCGACCGATCGAAGAACGCAAAAGCCTCCCTGTCAGCATCACCACGTTCGTGTGCAAGATCGCAGCTTCAGGAACCACGGAGGCTGCGACGGGAGGGGCGCCGTGAGCAAGTACCTCTTCTGGATCGTCTGCGCTGTCGTCTTCCTCCTGTTGATCATCGGCTGGCTGTTCTTGGTACCGGTTGACGCTGCCCACGAGGCCAAGCGCAGCCTCGATAACAAGATGCGCGATCTCAATCGCCTGGTCGAGCGCGCTGAACGCGGCAGCCCGGAAGGGGTTTTCGACCCCGAGAAGCCCGAGGATACGCGGCGCCTCTCCGAAGAGTATCTGATCACCGATGACTGGCAGCGCGTCTTGCAGCCTCTCGTCAAGAAGTATGAGGAGAACCTCGATGGGATCGCTGCTCAGCTCCTTGCACGCCGCGGTTGGCTGGCTCGACCGATCGCCCCCAGCAAGAGTTACTTGGAGTGGTACAACGAGTACATCGCTCTCAGCGAAGCGCTGATCGATCGGTTGCGCACAGGGGGATGCCTGCGGGCGGCGACAGATGACGAACAACGCTCGACCCTCGGGGAAAGTCCGGCCGCTGTCCGGCAGATGGTCGGCTTGTACACGAAGAGCACCGACTATCCCCAGCCGAGCGAGCATCTGCGCCTCACCGTGCGCTTGCGCGCGATGGAGCTGATCGCCGAGCGTTTGCTTGCGGCGCGCGTCGCGATCACCGACAATCCGGTGATCGGCCCAACTGGTCTCGGCAGCGAGCGGCAACGCAGCGTGCCGCGCTTGGTCGCCGTCGAGTGGCTGGGGGCCGCAGTCAATCCCGCCAGCGATGCTGACGATGGAATGCGACCGATTTCGCAGCCGCTGGCCGGTCGCGTGCAGCCGCGAGCATTGGCCGCGCGTCTGACATTGGAAGGAACGCCGGGAGCGTTGTTGGCTGCGATCGCCGAGCTGGAGCGCAACACGCAGCCCGAGCGTCCGCTGGTCGCGATCACCGCCGCGCAGCTGTCGCGGCGCGATCAGGTCCGCGGTGGGGAACGCTTCGATGTGGCCGACGACAGCGTTCGATTGACGGCGGCGCTGGAGATCATCGAATTTGCTCCAGTCGGGAACGACGAGGTGAGGAAGTGACATGAGCGCTGCAGATTTCTTCATCGCGCACGGCGAGAAGCTGGCCTTGGTCGTTGTCATCGCTGGCTGCGCCTATGCGCTGTGGACGACGTTGGACGATCCCGAGATCCGGCCGCTCGACGACCTCGGAAAAATCGAAGAGAAGAACGAAAAGATCGCGGCCGTGTTCAAGAAGCAGGACCCGCCCAAGCTGCGAGAACCGCGTCGCTATCTCGATGAAATGCTGAGTCGGGTCGCCGAGGCCCCGACCCCAGCGCCTGTCATGGCCTGGTTGACGACTCCCCCCGATAAGGGACGCGGGGATGCCGTCGGTAGCGCTGGCAGCGGCCTGCAGCCCTACATCTACGAGCTGCACCCGCCACAGGTGATGCTAGAGGACGCCATCGGCACGTTGCGCGTGACTATCACCCTGCCGGATGCGAAGCAGCTGCCCAATCGTCCCCGGGTGAGCGCGCAGCCTGAGCAGCGCTGGGAACGAGACGACAAGACCGTCAACAGCGCGCGCTACCTCGGCGTGCAGCTGCAGCTCAAGATCGGCGACGGCCCATGGCAGCCGTGGGTGCTGCCGGGGGCCAGCGCGGATGGCGTGCTGCCCATCGCACGCATCAGCGCCAGCCCGATGGTCGTCGATACTCCTGAGCCTTGGCAGACCCATCGCGTGCGCGCTCGGCTGATCGCGGCAGCGACGGCGCTGGATCTCGAGGGGGCGATTCCTGAGCGTCCGCGTTATACGGTCCTGGTGTACCCCGGTGCTTCCTCGCCGTCGCCGGCGAAAGACGCCGAGTTTCTCGATCAAGTGCGCCATGAACTGCGCAAGAAAGAGGGAGCGCTGTGGCGTGCCTTCCTCCGTCCGATCGCGCCTCTAGCCGGAGTGCAGCTGGGGGCTCAAGAACGATGCTTCGCTGGACCCTGGAGCAACGAAGCAAAAGTCGAAGCGACGGACAGTGTGCGCTTCGCCTTCGTCGGGATCACGACGCAGGCCGATCCGAACGATCCGACGAAGACGCGGGAAGTCGGCCGGTTCTTGCTCCTGCGCCTCTTCGAGCAGGGGGGGGAGCGCAAATGGCTTGATAAGCCGATCGAAGAGCGCTTTGCCGTTCAGGAGGTCATTCGCAAGACCGATGTGACGGTTGCCAACCCCTTCGGCGAGGGACGCATCAAGGCGAGTTTGCAGACGCCCTTCCGCGTCAAGCGGCTGCTCAAGGAGCAGCGCCGCGTCTTATACTGGCAGATTCGCGCGGTGGCGGGGTCCGATGGCAAGCGTCGTCTGCAACTGGAGAAAAAAGAAGTATCGACCGAGATCGCCGAGGTGGAGAATCCTGCGACCAAGACGGTCATCGTGCTGACGCGCTTGGCGACCATCAATCCGCCTTCTGGGCGCGATGTGGTGATCTACCCCCATCGCACGGTAGCGCTCAATGAGCGCGATGAGTTCGTGCGGGCGCCTAGCGAGTTCCGGCAGTGGGGATTGGTGCCTCAAGAACCGCAGGCCCATCAGCCTGATACCGGACCGCTCGCCGAACTCTACCAGGCGAAAATCGAAGCCAAAGAGACTGTTCTTGCGCAGATCTACAAGACGGATACGGACTATTATTCACTAGCCGACGGACGCATCGTGTGGTGGGATCCGCTGAACAAGGTCATGCGCATCCACGATCCCGAAGGCGTGATGGCGAGCAAGGAAACTGCGCCTCCGCCGCCGACGCCGCCTCCAGGTGCCGGCACTGCTGCGCCTTCGCCAGCGGCGGGCACGACGCCCCCGCCGAAAGGTGCGCCGTGAGAGTGATACGGTGAGGAGGCAGTAGGGCTGGATTTTAATCGCAATGATCAGGCACGATTCATGCTGCAACTCCGTTGTTTAGCGAGAACTGCAGGTCTGGAACGCATTGAGGACCGCGTATGACACGATGCTCAACACGACAGGCCTCGCTTGCACTGCTGTGTTCGCCGTTGCTGGTGGCCTTGGCAGCTGCTCTGCCGCCGGCGACAGCGGGAGAAGCGACGGCGATGCAGCCACCGGCGACCGCGAGCGAAGCCAATGCGCAGGCCGCGGAGAACGCATACGGTGCGGCGATGGCCCTCTATCGCGCGGGTGCCTTCGCCGAAGCCAGCGTGCAAGTCGATCGAGCGCTGGCTTTCGATCCGCAGCATCCCGGTGCGCGCAGGCTGCGCCAGGATCTCGATGGCGTGCTGGCGAACCGTCAGGATCGACTGCAGATGGCGGCCGCATGGTTCGCCAGCCTGCATGAGGTGCGGGCGCAAGAGCTCGCCGTGCGGCTGGCAGCGCTGAAAGAGCGCGCTGATCGCGCGCTGGCCGCTGGCGACTTCGAGGCCGCCGAGCTCGATTACGATCGTATTGGGGTCGCGATCCGCAGCTTCCCCTATGCCTTCGATTGGGGAGAGCTGCCGCAGGAAATCGCCACCAAGCAGGCCATGGCGCGCGAGAAGGCGCGGCAGCTGGCGCGCATTCAACAAGAAATCGATGCGCGCGCCGCGCAGCAAGCGGCGCTGGCGCAGGCCGAAGCCCAAGCCGAGGCCCTCCGGCTCAAGGTCGATGAGCTGCTGCGGCGAGCGCGCGATGCCTACGCGCGCAAGGATTATCGACGCGCGGAGATCGAGGCCTGGAACGCCTACGAGCTCGATCGCCGGCGCGAAGATGCGCGCGAGCTGTATTTGGCAGCGCGCCGCGAGGGGCATGCGCTGTTCGACGAGCAGTATCGCATCGAGCGCCAGGAAGGTCTGGCGCGCATCGCTGAAGAGGTCCACAAGTCGCTGATTCCGCAGAACGAGCTGCTGGTGTACCCCGAAGACTGGCAGCGCCGCGCCCAGCGCCAGCCGAAGGAGATCGGCAGCCAGAAGGTCGAGGCCTGGCGCGCGGCGCTCAATGACCGTCTCGAACAGCGCGTGACCTTCGAGTTCCAGGACCAGAGCTTCGAAGATGTCGTCGCATTCCTGCGGCAGACGACTGGGATCAACATCGTCGTTAGCCCGCAGGTGCTCGCCCAGGGCGGCGGCACCGTGACCCTCAAGGTCCGGGACATGCGCCTGCGCGACGCCTTAAGGTGGATCCTCGACATCACCGGCTGGCACATGGCGATTCAAGATCAGGCGGTATTCATCAACCATGAGCCGGTGACTGGCGCCGCGATCCTGCGCCTCTATGACGTGACAGATCTTATCACGCCGGTACGCAGCTTCCCCGGCATCGACATGGCGTACCGGCAAGCAGCGAGCGGCGGTACGGGCAATGTCATCGCCGGGGCCGCCCAGCAGGAAGAGTCAGAAGCCCGCAAGCCGGAGGAGCTGGTCGAATTCATCAAGAACAATGTCACCCGCGGGCAGTGGGATCCCCAGCGCAACATCGATATCACCCAACGCAGCGGCTCGACGCTGTTCGTCAGCCACACTCCGGAGGGACACAAGCTCGTCGAACAGCTGCTTGACAACCTGCGCAAGCAGACCGCCTTGCAAGTCAGCATCGATGTGCGGGTGCTCGATGTACGCAAAGGTTTCTTCGAAGAGATCGGCGTCGAATGGCACAACAACCCGCAGAACATGATCGCCGGGCAGCAGACGGAGGTTGGCTACGGCACGATACGCCGCCAAGACAGTGCGAACAATAGCGGTTATTCGCTGCAGGGCACTGTCTACCAGCGCTTGCCGGGGAATGCGACGCAGGCGAACTACGGCGTGCAGCCGGCGATCGTTCCGGGCAGCCCCCTTCCTCGCGGTCTGGTTCTGGAGACGGCCTTCAACACTTCGGGGGTGATCAACCTCGATCAAGTCAATGCGATCTTCAGCGCAGCTCAAGACGAGACGGATGCGACCGTGCTCGCCCAGCCGTCGCTGACCTGCTTCAATGGCCAGCGCGCCAATGCGCTGTTCATCAATCAGTACGCATACATCAGCGACTACGAGGTCCAGGCGAAGAACTACGACCCGGTGATCACGGTGCTGAACTACGGCGACCAGCTCGATGTCCGACCGGTGGTCTCCAGCGATCGCAAGTACATCACGATGGAGATCCGCCCGGAGAATATCACGCTGCAAGGCGTGTATGTCGAGAATCTCGATATCGTCCGGGTGCTCGATGGCCAAAATGATACGCTTTTTTTGAGGGTCTCTATCCCTCTTGAACTGCCCAATGTGCTGGTGCAGACGATGCGCGCGACGGTGATGCTGCCGGACCGCGGCAGTCTGCTGATCGGCGGCTATAATCGTGCGCTGCGGCAGCGCACGCACAGCGGCGTGCCCTTCCTCTCGCACATTCCCTTCCTCGGTCGCCTATTCAGCCGCGATGGCACCTATGACGAGCAGCGCCGGCAGTTCTATCTGCTCAGCGCGCGGATCCTCGATCTGGCGGAGGCCGAGGCGCAGCAGTGATGGGCCAGAGGCCGTGCTTCGGTGGCAGGCTGCTGACGCTGCTCACCGCGGCAGCGGCCTTCGGCGTCGCGGGGCAAGCGGAGGGGGGGGCTGCGGACCGAGTCGCGGAGCACGCCGCTCGAGCGCAGCTGACTGTGGCGGAAGTGCGGGAGCTCTGCGACGACGCAGAGCTGCTGCTGGCCGCTGGCTATCCAGAGGAGGCCAGTGCCCGCCTCGATGCCCTGGCGGCGCAAGTCGCTTCCTTGCCGCACGAACAGCAGGAGCAGGTGCAGAGGCTCAGAAAGCTGATCGAGGACGCATGTGCGCAGGCAGCGCTGCGGCGTGGCGCGGGGCTGCGTCGGCAGGCGCAGTGGCAGGCGCTCGGCGAGCGCTTCGAGCAAGCACAGCAACCTCAGGCATGGCGCGCTGAGCAGCTGCGGCGGATTGCGGACCTCGAACAACGCGGCCATCTCGAGCTGGCGCTCGCTCAGGCCCGGGCGCTGAGCGTCGCCCTGCCAGACGATGCCGAAGTCGAAGGGGCCTTTCGTCGCTTGCTGAGCGCGACGCATCAGCGGCGGTTGCGTGAGATCGCGGCGCGCGAACAGGAGCTGCGGCGCGAGGTCGCGCTGCGCGTGGAGCGTGCGCTCTTGCCGACGGGCTTCGCTGGACAGCCGATATACCCGGAGGATTGGGCGAGCCGTCGCGTGGGACGCCGTGTGGCGCTGGAAGTCGCCGAGACCGAACCTGAGTGGCGCGCGGCGCTGCGCGACCGCCTGACGGCGCGGGTGAGCTTCCATCTCGAGGGCGCGACGCTCGCGACAGCCATCGAGACGCTGTCACGCCTAGGCGGGATCAATATCATCGCGGCGTCTGAACTGCTGGCCGGAGAACACCTCGTCTCCCTGCGCGCGGTCGGGATGTCGCTCGCGGACGCCCTGACCTGGGTCGCTGAACAGGCGGGGACGCGCTGGGACCTCGCTGACGGTGCGGTCTATCTCGGACCGCTGCGGGTCGCAGCACCCGTCGTCGTCTTGCACGATATCGCCGATCTGCTGCTCGGCACGCGCGATTTTCCAGGCCCGCGGCTCAACTTGGAGAATGCTGGCAGCACGGGGGCCACTTTTGCCGCTGCGCAGGAGCCATCACCAGCGCCGACGGCTGACGACATCGTCGAACTGATCCGCCGGGTCGTCACGCCGCGGGTGTGGCAGGAACCGGGAATGGGTATCGTCGTGCGCGGGATGACGCTGTTGGTCACTGCTCCGCCCGATACCCAGCGCCTGATTCGGGAGTTTCTGCGCGCACAGTCCGCCCAGCGCGGCTTGGCGGCACGCCTGCAGGTGCGCTGGCTCGAACTCAGCGATCGCGTGGTCGAGGAGATCGGCGTGCAGTGGTCTCAGGGCCCGATGATCGCCGGCCATGCTTCGTCGACCGCTGGGGTCGTGCGCCGTCTCGAGGGATGGTCGTTCGAGGGCACGACGGTCCATCCGTTGCCCGGATCGGCGCTCAGCGTCCAACCGCCTCTGGCTGGCAGCGGCCTGACGCTGCAAGCCGCGCTAATCAACAGCACGCGCTTCGATGTGCTGCTGTCAGCCGTCGAGCGGACGGCCGCTGGCCGGGTCTTGCTGGCCCCGGACCTCGTGTGCCAGAACAACCAGCGCGCGCACTGCTTCCTCGGCGATCAGGCGGCGATCATCAGCGACTACGAAATTCAAGGACGCAACTACGATCCCGTGATCCAGGTGCTGCAAGTCGGCACGGCGCTCGATGTGCGGCCGACGATCAGCGCCGACCGCAAGTATGTGACGCTCGAGCTGCAGGCGGCGACGACCGACGCCACCTGGTTCACCGAGTACCTCTCGGTCATCCGGGTTCTGGACTCCGAGGGCGCCACTTATTTCGCCGGCGCCCAGTATCCGATCGAGCTGCCGAATGTGGCGCTGCGCAGCGCGGCGACGACGGTGATGCTGCCCGATGGCGGATCGCTGTTGATCGGCGGCTTCGCGCGCGCGCTCGATCAGTTCGCGGCCAGCCGCGTGCCGGTGCTGGGGTCGATCCCCTTTCTCGGCCGTCTCTTCGGCATGCGCGGGCGCTACTATGAACAACGCAAGCTGTATCTAGCGACGACGGTATCCATCATCGATTACGCTGACCTGGAGGATCGCCTGTGATGCTTCGCTGCTCCCGCAACCTGTGGTCTGGATCCTTACTCGCCTTGGCGCTGGCGACGACGCTGGGCGGCGGCGAAGCCGCCCCCCCTCCGGCCCCGACCGCTGGCGGGCAGCCGCAGTCGGCAGCGACGGCAGAGGCCGCGCGCCCCTCGATCCTCGATCGCTTCGTCGACGAAATGCAGGTCCGATTGCAAGAGCTCTGGAATGATGCGCAAGCCAAGAAGATCGCCGGCGTCGAGGCGATGCAGCGCGGCGAGTATGCGGAAGCCGAACGGCTGCTGATCATGGCGCGCATTCGGCTCGAGAACCTGCCACTGTCCGACGAACGAGTGCCGCCGGCGCTGCGCGAAGTCGAGACGCTGGAGGCCGAAGCGCGGCAGCGTCGCGAGGCCCAGCAGCGGGCCGAGGCCATCCAACGCCATCGTCTGGCTGCCGAACGCAGCCGCCGCTTGCGCGACGCCGCGCTGCAGCTCGAGCGCGAGCGCATCGATGCGCTGCTGCGCCGCGCCTTGCGCGCGCGCGAGCGCCGCGACTACGACGAGGCGATCCTCCTCTGCGAGCAGGTGCTGAAGATCAATCGCGCCGACCAGCGGGCGGTCGATTTGCTCGCCAAGTGCCGGCGCGAGCGGCATGTGTACATCCGCCAGCTGACTGCCGATCGCTGGGACGAGGAGCACAAGCTGCTCTCCGAGTCGATCCGCACCGCGATGTTGCCGCAGCTCGAGCTCGTCCGCTACAGCACCGAATGGCCGGAGATCGATGCGCGGCGCAC
>JANWWU010000072.1 GCA_025055595.1 Planctomycetota bacterium | reverse complement strand
GAGCGATACTGCCAGCCGATGTCCGGGCCCTGGCGGTTGGGCGTCGTCGGGTCGTGCTGCTCGAAGAAGACCGCGAGCAGCCCGGCATAGTCGATGAGCGCCGGATCGAAGGTCACCTGCACGACCTCGGTGTGGCCGGTGTCGCCGCCGCACACCTGGCGATAGCTCGGGTACGGCAGCTGCCCGCCCATGTAGCCGGAGACGGCATCGAGCACCCCGCCCTGGGCGGCGAACACCGCCTCGACGCCCCAGAAGCAGCCGCCGCCGAAGGTTGCCAGCTGCAGGCCGGGGCGGCGGGTGACCGCTGCCGGCTCGTGCACCAGGGCGATGCCGTTGATGCAGAAGCGCAGCCCGCTCGGCGGCGGCCCGTCGGGGAAGACATGGCCGAGATGCCCCGCGCAGCGCGCGCAGTGCACCTCGATCCGCTCCAGGCCATGGCTGCGGTCTTCGCGATAGCCGACCGAGCCGGGAATTGGGCCGGAGAAGCTCGGCCAGCCGGTGCCGGAGACGAAGGCGTCGGCGCGGTCGAAGAGCGCGAGGCCGCAGCCAGCGCAGCGGTAGATTCCAGGGCCTTGCTCGTGGAAGGCGGCGTAGGCCGCGCAGAAGGGCGGCTCGGTGGCGGCGCGCCGCAGCACGGCGTACTGCTCGGGCGTCAGCCGCTCGCGCCACTCGGCGTCGCTCAGCGCCCGCCAGTCCCTGTCGTCCGCTGCCATCACCGCGTCGCCCCTTGGCGTGCATTAGCTTGTTGCGTGCCGCCGCGGCCAAGCGGGCGTTCCCGTGCGCTCCACAGCGCGGCGCCTCGGGGACCTGCAGCGCATCGGCCTTGGCCAGCCCGTGTTCGGTATATATTGCTTCCAAAGCCATGACGCATCTCGTCGTTTCCGCCGTGCTGGCGCTCGCCGCCACCTGGATCGTCACCGCCTGGGCGCCCTTCTCCTGGGGAGCGGCGACAGCGCTCGTCGCCGCGCTCGTCCTCGCTCTCTTGCTCTGGCGTTCCGCGCGGCCGCCCGCCGCGGTCGCGGCCGCCGGCACCACGGCCGGGCCGGGGACCGCGACGCCGCCCTCCACCGAGGCGACCGCCGTCCGCGAGCCAGCGCTGGAGGCCCGTGTCGCCACCGCCGCATTGGCGGCGACGATGGCCGACTTGCTGGCGACTGCCGAGACCAGCCGCGAGCGCGCGCACAGCGCGGCGCAAGCCGCGTCCAAGGTCAGCAGAGAGGCGCAGACGATCGCCGCCAGCGCCGAGGAGATGAACGCGACGGTGCGCGAGATCGCGGGGACGACCAGCGAGGCCGCCCGGCTGGCCAGCGAGGGCGCGGCGCTCGCCGAGGACGCCAAGCGCGCGGTGCAGCGGCTCGCGGAGAGCTCGCAGCGCATCGGCGCGATCGCCGACACCATCGCGAACATCGCTGGTCAGACCAACCTGCTCGCGCTCAATGCGACGATCGAGGCGGCGCGCGCCGGCGAGGCCGGGCGCGGCTTCGCCGTCGTCGCCAATGAGGTGAAGAACCTGGCGCGCCAGACCGCGGCCTCGACCGACGATGTCCGGCAGCGCATCGCCGCGATCCAGCAGGACACGCAGGCGGCGATCTCCGCGATCTCCGCGATCACCGAGCGCATCGCCCGCCTCAACGAGGTGCAGCAGACGGTCGCCAGCGCGGTCGAGGAGCAGACGGCGACGACCCAGGAGATGTCGCGGACGATCGCCAGCACCGCCGAGGGCGCCCGGCAGATCGCCAGCGACATCGCGCAGGTCAGCAGCGCCGCCGGCCAGGCGGCGATGAACGCGGTCGCGGTCCGCGACCTGGCGACCAGCGCTGCGGTCGCCGCCGAGCGCGTGCTGACCGCCAGCGGCGAGAGCGCGGCGAGCGTCGCCGGGCTCGGCGCCGAGTTCTTCGACCGCGTGATCCGCGCCCACTTCGCCTGGCGCACCCGCCTGCTCGAGGCGATCGAGAGCGGCCAGCTGCCCGACCGCGCCAAGGCCGCCGACCACACGCTGTGCGAACTCGGCCGCTGCATCGCCGCCGAGCGCGACAAGCTCGCGGCGCACCCGCAGTTCAACGAGCTGTTCGAGCAGCACCGCCGCTTCCACGAGGAGGTCGGCCGGATCATCGACCTGATCAAGGCCGGCCGCCACGACGAAGCGCGCGTCGCCCTCGCCACCGGCGTCTATGCCGAGGCCTCGGCGCGCGTCGTGCGCGTCCTCGCAGCGATGAAGCCGCTCGGCGCGGTCGTCGAAAGCGGAGCCCTGGGCTGGAAGCCAGAATATGCGACCGGCATCGGCACGGTCGATGCCCAGCACCAGGAGTTGTTCGCCCGCGTCGGCGCCTTGCACACGGCGATGATGAGCGGGGCCGGCCGGCAGCGGATCGGCGAGCTGCTCGACTTCCTCGCCGACTACACGGTCAAGCACTTCGCCGACGAAGAACGCCTGATGGAGCGCGCGGGATACGCCGAGCTGCCGCAGCACCGCCAGCTGCACCAAGACCTCGTGCAGCGCGTCCAGGCGCTGCGCCAGCGCTTGCAGCGCGGAGAAACGCTGAACACTGCAGAAGTCTCGGACTTCCTCTCGGCCTGGCTGCGCCACCACATCCTGCGGGCCGATCACGCCTATGCGCCGGCGGTGAAGGCCGCGGGCCTGCAGTGAGCGGCTCCCTCAACCGGCGCTCAGCGCCTGGCTGCTGAGCGCCAGGCGCGCCCAGCGCGCCTCGCCGAGCAGGACCAGGCAGCGCAGCCAGAGCTCGCCGGCGGCCGCGGGCGTCGCGACGATATCGCAGTGCTGGTGCGCGGCGCGCTGGAAGAACTCCTCGAAGCCGACGATGCCGGTCAGGAAGAGGATCGGCAGCCGCGCCGCTCCGGGCAGCCGGCGCAGGCGGCCGATCAGCTCGATGCTGCCGTGCAGCGCCGCGATGTCGGTGATGACGAGCTGCGGCAGCCGTTCGGCAGCGAGGCGCAGGGCCTCCTCGGCGCTCGGCGCGAGGCGCGCAGAGACGCCGAAGCGCTGCAGCTGGCTCGCGACCGCCATGGCGGCCGCGGGATCAGCATCGATCACCAGAATCTCCAGGCGCTCCCACCACAGGTCGCAGCCGCGATGGGTCCATTCGAGCAGGCGCGCGGCGCGCGCCAGCAGCTGGCGTATCCGCTCGCGCGCTTCCGGAGGCGCCTGCTGTACGCAGCGCATCATCGCCACGACGAGCTGGCGGGCGAAGAACTGCCTGCCGCCCGCCAGCTGGCCGGCGAGCCCGGCGCAGCTGCGGACGAAGCGTTCGGCATCGATCGCGTCGCCGCAGTCGACACGGTTGGCGAGGACGACGACGCGCGTCAAGACGACATCGGTGATCGCCGGCAGCGGCGGGAAGCCCGGCCTCAGGCTTTCGCCCTCGGTCGAGGTGCTGACCGCGCTGAACACCAGGCTGACGATGCTCGCCGGATCGGAGTCTTGCGGGACGATGATCCGCACCGGCAAGGCCTGCAGCGCGCTCAGCACCGCGAGCGATCGGCGTCGCAGGATGACGACGATGATCGCGCTCGGCGCCTGCTGCAGCATCCAGCGCGTCCAAGCCACGGCGGAATCCGAGTCATGGTGCACATCGTAGACGATGAGGTTGGGCTGGCCGGCGCCCAGCGTCGTCGCCAGATGGCTGATCTCGACCGGGCGCATCTCGCGGTGCAGGAGTCGGCGCAGCTCCTCGTACAGTCCCTCATCGCCCTCGCCATCGTGGTAGACATAGGCGGACCACGCCGGGGCGATGCGGGCGACCACCGCCCGCGTCTGCGGGTCGTGCAACGGCGGCGAGCGCCGCAGCTGGCGCTCGATGTCCTCGCATAGCTCCCGGGCGGAAGCGTAGCGCTCCTCGCAGCGCTTGGCGCCGAGGCGCAGGATCAGCTCGGCGACATCGTCATCGAGCCAGGGCGCGTGGGCGCGCGGATCGGGGAAGGGGTGGTTCACGATGGCATAGATCAGCTGTTCCTGATCCGGCGCATCGTGCGGCGGCCATCCCGTCACCAGGTGGTAGAGCGTCGCGCCCAGGCCGTAGAGGTCGGTCTGCGGCGAGGCGATCGCCCCGCGGAAGAGCTCTGGCGCCATGTAGCAGGGCGTGCCAGCGACCGCACGGGGGCGGAGCTCCTCGTCCTGCTGCTCCTCGACCGCGAGCCCGAAGTCGGCGAGGCGGATGCGCCCTTCGTGGTCGAAGAGCAGGTTGGCGGGCTTGACATCGCGGTGGCACAGGCCGGCGGCATGCAGGGCGGCGAGGCCCTCGGCGGCGTCGAGGGCGACATGGAGC
>JANWWU010000106.1 GCA_025055595.1 Planctomycetota bacterium | reverse complement strand
GTCGCCGCCCGCCGGCAGCAGCGTGCAGACCTGCTGCTCTTGCTTGCCAGCCGAGAGGAAGCGCGCGAACACGACCTCGCAGAGATCGCTGCTCCCGTTCAGGAACTCGGCCATCGCTTGGCGGGCGATGCGCTCGCAGGCCGGGTAGTTGGGCGCGCCGACGACGCCGGTGTGCACCGCGTGCACCGGCTCGCCGTAGAAGTGCAACACCGCTGCGCCCTTCTTGCCGAGCGCCACGAAGCGGACCTGGCGGCCGCGCGCGCGGTGCTCGGCGGCGCGCTCCAGGGCCTTGGCGACGAGATTGTTGTTGAAGGAGCCGCAGAGCCCGCGGTCGGCGGCCATCAGGTAGATGGTGACGGTGCGCACCGGCCGCTCGCGCATCAACGGGTGCTGATCGACGCGGTCGATCGCTTCGGCCAGGGTCTCCAGCAGGTGATGGACGGTGTGCGCGAAGGGATAGGAGGCATGGGCGGCGTCCTGCGCCTTCTTGAGCTTGGCGCTGGCCACCAGCTCCATCGTGCGGGTGATCTTGCGGGTGTTGGCGGCAGCGCGGCGGCGCTTGCGCAGATCGCGGAGATTGGCCATGTCACGCCTTGGCCTGCTTGCGCTCCTTGTAGAGCGTGCGGAAGCGCTGCACCGCCTCCTTGGAGCGCTGATCGGTCTCGGGGGTGAAATCCTTGGCGCGCGCCAGCTCGGCGAGCAGCGCCGCGTGCTCGGTGTGCAGATACTTGAGGAACTCGCGCTCGAACTCGGCGACTTCCGAGACCGGGATGTCGTCGAGCATGCCCTCGCCGGCGCCCTTGATCACCAGCACCTGGTCGATGACATCCATCGGTTGTCCCTGGCCCTGCTTGAGCAGCTCGACCATCCGCGCGCCGCGGTCGAGCTGGCGCTGGGTCGCGGGATCGAGCTCGGTGCCGAGCTGGGCGAAGGCTTCGAGTTCGCGATAGGCGGCGAGGTCGAGGCGCAGCGTGCCGGCGACCTTCTTCATCGCCTTGATCTGCGCGTTGCCGCCGACGCGCGACACCGAAATGCCGACATCGACGGCGGGACGCACGCCGGCGTTGAACAGATCGGGCTGGAGGTAGATCTGACCGTCGGTGATCGAGATCACATTGGTCGGAATGTAGGCCGAGACCTCGCCTTCCTGGGTCTCGATCACCGGGAAGGCGGTCAGCGAGCCGCCGCCGAGGCGGTCGGTCAGCTTGGCCGCGCGCTCGAGCAGGCGCGAGTGCAGGTAGAAGACATCGCCGGGGTAAGCCTCGCGGCCGGGCGGGCGGCGCAGCAGCAGCGACATCTCGCGGTAGGCTGCCGCCTGCTTGCTGAGGTCGTCATAGGCGACGAAGGTCGCCATCCCGCGGCCGCCGTCCTTGACCGGGCAGGGCACGAGCTTGCCGTCGACCAGTTTGGGCAGGCCGTTCTCGTGCAGCCAGGTATTGTACATGAAGTATTCGGCCATCGCGCAGCCGGCGTAGGGCGCCAGGTACTGCATCGGCGCCGGCTGCGAGGCGCTGGCGTTGACGACGATCGTGTAGTGCATCGCGCCCGCGTTCTCGAGCTGCTTGACGATCGCCGCCACCGTCGATTCCTTCTGGCCGATCGCGACATAGACGCAGATGACGCCCTTGCCCTTCTGATTGATGATCGTGTCGATGCAGATCGCGGTCTTGCCGGTCTTGCGGTCGCCGATGATCAGCTCGCGCTGGCCGCGGCCGACCGGAATCATCGCATCGATGCACTTCAAGCCGGTCTGCAGCGGTTCATGGACGCTGCGGCGGGCGGCCAGGCCGGGCGCCGGGCTCTCGACGCGGCGCGTCGCCTCGGCCTTGATCGGCCCCTTGCCGTCGAGCGGCCGCCCCAGGGCATCGACGACCCGGCCGAGCAGGGCCTGGCCGACCGGCACTTCCAGCACGCGCTGGGTGCGGCGCCCGATCATCCCCTCCTTGAGCGACACATAGTCGCCGAGGACGACGGCGCCGACCACGCCTTCCTCGAGGTTGAGCGCCAGGCCGTAGGCGCCGTTCTCGAACTCGATCATCTCGCCGGCCATGATCCCGGCCAGCCCGGTGAGGCGGGCGATGCCATCGCCGACCATCACCACCGTGCCCACCTCGTCGACCACCGGCGCTGCGCCGTAGGTGGCGAGCTGGGCCTTGATCACGCTGGTCATCTCATCGGCACGGATCTTCACGAATCACTCCTTGGCCCACAGCGAGTCCGCCACGGGCGCATTGATCAGTCGCTGGTGCATTTCCTTGAGATGGCGCCGCGCGCTGCCGTCGACCAGGCAGTCGCCGATGCGGATGGTCAGGCCGCCGAGCAGGCTCGGGTCCTCGCGTACCGCCAGCTGCACGCGCTGGCCGCCGATGGCGGCGATCAGCCGCTGGCGCAGGGCGGCGGATAGCGGCTGCGCGGTGGTCACGGCGACACGCACGACGCCGGCGCGCTGCTCAGCGCGGCGCAGGATCTCGGCGAGGATCGCCGGGGCCTCGCGCAGGCGATGGCGATCGACGAGCAGGCACAGCAGGTCGAGGAGCAGCGGATGGGCCTCGCGCAGAACCGTGCGCAGCACGCTCTTGGCCTTCGCGGGGCCGACGCGCGGATCGTCGAGCAGAGCGACGACCTCGGGACCGAGGGCGGGGCTCAGCTGCTGACAGCTCTCGACAACGCCCTCGATCACGCCGCGTTCCTCGGCGACGGCGAGCAGGCTTTCGGCGTAGACCCCGGGCACCGTCGCTGGCTGCGCCATCACTTGGCCCTCGCGGCTTCGTAGGCTTCGATCGCTTGCTGCGCCAGCTCGGCATGGCGCTCGGCGTCCAGGTGCCTGGCGAGGATCTTCTCCGCGACCTCGGTCGCGATGTCGGCGACTTCCTTGCGCAGCTCGATGATCGCGGCATGGCGCGCGGCCTCGATGTCCTGCAGCGCGCGCACGCGCATCGCCTCAACCTCGGCGCGCCCCTTCTCGAGCAGGGCCTCGCGCGCCTGCTCGGCCTCGCGGCGCGCCTGCGCCAGCAGGGCGCCGACCTTGTCCTGGTTCTCGCGGATGACGCGCTCGAGCTCGGCCTTCAGTTCCTGGGCCCGCCGATTGGCGGCCTCGGCATCGGCGAGATCCTTGGCGATCTTGGCATCGCGTGCGTCGAGCGCGGCGAGCACCGGCTTGAGCGCCAGCCGCAGCAGGATCAGCACGAAGACGACGAAGGCCGTCAGGCCCCAGAGAAAAGAGGGGATGTGGCTCAGGATGAAGTCGAGCATGGCGCTATCTCACGCGAGGCCGGCTCAGGAGAAAGCCAGCACCATGCCGATGACCATGGCGATCAGCGCCAGGCCTTCGATCAGGGCGGCGACGACGAACATCAGGCCGCGCAGCGTGCCGGCCTGCTCGGGCTGGCGGGTGATGCCCATGACGGTCGCGGCGCCGACCAGGCCGATGCCGATGCCGCCGCCGAGCGCGCCGAAACCGAGCGCCAGTCCAGCTCCCAGGTGGTTGAGACCGCGCACATGCTCCTTGGCGACATCCAGCGCGACATTGTTGGACGCAGGGTCGCTCGCGGCAGCGCTCACGGTCGAGGCGATGGCCTGCAGGGCGGGAAGGAGATCGAGCATGGAAGCTCCTGTCAATGTTCGGGGTGGATGCACGAGCCGATGAAGGTCGCGCTCAGGATGGTGAAGACATAGGCCTGGAGGAAGGCGATCAACAGCTCCAGGAAGTAGAGGGCGACGGTCAACAGCCAGCCGAAGAGCCCGAGCCCGGCGCCGAGCCCCGGGCTGTCGGGGTTGGCGGCGTAGACGATGAGTCCGAGGGTGCTGAAGGCGAGCAGCGCCGTGTGGCCGGCGAACATGTTGCCGAAGAGACGGATGGCCAAGGCTGCTGGCTTGATGATCAGGCCCATCAGCTCGATGAGGAAGAGCAGGAGCCAGATCGCGATGTCCAGCGGATGCCAGCGCCAGTGCACGGGCACCAGCTTGAAGAAGAAGGCGGGCCCGTTGGCGGCGAGGCCGAAGCCGAGCATGCAGGCGAGCGTGGTCAGCGCCCAGGCCACGGTCACGCCCGGATTGCCGGAGGCCGCGGCGAACACCGGCGCCAGCCCGAAGACATTGACCGTCAGCACGAGGAGGAAGAGGGCGGCGAAATACGGCACCCAGGCGTCGCCGTGATCGGGGCGGAAGTGGAAGTTCGGACGCACGATCTGATCGCGGATGAACACGACGCAGGCCTCGATCAGGTGCTGCAGGCGCCCTTCCGGCTTCAGCTGCTCGGGACGGCGGCGGGCGACGCCGAGCAGCAGGACGGCCAGCAGCAACAGGCCGATGCTGCCGAAGAAGATCTGCTGGTTCATCCACGATAGAGGCTGCGGCAAGGCGCCAAGGGCAGCGCGGCTCTCGGCCAGCGCCATCGCCTTGGCCAGCTGGCCGGCGTCGACCCCTTTTTGGGCCGCGACGCTGGCGGCCCAAGCCTGATGGCGCGCACCGTCGGCAGCGGCGAGCGCCGCCGGCTCGTGAGCGATCCAGCCGTGCTGGAGGTTCTTGGCGGCGTAGCTCGGCAGATCGAGGATCAGCACCGGGGCGCCGTGCATGTATTCGATCGCCGGATAGGCGAGCACATGGTGGGCGAGCGCCGCCGAGATATCGAACTTCTCGGCGTGCGTCGAGGAGGCAGTCGCGGGCACGGCGTCAGCCACGGGGGCCCTCACCGCGAGACAGGTGACGGTAGACGACGATCGTTTCCACGATGAAACTGGCGATCAGACACGCTGCGCCGGAGGCGAAGAACGGCAGCCACTGGTCCTGACCGGCTGTGAGCAGGGCGGCGTAAGCGAGGGCAGCGATGCCGAGCAGGCGGACGAGCAGGCCGGCGCCGACGGCGACGAAGAGCGAGCCCGTCGCGCGCGCCGAGCGGAGGGCGCAAGCGATGATGCCGCTGGCCAGGGCGCTGGGGACGAGGCTGGCCAGCGCGCCCTGACGCACGGCGTCGGGTCGCGGCAGCAGGTCAGCAAGCAGCAGCGCCGCCAGCGCCGGCAGACCGACCGCCGCGCTCAGGCCCCCTGCGATGCTCATCGCTGCCCCTCTTTGACCATGTGGTAAAGGCCGGCGATGCCGAAGGCGATGGTCAGTGCGATCGTCCACCACGGCAGCGTGCCGGCGCTGCGGTCGATCAGCCAGCCGATGCCGGCGCCGACCGCCAGCCCGCCGATCGGCAACGAGGCCGCCGCCAGGCCGGCGAAGGGACGCGGCGCGGAAGGGCGCGGAGCGGCGGGTGGACGGGCTTCCTCGGGCATCGCGGGGCAGCGTTGGCAGTTCGACGAGAGCGAAAGCGTCTCGCGCCTCGCCCAGCGGTCAAGTGGCGCAGTCGAGCAGCGCCGACGCTGGACGAGCACGCATGACCGCCGTGCGGTTTGCTTCGCCGATTGACGAGCAGCGTCAGCAAACAAAATACTTTGCTCACTCAACATAAGGGATGGGAGCCGCCATGCATCCGCTGCTCGACACGGTCACGCGTGCCTCGCGACGCAAGGAACCGCTCGGCGAATTCCGCGTCGGCGACACGGTCGATGTGCACTGCCGCATCAAGGAAGGCGACAAGGAACGGATTCAGATCTTCACCGGTACGGTGATCGCCAAGAAGCGCGGACACGGGGCGATCAACGCGAGCTTCACGGTGCGGCGCATCGTCGCCGGTGAGGGCGTCGAGCGCACCTGGCCGATCGACTGCCCGCGCATCGCGAAAGTCGAGGTCGTCCGTCATGGACGGGTGCGGCGCGCGAAACTCTACTACCTGCGCGGCCGAGTCGGCAAGGCGACGAAGGTCAAGGAGCTGCTCGAGCACAATCCAGCTGAGAAGGCCGAGGCTGTCGAGAAGGCCGCCGACAAGAAGGGCTGACTGAGAGAGCGCAAGTCGCGCGGCGAGCGCGGGCTTGCGGAGGCGACCGCAAGCAGCGAAGCTCGCTGCCATGCCTGAGTCAACAGCCGCTGTGCCGGCGAATCCCCGCTGCATTGCTGTCCTGCACATTGCTTCGGAAGTCGCACCGTTCATCAAGAGCGGCGGCCTGGCCGATGTCGCGCAGGCCCTGCCTGCGGCCCTGCGCCGCCTCGGGCACGACGCCCGGGTCTGTCTGCCGTGCTACAAGCGCGTCTACCTGGAGGCCGATCGTCGCGGCGTCCGTTGGCTGCCGCAGCCGATGATCATCGAGAGCGGCGGCGTCGACCACCGCGTCGGCATCGGCCTCGTCGACCTCGATGGCCTGCCGGTGTACCTGCTGGCGTGCAACGAGCTCTACGATCGCGACGGGCTCTACGGCCCGAGCCAGCACCAAGACTATGAGGACAACGCGCGGCGCTTCAGCGTATTCAGCAAGGCGGCGCTGGCCTTGCCCGGAGCCATCGGCTGGGCTCCGCACATCGTCCATGCCCATGACTGGCAGGCCGGTCTGGTGCCGGCGCTGCTCGAGCGCGGCTTCAACCGCGCGCTGCCGGCGACGCGCTCGGTGTTCACCATCCATAACATCGCCTTCCAAGGCAGCTTTCCGCCGCACGACATGCGCTTGGCGGGGCTCGATCCCTGGCTCTACAATCCGATGCACTGCGAGCACTTCGGCCGCTTCAACATGCTGAAGACCGGCATCGTGTTCGCCGATCGCGTGACGACGGTCAGCCGCCGCTACGCCGAGGAGATCCAGACGTCGGAGTTCGGCTGGACCCTCGATGCGGTGATTCGGCACCACGCCTATAAGCTGTCGGGCATCACCAACGGGATCGATCCCATCGCTTGGAACCCGGCGACCGACCCGCATCTGCCCGCCCGCTACGATGTCCAGGATCTCGCTGGCAAGCGCGCTTGCAAGCAGGCGCTGCGCAGCGAGTGCGGGCTGGCGCCCTACGAGGGCGCCTGCCTGGTCGGCATGGTGTCGCGCCTGACTGAGCAGAAGGGCGTCGACCTCGTCATCGATGCCGTCAGCCCCTACATCCTCGCCGGCCGCATGCAGCTTGTCGTCGTCGGCAGCGGCGACCTCTACCTCGAGCACCGCCTGCATGCCCTGCAGCAGCGGCACCCTGGCTGGGTCTATGTGTGGTACGGCTACAACGAGGGCCTGGCGCACCGCTGCATCGCCGGCTCCGATCTCTTCCTGATGCCGAGCCGCTTCGAGCCCTGCGGTTTGACGCAGATGTACGCGATGCGCTACGGCACCCTGCCGCTCGTGCGCTACACCGGCGGCCTCGCCGACACCGTCGTCGATGTGACGACCGGGGCCGGCAACGGCTTCACCTTCGGCCCCGTCGACCTCGGGCACTTCTCTTCCGTCCTCGACCGCGCGCTCGGGCTCTACCAGTACTTCCCCGCCGAATGGGCGGCCGCGCAGCGGCGCGGGATGACCACCGACTTCTCCTGGGACCGCGCAGCGCAGCACTACGCCGAGCTCTACCGCTCGATCACCTGGCCGTGAACACGCAGCCGTTGCGCACTGGCAGCTAGCCTGCGCGGCCGACGAGCGGCGCTGAGGCGCCGCGGCAGGCCGCTTATTTGCCCTGGTTCACCTGGGCGTAGCGATAATAGACCTCGAGACACAGCGTGTTGTAGGCCGTGGAGAGCACGCGTCCTACTTCGTGGCCGTGGAACTTCGTGCCGCTCCAGTCCCAGCTGCCGTCGAGGCAGCCGTTGCCCTTGTGCTGGGCCTGCACCAGCATGTCGCGGACCGCCGAGTTCCAGATCTTCCACTTCTCGCCGCCGACCTGGAACATGCCGAGCGTCGTGTAGTACATGTAGTAGGTGTTATCGGGGTACGAGCTCGGCTTCTGGTACTTCACGACATAGTTGGCGAGCGTCTCGAGCATGATGTCGCCGGCTTTGTGCCCGAGGAAGACGGCGAGCACCATGCCGATCGGCGCCATGTCGTGGTGGTTCGCGTTCTCCGGGGCGTTGTTCTTCCACTCTGAGATCGTGATCCGGCCGTCCTCGTACCACTCATAAGGATAGCGCGAGATGTCGGTGTAGGGATTGAGCTTGCTCCAGTCCTGGCACCACTCGCGCTTGGTGTTCGTATCGCGCCAGCTGCGCTCGAGGAAGCGCTTGGCACCCTCCATCGAGTCGCCGACATTGAGGCCTGCGGCGTGCGCGCTCTTCAGGGCCATCACGCACCAGCCGGAGACTGAAGTGTCGTTGCGCTGGCTTGGCTCGACATAGTCCCAGCCGAGACGATTGCTGCCGGAGCTGCCCCCTGTCCGTCCGCCGCCGACGGTCGAAGTGTTCTGGCGCTTGAGCAGAACATCGATCGAACGCTGCGCCGGGCCGCGCAGGGCGGGGTCGTTGGTCATCGCATACGCCTCGGCCAGGGCCATCGCCGCGACCGCGTGCTCGTAGTTGCGCCGCCCGAGCACGCCATCCTTCTGCTGGACCGAGACCAGCCAGTCGATGCCCTTCTTCACCACCTGCTTGTACTTGTTCGGCGTCTGATGGTCGTAACCGGCGCCGAGGAAGCACAGCAGCGCATAACCGGTCATCGCGACATTCACTTCTTCTGCTGGGTAGTTGTAGTAACTGCCCGGCTCGCACTTCGGATCCTCGGTGCAGTTCTGGAAGTACTTCTCGGCGTCCCAGGCGCCGTTCGGCGACTGGTGCTTCTTGAACCAGCGCAGGGCGGCCTCCACCGCCGACTCCGAGGCCTTGCTGCCACCCATCCGCCCGACCGCACGCTTGCGCCCGCCGCCGGTGCGGCTGCCGAACATCCCGGCCCCGCCGCCGCCGGCGCCGATCGCCATGAAGGCGCCCTGCCCGCCCATCTCCGAGTCGGCGACCGCCTCCTCGCGGCCCTTCGGCACCGGCGAGTCCACCTCCTCCTCGCGCGCGCTG
>JANWWU010000009.1 GCA_025055595.1 Planctomycetota bacterium | reverse complement strand
TGCGGCGTCAGCGTCGTCAGCTTGGCGCCGAGCCGCTCGAGGTGCAGGCGCGCGACCTCCTCGTCGAGGTGCTTGGGCAGGCGGTAGACGCGCGGCGCCAACTGGCCGCGCTTGCTCCACAGCTCGATCTGCGCCAGGGTCTGGTTGCAGAAGCTGTTCGACATGACGAACGAGGGGTGGCCAGCGGCGCAGCCGAGGTTGACCAGGCGGCCCTTGGCGAGGACGATCAGGCGCTTGCCGTTCGGCCAGATCACATGGTCGACCTGCGGCTTGATCTCCTCCCACTGCAGGTCGGCGAGCGCCGAGACCTGGATCTCGGCGTCGAAGTGCCCGATGTTGCAGACGATCGCGTTGTGCTTCATCGCGTCCATGTGGGCGCGGGTGATCACATCGCGGTTGCCGGTAGCGGTGACGAAGATGTCGCCCCAGTGGCAGGCCTCGTCCATGGTCACGACCTGGTAGCCTTCCATGCAGGCCTGCAGCGCGCAGATCGGGTCGATCTCGGTGACGAAGACGGTCGCGCCGTGGGCGCGCAGGGCCTGGGCGCTGCCCTTGCCGACATCGCCGTAGCCGCAGACCACCGCCTTCTTGCCGGCGATCATGACCCCGGTCGCGCGCTTGATGCCGTCGACCAGCGACTCGCGGCAACCGTAGAGGTTGTCGAACTTCGACTTGGTCACCGAATCGTTGACATTGATCGCCGGATAGCGCAGGCGTCCCTGGCGCTCCATCTCCTGCAGGCGATGCACGCCGGTGGTCGTCTCCTCGCTGATGCCGACGAGCTCGGCGCAGCGGCGCGAGTACCAGCGCGGATCGCGGGCCAGCCGGGCGCGGATCGCGGCTAGCAGGATCGCCTCCTCCTGGCTGCCGGGCTGGCGGTCGAGGAGGCGCGGATCGCGCTCGGCGTCCTGCCCGAGGTGGGCGAGCAGGGTGGCATCGCCGCCGTCGTCGAGGATCAGCGTCGGGCCGCGCTCGCCGAACTCGAAGATGCGGTGGGTGTACTCCCAGTACTCCTCGAGCGTCTCGCCCTTCTTGGCGAAGACCGGGATCCCGGCGGCGGCGATCGCTGCTGCCGCATGGTCCTGGGTGCTGAAGATGTTGCAGGAGGCCCAGCGCACTTCGGCGCCGAGCGCGACCAGGGTTTCGATCAGCACGGCGGTCTGCAGCGTCATGTGCAGGCTGCCGGCGATCCGCGCCCCGGCGAGGGGGCGCTGTCCGGCGTAGCGGCGGCGCAGCGTCATCAGGCCGGGCATCTCGTGCTCGGCGATCGCGATCTCGCGCCGTCCCCAGGCGGCGAGCGCGGGGTCGGCGATGACGCAGTCGGCGGCTGGCTGCAGCATGCGGCCCTCCATCGGTGTATGCTGATGCAACGATATTCGGCGGAGCCCGCCGGCAAGCAGCTTGCGACGCCCTGTCGCTGACTATGGGCAGGCCATGCGCATCGCGCTGCTCTTCGTCATCACCTATCTCAAGCGCCGCCTCGCCTACCGCGGCGACCTGCTGGTGCAGATGCTCGACGAGCTGCTGCGCGGCCTGATCGCGCTGGCGATGCTGCAGGTCTATGCCAGCAAGACCGATCGGCTGGCGGGCTACAGCCCCGACGCCCTGCTGTTCGTCCTCGGTTTCTCGCTGGTCCCGATCTCGCTCTTCCATTGCCTGTGCGGCAACCTCTACCAGTTCAACGCGCGCTACATCCTCGATGGCAACCTCGATCGCATCCTGCTGCGGCCATACCCCGTGTTCTGGCAGGTGTGCTTCGACCGCCTGGCGATCGAGGACCTCTCGGGCACGATCCTCGGCTGCGCGCTGATGGCGATCGCCGCCCTGCGCATGCCGGACTTCGCCTGGACCCCGCTGCACCTCGCAGGCCTGGCAGTGATGCTGCTGTCGTCGACGATGGTGGTGATCGGCGTCTTCAAGAGCTTCGCCGCCCTCGGCTTCTGGTTCGATGACCGCGTCGGGATGATGCCGCCGGTCTACAACCTGATGGAGTTCGGGCGCTGGCCGACCGAGCTCTACGCGCCCTGGCTCAAGCTGTTCATTACCTGCGTCATCCCCTTCGCCTTCGCCGGCTTCCTGCCGGCCAGCGTGTTCGTCGGCGGCGAGAGCTGGCCGCTGCTGGCCTCGCCGGTGGTCGGCGTCGCAGCGCTCGCCGTCGGTTCCCTGCTGTGGCGTCTGGGACTCGCGCGCTACAACTCAACCGGAAGCTGAGACACCGATCACAGGACGAAGCCATGCCCGACGATGCTGCCGCCCCGCCGCCACCGCCCAAGCGTCGCCTGCCCTGGGCGTATCTTGTCTTCAGCGCGCTGATCATCGGCATTTTCCTGCTCTTCGTCCTCGCTCCCGATGTGCCGCGCGGCCTGCTCGGCAGCGGCGTCCCGCCGCGGCCGCGGGAGCTCGGTCCGCCGCCGGCAGTGGTGGGCGAGGTCTCCGGCAAGGGGCTGGACGAGCGCGAGCTGTCGGCGGCCCTGGCCGACCTGGGCAAGATCAACCTCGCCAAGCCGCCGCCCCCGCCGGCCAAGGTGACGCGCACGCTGGTCGAGCCGAAGCCGACGGTCGCGGCGAAAGCGATGACGGTCGACGAAGATCAGGCGGCTCGCCTGCTCGCCGATGCCGAGGCCGCCTACCGCGCGATGGACTGGGAGAAGGCGGAGTCGCTCGCCAAGCAGGCCGGCAAGCTCTCGGCGCAGTCGGCGGTGCGCAGCCGGGCCGGCAACATCGCCTACTTCGCGCCGCTGCTCAAGCGGGTCTTCAAGGAGCTCGACGAGCGCGACGAGCTCGCGCGCAACTTCGAGACCCATCCGTCCCTGCTGCGCTTGACGCGCGGCGGAACCGAGATTTTCGCGGTTCCGATCGCGCGCATGGATCCGCCCTACGACCCGGTGGTCGACAATCCCCTCGGCTGGGTCGAGGCCCAGCGCAAGAACGGCAAGGTGCTGATGCTGGTCAGGGGCGCCAAGCAGTTCACGCCTTCGGAGATGGATCTCAGCGGCTACCAGGTGCAGGCCGCCGATGTCGCAGGCTTCCGCCAGGAGGCCTTGAAGACCTTGCAGGCGCGCATCGCGCGCGTCGAGAACGACAAGAGCGTGCGCCGCGATGCCTTCGTCTGGTACGAGCTCGGCAAGTTCGCCTATCGCAACCGCCTCGACGACTATGTCGTCCGCTACCTCGAGCGCGCGGTCGACATCGATCCCAATCTCGGCCGCGCAGTGCGCGAGGCCAACGCCGGCATCCTCTTCGGCCAGATGGTCATGCATATGACCAATGGCAACAAGCAGCAGGCCGCGGCCTTCATGGCGATGATCGATCGCCGCTACAAGGATACCGAGCAGGCCAAGCAGGCCCGACTCTACTATGACGGCAAGCGCGCCGAGATGATCGCCGCCGCCAAGGAGGCCGAGCGCAAGCGCCGCGAAGAGGAGGCGGCGCGCCGCCAGGCCAGGGCGGCAGCCCAGCAGGCCGCAGGGGAGACGGCCGCTGCTCCAGCGGCGCCGGCGCAGCCTGAAGAAGAGGAAGACGAAGCGATCGTCGAGGAGGCGCCGGGCAAGCCGGTGAGCCCCGACATCGCCAGTGCACGCAAGCTGCGTGATCAGGGGCGAGCGATCCTCGGCGAGGCGGTCAACATGCCGCCGAGCGACGCTCGCAACAAGAAGTACGCCGAGGCCGCCAAGATCCTTGCCCAAGCGAAGGCGCTCTACGGCAAGTACCTCGAGAAGAACCAGAACGACAGCGAGGCCGAAGCCGAGCTGATCGAGACGCAAAAGATGTGGTTCACGGCCAACAAGATGAAGACGCTGTGAGGCCATTGGCGCTCGCCGGGCTGGCGCCCTACCTGCGCTTCGCCCGCGTGACGCTGCTCAAGCTGATGGCCTACCGCATGCGGTTCGTCACCGGCATCGCGACCTACGCGATCTTCGTCGGCGGGCAGTGGTTCATCTGGAAGGCGATCTACGCGCAGCGCGGCGCCGAGGCCGAGATCGGCGGCCTGGCCTTCGCCCAGCTGACGACCTACCTCGCGGTCGGATACATCGCGCGCAGCGCCTACTTCACGAACCTCGACAGCGAGATCGCGACGCGCTTCCAGAGCGGCGATGTCGCGCTCGACCTGCTCAAGCCGCTCGATCCGCTCGGGCAATGGCTGGCCCAGGCCGTCGGCGAGTGCGCCTTCCGGCTGCTGTTCTTCGCCCTGCCGATGGCCTGCGTGCTGGTGCCGGTGTTCGGCGTGCTGCCGCCGGCGGGCGATGGCTGGTGGCAGTTCCCGCTCCTCTTCCTGCTCGCCTTCCTGATCAACCACGAACTCAATGTCGCGGCCGGCATCGCCTGCTTCTTCCTCGAGGACATCACGGCGCTGACCAGCCTGAAACGCAATCTGCTGATGCTGCTCTCCGGCCTGCTCGTGCCGCTGCACTTCTTGCCGGAGTGGCTCGCCGCCGCCCTGGTCTGGCTGCCGTTCGCGGCGATCGGCTATTGGCCAGTGCTCGCCTATGTCGGCGAGCTCGGCGCACACGGGCATCCTGACATCGTCATGGTCCTCGCTATCTCCCTCGGCTGGCTGGCGCTGCTCCACTTCGGCAATCGCTGCTTCTGGTCCTTGGCGCGCGCCCGCCTCGAAGTGCAGGGGGGCTAGGAAGGGACCGTCTTCCGCCTCTCGACGGCTCCGCACACTGCCGCAATGCGCCTGCGGCGCCTCGAGGCCTACGGGTTCAAGTCGTTCGCCGATCGCGCGGTCTTCGTCTTCGAGGACGGGATCACGGCGATCGTCGGTCCCAACGGCTGCGGCAAGTCGAATGTCGTCGATGCGATCAAGTGGGTGATCGGCGAGCAATCGGCCAAGGCCCTGCGCGGCACCGAGATGGCGGATGTCATCTTCAACGGCTGCGCGACGCGCCGCGGCATGGCCTTTGCCGAGGTCACGATCACGCTCGATCAGATTGAGAGCGCGTTGCCGATCGATGCCCCGGAGATCGCGATCACTCGGCGGCTGGCGCGCGACGGCCAGTCGTCGTACTACATCAACGGCAAGGCCTGCCGCCTCAAGGACATCAAGGATCTGCTGCTCGGCACCGGCATCGGCGTCAGCGCCTATGCGGTGATCGAACAGGGCCGCATCGGCTTCATTCTCGAATCGAACACCAAGGACCGACGCCTGATCTTGGAGGAAGCCGCGGGCATCAGCCGCTACCGCGCACGGCGGCGCATCGCGGCGCGCAAGCTCGAGCGCGTGGAGACCGATCTGCGGCGCATCGCCGAGGTGCTCGGCGAGGTGCGGCGGCGCGCGCGGCAGGTGCGCAAGCAGGCGGCAGATGCCCTGCGCTATCGCGAGCTGACGATGCAGGCCAAGCAGCTGCGGCTGGCGCTGGCGATCGACGAGTGGGAGCGCCTGCAGGCCCAGTCGCGGGCCGTCGCCGCCGAGCTCGACGCGCTCGGTGTGCAGGAAGCGCACGCCTGCGCTGCCGCGGCGCAGCTGGAAGCGCGGGTTGCCGAGGAAGATGCGCGCTTGGCGCCGGCGGAAGCGGCGATCCGCGCCGCGGAACGCGCGCGCGCCGATGCGCAGTCAGCGCGCGATGTCGCCGCCGCGCAGATCGCGGAGGTCGAGGCCCAGCTCGCCGATCTGGCGGCGACGGAGTCCGCCGACCGCGCAGCTCTGGCGACCGTCGGCGAGCGGTTGGCGAGCCTGGCGCGCCAGCATGCCGAAGCCGAGCGACGGCTCAGCGAGCTGCGCGCCGGCCATGACGAGGCGGCGATCGCCACGCTCGATGCACGACGCGCCGAGCTCGCTGCCGCCGTGCAGCGCGTCGATGCCCTGCTGGCGCGTCTGGAGGAGAGCAAGTCGCAGCAGGTGGAGTGCCTGCGCGAGCAGGCGCGCATCGAGGCCGAGACGCGGGCGATGGAGAGCGCGCGGCAGGCGATCCTGGCGCGCCGGCAGCGCCTCGACGAGCGCAGCGGGCCGCAGCACGAACGGTTGGCGGCGGCCATCCAGGCCCTCGAAGCCGCCCGCCAACACTTGGCCCAAGCGCAGCGCGCCGCCGCCGAGGCTCATCTCGCCCTCGACCAGGCGCTGTCGGCCCAGGCTGCAGCCGACACCGAGGCCGAGCGCTTGGCGCGCCAGCTGTCCGACATCCGGCACGCAGAGGCGCGCACCGAGACCATGCTGCGCGTCCTCGCCGAGCACGAGCGGCGCGCCGAGGGGGTATCGCGGCCGGTGCGCGAGGTGCTGCGCGAGGCTGGCCTCAGCGGCATGGTCGGGATGGTCGCCGACCTCTGTCGGGTTCCCGACGACTGCGTGCTCGCCATCGAGACCGCGCTCGGCGGCGCCGCCCAGCACATCGTCACCGAGCGCGTCGAGGACGCCAAGGCCGCCGTCGAGTGGCTGAACCGCGAGCGCCGCGGCCGCGCGACCTTCTTGCCGCTCGATGACATCCGCGGCGACGAGCGGGTCGACGAGCGGCTGCTTGGCGAACGCGGGGTGGTCGGCATCGCCAGCCGCCTCGTCTCCTTCGACGAGCGCTTGCGCCCAGTGTTCGAGTACCTGCTTGGCAACGTCGTCGTCGTCGAGACCCTCGACCACGCGATCGCTTTGCGGCGCCGCCATCGTCCGCGCTGCCGCCTGGTGACGCTCGATGGCTCGCACATCAATCCGAGCGGCGCGATCACCGGCGGCACGAGCAGCCATGCCGACGGCTCGGGCCTCATCTCGCGCAAGCATGAGATCGCCAAGCTCAATGCCGAGCTGGCCGAGCTTGGCCGCAATCGAGCGCTCGTCGCAGACGCCTTGGAGGCGGCCAAGGCGGAGGTCCAGCGTTGGGCGGCGGAATGCGAAGCCCGACGGCGCGACATCCAGGCCTGCGACCGGCTCGCCGCGGAAGCGCGGGCCGCCGTCGCCCAGGCCGAACGCGATCTCGCGCATGCCGAGGAGGGGGCGAGCAGCCAGGGCGCAGAGCTGGAGGAGATCGCGCGCGAGCTCGCGCAGCTGGAGGCGGAGGCTAAGGAGCTGGCCGGCCAGCGAGACTGGTTCGCAGCGGTGCAGCAGCGCCTGGAGACGGAGCGCGCGCGGGTGATCAGCGAGCTCGACGCCGCGGCCGCGCAGCGCGACCGCCTGCAGGAGGAGGTCAACGCCCTGCGCGTGGCGGCGGCGGCGGCGCGCGAGCGCGAGGAGGCCGCTCGCAACCACCTCGCGCATCTCGCGCGGCAGATGCAGGAAGTGGAGGACGATCGCGCCGAGCGCGAGCGCCGCCTGGCGAGCCTCGATGCGCGCCGCGGCGAACTGCAGCGGCGCGCTGCCGCCGCGCGCGAGGCGCGACAGGCCGCCGAATCGGCGCTGGAGCATGCGGAGCAGGCAGTCGTGCGCGCGGTCGCCGAGCGCGACCGCCTGCGGCAGGCGAGCGAGGAGCTGCGGATCGCGGCGCGGGCTGCCAGTGCGCAGGCGCGGGAACTGACCGCGCGCCTGCAGGACCGTCGTCTCGCCGCCAACGAGCTGGCACTGCGCCTCGAGCACCTCGCGCAGCGCGTCCGCGACGAGCAGCAGATCGAGATCGCCGAGGCGGCGGCGCACTGGCAGCGGCCAGCGAACTGGGACCGTGCCGCCGCCGAGCGGGAGGCGGCGGATCTGGAGGCCGCCATCGCCCGCCTCGGCCCGGTCAACCTCGCGGCGATCGATGAGCTCGAAGAGGCAGAGGCGCGCGAGCGCTTCATCGCCGAGAGCCACGCCGACCTCGTCGCCGCCAGCGATCGCCTGCAGCAGACGATCGCCGAGATCGACACCCAGTGCCGCCGCCTGTTCGAGGATGCCTACCGCGCGGTGCGCGGCCACTTCCAGGACCTTTTCCGCCGTCTCTTCGGTGGCGGCAGCGCCGATCTGCGGCTCGAGCGCATCGAGACGGTGACGGTCACCGATCCCGATGGCACGCCGCGCGAGGTGCAGCGGGAGGTCGATATCCTCGAAGCCGGCCTCGAGATCGTCGCCCAGCCGCCGGGCAAGAACCCCAAGGTGATCACCCAGCTCTCCGGCGGCGAGAAGGCGCTCGCCGCGATCGCCCTGCTCTTCGCCGTCTATCGCGCCAAGCCGAGCCCGTTCTGCGTGCTCGACGAGGTCGATGCGCCGCTCGACGAAGCGAATGTCGATGTCTACTGCAACATGCTGCGCGACTTCACGCGCCGCGGTCCGGGGCATGCCGGCAGCCAGTTCATCGTCATCACCCACAAGAAGCGGACGATGCAGCGCGCCGATGCGATCTACGGCATCACGCAGAACGAACCCGGCGTCTCGACCTGCATCAGCGTCAAGCTCGACGAGGCCCTGCAGGGCGGCCTGCTGCCGACGACGCCGGGGGCAGGACCCTACGCCGGCTGACTACTCGCCGGGAATGCCCTGGGCGGCGACGCTGGCGATCAGCCCGCTCATCGGGCTGCTCGCGCTGGCATAGCGGCGCTTCGGAATGCGCCCCGCGCGCGCCGCCCACCACCCGGCCTCCAAGGCGTGGCGCATCGCGCGCGCCATCATCACCGGGTCCTGGGCCCCAGCGATGCCGGTGTTGAGCAGCACACCTGCGGCGCCGAGCTCCATCGCGATCGTGACATCGGAGGCCGTACCGACGCCGGCATCGATGATGATCGGCACCCGCGCGCGCTCGAGGATGATCTCCATGTTGTTGCGGTTGAGCACGCCCTGACCGCTGCCGATCGGCGAACCCGCCGGCATCACCGCGGCAGCGCCGGCGCCCTCCAGCTCCTTGGCCAGCACCGGGTCGTCGTTGGTGTAGACCAGCACCGTGAAGCCGTCGGCCACCAGCTTCCGGCACGCCTCGAGTGTATACACTGGATGCGGCAGCAGGGTCTGCTGATCGGCGAGCACCTCGAGCTTCACCATCTCCGAAAGGCCCAGCTCGCGGCCGAGGTGCGCGGTGCGGATCGCGTCGTCTACCGTGAAGCAGCCGGCGGTATTCGGCAGCAGCTGATACTGCGGGCCGATGTGGTCGAGCAGCGAACCGCCGGTGCCCCGCGCGTCGAGATTGGCGCGCCGCACCGCGACCGTGATCACATCGGCCCCGCTCTCAGCGAGGGCGCGCTTCATCGTCTCGAAGTCCGGGTACTTCCCTGTCCCGACGAGCAGACGGCTCTTGAAAGTGTAGCGACCGACAGTCAGCGGCGGAATCGATTCCGGCATGCTCGAATCCTACGCCACAGTGCGTGAAGCCAATCTGCGCTTCCCCGTAAGGGCCAAAGTCTGATCCCTGCGTACAAATTGCTCAGGCTTCCTCAAACGCCGGACCCCCGCGCTGAGGTCTACTAACTAGCTGGTTCACCTTGACTATCTTCGGGTCTGGCGATGCACCGCAAACTTCGCAGGCGGACGAGATTCATGGTGCTTGCATCACGCATGTCGCAGATTGTTTCTAGCAGGCATCGCTCTGACCCCCTTGACAGGCTCTATCTATAAACTATAAAGCTGTCATCTCATCTTTGAGCCTTTTCGACCGACAGGAGGTCGCAGATGTGCTTTGTCGTCTACGCCCTGCACGAGCGTGCTGCAGATGCGTTGCAACTCTTGATGGGGCTTTGGCAAAGCAATCCCCATGGAGGCGGCTTCCTAGTCAAAACGCAGCAAGGCTGGATTGTTCGCAAAGGTTTGATGTCCAAGGCTTCGTTCGCCCGCGCATGGAAGCGATACGTCGATATCGGACTCGAATTCGTCGGCCATATTCGCTATGCGACGCTGGGAGGCATTGTGCCTGAACTGACACATCCCTTCCCATGTGGCCCTGATCGTTGGTTGTTTCATAACGGCGTTTGCGACCACCTGTTTGAGGACATTAGAGAAGGCGAGTCCGATTCAGCGGCGCTAGCTCGCTTGTGCATACCAATGCCGACAGAGAGGATTCTTGCCCATCTTGAGCGCTTAAGCGAGAGGGGCGGGGGCCGTTTCATCCTCGCTGCTGAAGGTTGCATCCATACAGTCGGCGATTGGCATTCATATCGGGGGATGGTCGTTTCGCGCGCTCTGTGACACGCTCCGTCGTGATGCGCGACAAGCGCTACGACGCCGATACAAGAACAAACAGACTCGAGTCTTTTGCCTGTCGATCGGCGTCGTGAAAAGCTTCAATCGCCACGACTAAAGCACGAATCGTCTTGGTTTCGCCATCAAAACATTGGGCTAAGCTCCACCGGCGCTCACAGTAACGTCTCACTCACAGCGGAGACGGTGACCCCGACTTGACGCACCGCAGAACGCGCAGCTAGCAAATTCTATAGGTGTCCCTCGACTCTCAGGTTGTTCCAGGCTGACATGGTTCATAGTGACCCGAGCTTCTAGCCACGGCGGTCTTGATCCCTTGATTTTAAGGCTCAAGTGAACTGCGCAGAGAGATCAGCTGCAGGCTGTCGCATACTGTCGCCACCCTGCGCTGCCCGTCGAGAACTACCCCTAGATTGGTTACTCACACACCGATACAGAGAAACATGGCTAGGGCAGACTTCGGAGACGAAGTGACGTATAGACATCTGTAATTTTGTCAGCTGTCAGCAATGATCACATGCAGCCTCAAGTAGCAAGTAGCACAATCAAACCACTTAGTTTTTTAGGTTGTTTTTAAGAAGCTTGCTGACATTGACAGCTAAAACACCACTAATAACCAATATCCCGGACACACAGGGGACTGGCCCTTAGTGACTGCTGGATGGCTTGCTGAATAGCTAGGCGCTTTCCGCTGGATCGTCGTATAACCCCTTGTCATTTCTGGTTGCCTGGTCGGGATTCGAACCCGAACTAGAGGATCCAAAGCGCGATCAACTCTTGCTCAGCCCGTGACTTGCACGGAATGAAGGGCGCTTAATTGGTCCTGGCAAGCACCAAGCGGCGGCCTGAAGGCCTGCGCTGGTGTCTAGGCGGTGGCTGGACCAGTCACCAAGGGGGGATGAACCGTGAAGGTAAAGCTAACCGATGCCCTGGTGCGTGACCTGCCGGCTCCAGAACGCGGCCAGCGCCGCTATTGGGACGCTGGCATGCCTGGCCTTGTCCTGAGGATGACGGCCGGCGGCAAGCGATGCTGGTATTATCGACAGCGGCACGGCGCCCAAGTGATCGAGCGCAAGCTTGGCGTCTGGCCAGCCCTGACCGTCGAAGGCGCCCGCCAGCGAGT
>JANWWU010000103.1 GCA_025055595.1 Planctomycetota bacterium | reverse complement strand
TGCAAGGGCACGTAGCATCACATCTCGCGGTGTGGTAGCTTGGCAGAGGCCCGCGTCGCCCTGCTGGAGCGCGATCTCCGAACTCCACGTATGTTATCTGCGCAGCTTCGACAACCAACGCGCTGCCGCCGCTTGCTGGCTCCGCCACCGCGAAGCCAGCGGACACCGCGAACACAACCTTGATTCTGATTCTGGCTCCCCGGGGAGGATTCGAACCTCCGACCAAGTGATTAACAGTCACCTGCTCTACCGCTGAGCTACCAGGGAATGCGGGCGGCGCTGCCGTTCAGCAGCAAGAACCACTATCTTTGCTGCCTCGGCGTCTGGTCAAGGAGCGCGTCGCTGCGGCGCAGGACGCGGGCGGGCGGCTCAGCGGCCGAGGGCGACGAGGTCGGCGATCGTGCGGTGCGCTTCGATCGGATGGCGCAGGTGGCGCTGGGTGTGCACGCGGTAGCGGTTGCGGCGGCCTTCGCGGAAGGCGGTGACGAAGCCGTCGGCGACGAGGTCGGCGATGATCCGCTGCACGGCGCGCTCGGTGATGCCGACCCGCTCTGCGATGTCGCGGATGCGCAGGTCGGGCTCGGTAGCGAGCAGGATGATGACGTGGGCATGGTTGGTCAGGAAGGTCCAGCCCAGCTCGGCCAAGGGCTGCCGATGCGGTCGGCGCGGCATGGGCGCACCTTATGCGAGGCTTGGCGACTTTCATCTTGCGTCATAGGATTCACGACTTAAAAGTCGTATATCAAGGAGCCGACGATGTCTCGCACCACGCCCGATCCCGCCCTGAACACCGCTGTGGCCGCCAGCGCCGAGCCCGCAACCCGCATTCCGATCGCGCTCGCCGAAGGCGACGGCATCGGCCCGGAGATCACGGCGGCGGTGCGCCGCATCCTCGAGGCTGCCGGCGCGCCGCTCGCTTATGAGCCGATCGTGATCGGCGAGCGCGCCTATCTGGCCGGCTGCCCGCACGGCGTGCCCGACGAGGCCTGGTCGGCGATCCGGCGCTGCCGGGTCCTGCTCAAGGGCCCGATCACGACGCCCCAGGGCGGAGGCTACAAGTCGGTCAATGTCACGCTGCGCAAGGCGCTCGGGCTGTTTGCCAATGTCCGGCCCTGCGCCAGCCTGCCCGGGGCCAGCGGGGCGCGCGCCGGCATCGACCTGACGGTGATCCGCGAGAACGAAGAGGACCTGTACGCCGGCATCGAGCACCGCCAGACGCCGGAGACCGTGCAGTGCCTGAAGCTGGTGACCCGCGCCGGCTGCGAGCGGATCATCCGCTACGCCTTCGCCTACGCGCGGGCCCATAACCGGCGCAAAATCACCTGCATGACCAAGGACAACATCATGAAGATGACCGATGGGCTGTTCCATCGCATCTTCGACGCCGTCGCCGCCGAGCATCCGGAGATCGCGACGGAGCACCAGATCATCGATATCGGCGCGGCGCGTCTGGCGACGCGGCCGCAGGCCTACGATGTGATCGTGACGATGAACCTCTACGGCGACATCCTCTCCGACATCGCTGCCGAGGTCTCCGGCTCGGTCGGCACCGCGGGGTCCGCCAACATCGGCGCACAGGCAGCGATGTTCGAGGCAGTGCACGGCTCGGCGCCGGACATCGCCGGCAAGGGCATCGCCAACCCGAGCGGGCTGCTGATGGCGGCCGTGCAGATGCTCGTGCACCTCGGCTGTGCGCGCGAGGCGTCGCTGATCCACAACGCCTGGCTGCGGACCCTGGAAGAGGGGATCCACACCGCCGACCTCGGGGCCAGCGGCGCGGTGGGCACCCAGGCCTTCGCCGACGCCGTCGCCAAGCGTCTCGGCGAGGAGCCGCAGAGCCGACCGCCCGTGCTCTACCGCGCCGACGCCCGGCCCGCGCTGCCCGAGGTCGCCGAGCCGCGCCCCGAGCCGCGGACTCGCGCCGGCATCGATGTCTTCCTCCACTTCGTCGGCAGCCCCGAGATGCTGGCCGAACGCATCCGCAGCCTCGCACCGCATCCGCCGTTGACGATGATCACCAACCGCGGGGTGAAGGTGTGGCCGGATGGCCACCCCGAGACCCTCTGCACCGACCACTGGCGCTGCCGCTTCCTCGCCGGCGAGCGCGAGGAGCCGAGCTTCGCCGAGCTGCACGCCCTGGTCGGCCGCCTCGCCGAGGCGGGACTCGAGGTGATCAAGACCGAGGGCCTCTACCGCTTCGCTGGTCGAGCGGGCTTCAGCGCCGGCCAGGGCGCGTGATCCACGCGCACCGCTGCAAGACACAGGCCGGCCGTGCCCGGCCATTCTCCTCTGGCATCGGTCGCCGTCGCCACAAACTTCGGTTGTGGCTCAGGCCTACCGCTGTCCGTCGTGTCGGCACAAGTTCGTCCCCGAACAGCCGCCGAACGATGGTCGCCTGCAGTGCCCGGCCTGCCGTGCGCAGCTCAAGGTGCCGGTGCGCTCGCCGACGCCGAGCGCGGCGTCGCGAGTGCAGATCGCCGGCTACCAGGTGCTGCGGCGCATCGGTCAGGGCGCGACCGCGGTGGTCTACGAGGCGATCGCGCCGAATGGCGACCGCGTCGCGCTCAAGGTGCTGAACAAGGAGGCGAGCCGCGATGACGAGTTTCGCGCGCGCTTTCAGCGCGAAGCGAAGCTCGCCGCGCAGATCATCCATCCGCACATCGTTGCGGTCAGCGACTGCGGCGAGGAGCGCGGCGTGCTCTACCTGGCGATGGAGCTGATGGATGGCGGTTCGCTCGAGGACGAGATCGAACGGCAGCGGCGCATCCCATGGCAGCAGGCCCTGGCATGGATCCAGCAGATCGCCGAGGCCCTGCAGGCCGCAGGCACGCGCGGCATCGTCCATCGCGACATCAAGCCGGCGAACATCATGTTCACCCACGATAAACGGACGGCCAAGCTGACCGACCTCGGCTTCGGCAAGCAGTCCGATGCGACCTCGCAGTGGGAGCAGCAGCTGACGATGGCCGGGGTGTCGATGGGATCGCCGGCATACATGCCACCGGAGCAGGTGACCGATGCGCTGACCGCAGACGCGCGCAGCGACATCTATTCGCTCGGCGCGACCTTCTATCACGCGGTGACCGGGAAGGTGCCCTTCGGCGGCAAAGATGTCCATCAGATCATGCGGGACGTGCTGCGCGTCGAGCCGGTGCCGCCGCGGCAGCATGTCCCGGATCTGCCGGCGGGGGTCGATGCCTGCATCCGGTGGATGATGCAGAAGGATCCTGCGCGCCGGCCGCAGCACGCCACCCAGCTGCTCTATGAGCTGCGGGCCTTGGCGGAACGGCCGCAGGATGCAAGGCGCTTCGAGAAGCTGATGCGCTCGTCGCGACGGGTACCGGCGTGGCTGATCATCGTCGGCGTCATCCTCGGTCTCCTCGCTGTCGCGGCCGCGGTCGTGTTCGCGCTGCGCTGATGCAGGCGGCGATCGCGCTGCTGATCCTCTGGGCCTCGGCCGGCGCCGCCGAGCCCCTGCCGCCCTCGCCCGGCCTGGTCGCTGGCGTGCGTCGCGTCGAGCCGCCGGCGTTCGCGCGCTGGCCAGCCCTCGTCGATCCTGACGAGCCGGTCGCGGCGGTGCTGGCGATCGCGCTGCCGCTGACGCAGGCCGCTCCCGAGGCCAGCGTCAGCTGGCATTGGCCGGGAGAGCCGGCGGTGGCGGTGCCGCTTGCGGGCGCTGGCGCGCAGCTGCAGGCCATGGTGCGAGTGCCGAAGGCGGCGGGCCAGCACACGCTGCGCGTGCAGCTTGGCGAGGCCGCCTACGACCTGCCGCTGCGCATGGTGCCGGCGAGCGAACCCTGGCCGCATGCCGCGCTGCGCGCGGGCTGCCCGGTCGATGCCGCTGGCGCGCCAGTGCTGCTGGTGACGCCGCGGGCGACGGCGATGCAGGATCGGCGCTGGGCCTGGCTGCGCCCGCGACCGCGCCGGCCGGAAGGTCGCCCCCTGCTGGTCGG
This sequence comes from Planctomycetota bacterium, assembly GCA_025055595.1. GTDB lineage: Bacteria > Planctomycetota > UBA11346 > UBA11346 > UBA11346 > UBA11346. The sequence goes on along the minus strand of JANWWU010000103.1, from coordinate 29,848 downwards.
GGATCCGCTCGCCGCCTGGGGCAGGACGGCGTGGGAAGGCCTGGCCGCGGAGCAGCGCGCGCTCGCGCCCGAACGCTCGATCACCGCCGCGACGCTCGTCGCCCTCGCGCAGCTGCCGACGCCGCTGCCGCGCACCATCGTGTGGAGCCCGGGCAATGCACCGCTGGCCGACGGGGACTGGGATCCCTCCGAGTCGCGGCTGATGCTCGCGCTCTCCGCCCGCCTGCGCGCGCTGCAGGCCGCGCCGCGGCTGGTGCTCGCGCTGCCGCCCTGGCCGTTGTCGGAGGCCGCGCGCGCGCTCGCCGAGCAGCGGCGCCGTACGCTGGCGGCCGTCGCGCGCAGCAGCGGCTGGCGGATCATCGATCTGGCGCGGGCCGCGGGTCCGCCGGAGAGCGCGCAGCGCGTCGGCGAACGCGCTTATGCTCCCTACCCCGTCGGCGCGGCGCAGGACCGGATGCGCGCGCTGCTGGCGGGGGCGCTGGCGGATGACGACTGAGCGCACCTTGCCGGCCGGGTCGGTGTCGTACGATGCACGCATGCGCGCCTTCACCGTCCTCGCCGTCATCGCTGCCCTCGCCCTCGTGCACACGGGTTGCGAGGAGCGCTCGAACATGCGTGAGCTGCCGGATCGGCGCGGGCATGCCTATCGCACGGCGGGGGCCGAGAATCCGCTGCCGCTGGGCACCCAGGTGCCGACGGCCAACGAGACCCTCCACATCGTGCAGGCCGGAGACACGCTGCGCAGCGTCGCGCAGAAGTACGGCGTCAGCGAGGCCTGGCTGATCCGGCGCAATCGCCTGCGCTCGCACATCCTCGAGCCCGGCTCGCATCTCATCGTGCCGCGACAGGCCGCCAGCGCCGACGCGAAGCCGGCGGCTCCGGCAGCGCCCGCGGCGCCGCCGCCCGCTGCAAGGGGCTCCGAGCGCCCGTGAGCGGCGCCCCGCGGCTGACCGGGCCCCTGCTGCTCGCCACCGGCAACCGCCACAAGCTGCGCGAGTGCGCCGAAATCCTCGCGCCGTATGGGATCCGCGTCCTGGCGCCCGACGATGTCGGCTATCGGCCGGAGGTGGTCGAGGATGGCGAGACCTTCGAGGCCAATGCGATCAAGAAGGCCGAGGCCGGCTGCCGCGCGACCGGGCTGCCCTGCCTGGCCGACGATAGCGGGATCGAGGCCCGCGCGTTGAACTGGGAGCCTGGCGTGCGCAGCGCGCGCTATGCCGGCGAGCCCTGCGATGATGCGGCGAACAACCGCAAGCTGTGCGCCGCCCTCGCCCCGCATCGCGACCGCTTCGTGCGCTATCGCTGCGTCATCGCCCTGGCCCGTGCGGGCTGCACGACGCTGACCTGGAGCGGGGAGTTCCCGGGCGAGTTCATCCTCGAGCCGCGGGGCTCGGGCGGCTTCGGCTACGATCCGCATGTCCTCGTGCCGCATCTCGGCCGCACGGTCGCCGAGCTGAGCAGCGCGGAGAAGCACGCGCTCAGCCACCGCGGGCAGGCCCTGCGCGCTTTCGTCGCCTGGCTCGCGGCCTGACATGCGGCTGCGCGCCCGTCTCGCCTGGCAGCTGATCGCGGCCCACCTGCTGCTGACTGTTGGCGCCGCCGCCATCGCCTGGTCGGCGATCGATCGCGAGCTGCGCGCCCAGGCCGAGGCGAGCGCGCGCAGCATCGGCCGGATGCTGGCCCGCGGCGGCTTCTCGACCGACGAGCGCGTGCTGGCGCGGATGCGCGAGCTCAGCGGCTTCGACTTCCGCCTCGATGCGACGAGCGCCAGCGAGGGCGCCGTGCTCGTCGTCGAGGACGGGCGGGCGATCGCCGTCGACTATCGCACGGAACGCTACCGGGAGGCGCGGCGCAGCGTGCTCGGCGCGACGCTCGCCGTCGCCGCCATCGGGGCGCTCGCCTTCGCGGTCATCGCCTGGCTGGCGGCGCGGCGCTTCGCCCGGCCGCTCGAACAGCTCGCCGAGGCGGCGCGCGCCCTCGACCGCGATCTGACGCGCGCGGTGCCGGCGGTCGGCAGCGGGGAGGTGGCGATGCTGGCGCGCGAGCTCGAGGAGCTGCGCCAGCGCCTGGTCGCCGCGATCGCCGCCCAGCGGCAGGCCGAGCGGCTGGCGACGCTCGGCACCTTCGCCGCCGCCCTCGCCCACGAGGTGCGCAACCCGTTGACCGCGGTCGCGCTCGTCGTGCAGCAGCTGCGGCGCGAACGGCCGGACGATGTGGCGCTGCAGCGCGTCGCCGACGAGCTGGCGCGGCTCGATCTGGTGATCGACGAGACGCTGGCCTTCGCGCGCGGGGTGCCTTGCCAGCCCGCGCCCTGTTCCCTGCGCGCGGCGGCCGAGGAGGTGCAGCGGCTGCTCATGCATCAGGCGAGCCATGCCGGCATCGCCCTCGCGGTGCACGGGCAGGGCCGAGCGCTGGCCGATCCGCGGCGGCTGCGCCAGCTGCTGCTCAATCTCGTCCGCAATGCGCTGCAGGCCTGCAGCCAGGGCCGCGGCACGACGGTCGCCGTCCGCCTCGCCGACGGCGAGCTGGCCGTCGAGGACGACGGCCCCGGGGTGCCCGCCGAGGTGCTGCCGCGGCTCTTCGAGCCCTTCGTCGCCAGCGACGGCGGAACCGGCCTCGGACTGTACCTCGCGCGCCTGATCGCCGAGGCCCATGGCGGACGGCTGCGCTACGAACGGGCCGGCGCTTGGACGCGCTTCGTCTGCCAGCTGCCGGCAGCGCCGGAGGAGACCCATGTTCAAGCGTGAACTGCCGGGGACCGATCTGCGCCTCTCGGCGATCGGCATCGGCGCCTTCGCGATCGGCGGCTACATGTGGGGCGAGCAGGACGACGCCGACAGCGCCGCCGCCCTGCGCGCCGCCTTCGCCGCCGGCATCAACTGGGTCGACACCGCGCCGCTCTACGGCGAAGGCCGGGCCTCGCAGGTCATCGGCCGGGTGCTGCGCGAGCTGCCGCCGTCGCAGCGGCCGCTGGTGTTCACCAAGTTCGGGCACCACTGCATCGAGGGCCGGCGCGTCGTCGACAACTCGCCGGCCTGGGTCGAGCGCGACTGCGAAGAGGAGCTGCGCCGCCTCGGCAGCGAGCGGCTCGACCTCTTCCAGATGCACTGGCCGAGCGCGCAGCCGATCGACGACACGGCGGCGGCGCTCGCGCGGCTCCATGCCGCCGGCAAGATCCGCGCCATCGGCCTGTGCAATGTCGACGCCGCACAGCTCGCCGCCTGGCGCGCCACCGGCCTGCCGATCGCCTGCGTGCAGAACGGGATGTCGCTGGTCAAGCCGGAGCCCGGCCTCGCCGTGCTGCCGCAGTGCGTGGCGCAGGGCATCGGCTTCCTCGCGCATTCCCCGCTGCACCGCGGGCTGCTCTCCGGGACCTGGACCGCCGACAAGCGCTTCCCGCCCGGCGACCACCGCGGCGAGCGCGAGGACTTCCGCGGCCCCCGCCTGGCGCGCTGGCTGCAGGCGATCGAGGAGCTGCGCGCCCTCGCCGCCGAGGACGAACTGACGGTGCCGCAGCTCGCCATCGGCTGGCTCTTGTGCCACGAGGGCGTGACGGCGGTGATCGTCGGCGCGCGCAACGCCGCCCAGGGCGCGGCGCTCGGCGAGCTGGCGATGCCGCTGCGCCAGAACCAGATCGACGCGATCGAGGCGATCGTCGCGCGCTGCCGCGCCGATCTCGCCGCGCTCAGAACCTGACCTGGCCGATGCCGAAGTGCACCTGGTTGGCGGCCTCGCCGGGCTGCGGAGCGATCAGCCAGGCGAAGTCGAGGGAGACCGGGAACTGCAGCGGGAAGCGCACGCCGAAGCCCCAGGCATAGCGCAGGTCCTCGATCGTCAGCGGCTGGTCCTCGCCCCACACGTTGCCGGCATCGAGGAAGACGACGCCGCGGATGCCTTCGTTGATGCCCTGGAAGGGGTAGCTGAGCTCGAGGGTCGCGATCAGGTCGCGATCGCCGCCGACGCGCGCCAGGAAGCCGTTGCGGTTGATCGCACGCGGCCCGAGGTTGTTGTGGCTGAAGCCGCGGTGGCGCGGGGCCTGGCCGCCGCCGAGGTATCGCTGGTAGAAGGCGAGATGGTCGTCGTCGAGCGGATGCGCCGCGCGCCAGCGCGCGCTGAGCCGCAGATAGGTGATCCCGCCGTCCTCCGCTTCCAACAGGGGCAGGAAGCCATCGCTTTTGACCAGGTACTCGAACATCGGATCGGTGGCCGAGAGCGGCCAGCCGAAGACCGTGCCGCTGGCGGCCAACGCATAGCCGCTGGTCGGCAGCCGGATGTTGTCGAGGCGATCGTAGGACAGGCCGAGGCCGAGCGAGTTGCCGTAGTACGTGCCGGCCCGGGCGTCGTCGGGAGCATCGACATCGATGTCGGTGATCTCGCTGTCGAAGTAGCCGTAGGTCAGCGAGAGGCGCAGATCGCGGCGCAGGAAGGCGCGACCGACCGTCGTGCTGGTCGAGATCCGCCTCTCGTCCCAGTCGCGCTGGCTGCTCTCGATGCGCGCCACCGTCGTGCCGAGGCTGAAAGGGCCCTCGGCGAGCGCTGGCTCGCTCCACGACGCCGAGATGCTGTTGCGGTTCTCGCTGACGCCGAGATCGAGCGACAGCGTCTGGCCGCCGCCGCGCCAGCGGCCGAGGGGGTCGGTCAGCGCGCCGATCAGATCGAAGTTGCTCTCGCTGTAGCTGAACTGGCCGAAGACGCCGGTGGCGCTGCTGTAGCCGAGCTGGGCCTGCAGGCTGCCCGTGCTCTGCTCCTCGACGCTGATGATGAGGTCCACTTCCTCGGGGCGGTCCTCGGGGAAATCCGGCCGCAGGCTGAGGGGCCGGCGCGGGTTGTCGGCGAAGAGGCCCGAGCGCAGGATCTGCCGCCGGCTCTCGTCGACCGCATCGTCGTTCCACCACTCGCCGGGGCCGATGGCGAGCGCGCGCCGGATCACGCCGTCGCGGGTCATCGCGTTGCCGCGGATGTCGATGCGGCCGAAGCGGTACTTGCTGCCTTCCTCGATGCGCACGGTCAGGTGGACGAGGCGGCGCTCGACATCGATCCGCCGTTCCTGGATGGCGCGGCAGCGCGCGTAGCCCTGGTTGGAGATGACGCGGCGCGCCCGCTCCACCGCCTTGGCGATGTCCTCGCGGCGGAACCAGGCGCCGTCCTCGAGCGCGAAGGCGCGGCGCAGCTCCTCGCTGCTCGCCACCGTGTTGCCGATGAAGCTGACCGAGCCGAGGCGGTAGCGCGGTCCGGGGTCGAGATCGTAGATGATGTGCACGCGGTCGTCGTAGACGCCGTCGGGGACCGTCGCCGGGCCGCCGCGGCGCCGCTCGTCGAGCGGGCGCACGAAGTCGCTGCGCTCGACCTCGACCGCCTCCAGGCGGCAGTCGAGCCAGCCCTCGTCCTGCAGGACGCGCACGACGTCCTGCTGGTCGAGCTCGAGCATTTCCGGCTGCCAGGGCCGCCCGGGACGGTTGACCTGCACGCGATCGAGCAGCGCATCGAGGCGCCGCCGCGTGATGCCGTTCGGCCGCTCGAAGGGCGGCAGGTCCTTGTACACGACGCGGCCGACGGTGACCGCGCGCGGCAGGTCGATCACGATCGTGAGCGCGACGCCGGCCGGCGTCTCCTCCTGGCGCAGGCGAGCGGTGGCGCCGCGATAGCCGCGCGTGCGCAGGGCCTGCTCGATGGCGCGCAGGTCGTTCTCGAGGTGCAGGGGGTTGGCGTAGCCGCCGACCCGGGTGGTCAGCAGCTTGCGCAGATCGTCCTCGAGGCCCCAGGTGTCCTCGAGACCGAGGAACTCGAGCTTGGTCACATAGGGCAGCTCGGTGACGCGGATCACCACCGTGACCCGCGTCGGGTCCTCGCCGAAGCGGACCTCGGTGCGCGGATCGGTGAAGGGCCCCATGCGGGCGATCGCCCGCACATCGTCGGCGAGCGCCAGCGGCAGCTCTTCGCTCAGCTCGTAGCTGCGGCCGGGACGCACGCTGGTGATGAAGCGGATGCGGTCGGGATGCACCTGGCGGCAGCCCTCGATGATGACCTCGGCGACCGTGACCCGCCGCTCGGCGGCGGCGAGCGCCGCGGACATCGCCCAAGCGAGGATGACGGTGAGGAGCCGGCGCACGGAAGGCTGCAGCCTAGAAGGCGGCGCGCGCTGCGCCACCGCCGCGGCGCGCTGCGCGTTGCCGGAAGCGGGCGGCGGCTAGCCTGCCGTGCGATGGCGCCGCTGCTCTCGGTGCGCGGGCTCGTCAAGCGCTTCCCGCTGCGGCGCGGCTTCTTCGGGCGCAGCGTCGGCGAGCTGCGCGCGGTCGACGGCGTCGACCTCGAGCTGGCGCCGGGCGAGGCCCTCGGCCTGGTCGGCGAGAGCGGCTGCGGCAAGACCACGCTCGGCCGCTGCGTGCTGCGGCTGCTCGAGCCCGATGCCGGCGAGGTGCGCATCCTCGGCCAGGACATCCGCGCCCTGCAGGGCCGCGCGCTGCGCCGCTTCCGCCGGCATGCCCAGATGATCTTCCAGGACCCCTACGGCAGCCTGAATCCGCGGCTCAGCGTCGGCGAGGCGATCGCCGAGCCGATCCGCGTCCACGGCCTCGCCGATCGCGAGGGGGCCTGGCAGCGGGCCGGGGACTGGCTCGAGCGCGTCGGCCTGTCGCGCGCCGATCGCGAGCGCTGGCCGCACCAGTTCAGCGGCGGGCAGCGCCAGCGCATCGGCATCGCGCGCGCGCTCGCCGTCGAGCCGCGGCTGCTGATCTGCGACGAGCCGGTGTCGGCGCTCGATGTCTCGGTGCAGGCCCAGGTGCTCAACCTGCTGGCCGATCTCAAGCGCGAGCTCGGCGTCGGCCTGCTCTTCATCAGCCACGATCTCGCCGTCGTCGCCCATCTCTGCGAGCGCATCGCCGTCATGTATCTCGGCGAGATCGTCGAGCACGGCGACCGCGACCAGGTGCTGCGCCGGCCCCTGCACCCCTACACGCAGCTGCTGCTCGCCGCGGTGCCCGGCAGCGGGCGGCGCGCCCCGGCGGTGGCCGGAGATCCGCCGAGTCCGCTGCAGCCGAGCAGCGCGGAGCGCTACGCCCACCGCTTCCCGGACCACGCCGCGGCCTTCACCGACGGCGAGATCGCGTGGCGCGAGGCCGCGCCCGGGCACTGGGTGCGCTGCGCGCGCCTCGAGGTCCTGCAGGCGCTCGCCGAGCGCGCGGCATGAGGATCCGCGTGCCGCTGGCGCCGGTGCAGGCCTTGGCCCAGGCCTGGACCGCGAGCTGGCGGATCCTGCGCGCGGCGACGAACGAGCGGCATCTCGCTGCCGCCCGCGCGCAGCACCCGCGCGGCGCGCTGATCGCCGCCTTCTGGCACGAGCACCTGCTGCTGGCCGCCGCGGCGCACCGCCACTGGCCGGTGACGGCGCTGGTCAGCCGCAGCCAGGACGGCGAGCTGATCGCCGGCTACCTCGAGCGCAGCGGGCTGCGCTGCGTGCGCGGCAGCAGCCATCGCGGCGCGGTGCCGGCGACCCAGGAGCTGATCGCGCAGCTTGACGAGGGCCGCATCCTCGCCCTGGCCTGCGATGGGCCGCGCGGGCCGCGGCACCAGCCGAAGCCGGGGGCCTGGGAGCTGGCGCGCCGCTACGGCCTCGCCATCCTCCCGCTCGGCTTCGCCGCGGCGCGCGCCTGGCGCCTACCGAGCTGGGATCGCTTCGTCCTGCCCTGGCCCGGAACCCGCATCGCCGTCGCCTACGGCGAACCGCTGTGCTGCGCCGGCGCGGCGCGCGCCGGCGCAGCGGAGCTGGCCGCGCTGGCGCAGCGCATCGCGGCGGCGGAAGAGGGCGCAGCGGCGCTGCTCGGTGGCCGACTCAGCGCGCAGCCCAGGGCGGCAGGCGGGTCGGATCGAGCAGGGCGGTGAAGCCGGTGCTCTCGCCCTCGCCGAACAGCGTGATCCGCGCTAGGGACCCCGGGGCATCGCCCCCGCCGACCGCCAGCCAGGGTCCCTGCTCGGGGCGCTGCGGAGCGTAGACGGCCGGATAGTTGCGCTGCGCGAGCACCAGCGCCGCGAGCTGGGCCGCGACGTGGGTGGCCTCATCACCGAGCGGGACGACGGCGACCGGCTGGGCGCTGGACCGCATCAGGCGGGTCAGCTGCTGCACGCGGGTACGAATGGTCGCCAGCAGCAGCGCCTCGTCCTCGAAGGGCCGGCCGTTGGCGCGGGCTTCGAAGATGCCGGCGAGCACCGGCACGAGGACGGCGGCCGGTTCGTCGACCGGGCGCAGGGTCCACACCGCGCGCTGCACGCGCTCGTGCACGACGCTGGTCTGGCGCGTATCGAGGGCCGTGATCACCGCGTCCTGGAACTCCCGGATCTGCGGATTCGGGGAGCGCGGCCAAGCTCGGGTCTGCGGCAGGCCGCGCGGCGGCTGCGGCGCGGCGTCGATGGCCGGCAGGCGCGGCATCCCATCGACGATGATCTGGCTGATCGGCGTGCCGTTCTTGACCAGCTGCGCGACGCGCTTGAGCTCATTGACCTGGTGCTGGCTGTAGGCGCGGTAGCCGTTGGCGCGGCGGCGCGGGTTCGGCCAGCCGTAGCGCAGCTCCCAGATCCGCAGCACGCTCGGCGACAGCCCGCAGGCCTTCGACGCCTCGTTGATGTTGTAGGTGCGCGTCGCCTGGGAGCTCGCTGCGGTGGTCGTCGTTTCGGTGGCGAGGCTGCTCATGGTGTTGCCCTCCGTCGCGGCGTTCGCGGTTCCGGGCGGCGCCCAGAAACCTGCGCTGATTATACAAGTTTCCACCGTTGGCAAGTGCTTGTCTTTCAATAAATAGACAAAGATGTCCCTTATTTGTAAGAGCTTGTGCAGCGCGGACTTCGACGATTGGCGTGGTGGTTGCTAGCGCTACTAAGTGAATGGAAGCGGCAAGCTGCGGCGGCGCGCCTTGATCTGCTGCGGAGCGCAGCACCCGCTCTCACGCCGCGGCATCTTCGCTGCCGGCGCTCGATTCAGCGCCCGCGCCGCTGTCGCGCTTCGGCTTGGCGGGCGCGTGATCGATCTCGTCGCCGACGGTGTTGCGCAGCACCTCCTCGATGGTGGTGAGGCCGCGCATGACATTGAGCAGCCCCGCACGCCGCAAGGAGATCATGCCGGTCTCCAGCGCCACCTTGCGGATCTCGAGATCGGAGCCGCCGCCGATGATGATCTTGCGCAGGCGGTCGTTCATCTCCAGGCACTCGACGAGCGCGAAGCGGCCCTTGTAGCCGTTGTTGCACAGGCTGCAGCCGACCGCCTTCTTGAGCTTGAGCCCTTCGATCTCCTCCGGCTTGAAGCCGATGTGCAGCAGCTGCTCGCGGCTCGGATACTCCTCGCGCGGCAGATCGGCCTTGCAGTTGTTGCACAGACGGCGGCCGAGGCGCTGCGCGAGGACGACATTGACCGTCGAGGCGACCATGAGCGGCTCGATGCCCATGTCGATGATGCGGGTGATCGTCGAGGGCGCGTCGTTGGTGTGCAGCGTCGACAGGACGAGGTGCCCGGTCAGCGCCGCCTTGACCGCGATCTCGATCGTCTCCTGGTCGCGGATCTCGCCGATCATGATCGTGTCCGGGTCCTGGCGCAGCAGGGCGCGCAGCGCCGAGGCGAAGGTCAGGCCGCGCTTCGGGTTGACATGGCACTGGTTGATCCCCTCGACTTCGTACTCGACGGGATCCTCGACGGTGTTGACGTTCTCTTCCGGCGTCATCACCGTCTTGAGGCAGGAGTAGAGCGTCGTCGACTTGCCGGAGCCGGTCGGTCCGGTGACCAGCACCATGCCTTGCGGCGCCGAGAGCGCGCGCATCAGGATGTCGTAGACCTGCGGCTCGAGGTTGAGCTCCTTCATGTCGCGCAGGTTGCCCTTGGCGAGGATGCGCATGCAGATCTTCTCGCCCCACACCAGCGGCAGCGAGTTGACGCGGATGTCGCACTTCTTGCCTTCCATGGTGACGGCGATGCGGCCGTCCTGCGGCTTGCCGCGCTCGGCGATGTTCATCGTGTCGGTCATGATCTTGATGCGCGAGCACACCGCGCGCTCGAGCTTCTTCGGCAGCTCGAGCTTCTCGTGCAGCACGCCGTCGATGCGCAGCCGCACCCGGACCTTCTTCTCCATCGGCTCGATGTGGATGTCGGAGGCGCCGAGCTTGATCGCCATCGAGATGATCGACTTCACCGCCTTGACCGCCGGCGCGTCATCGCCGCTCGCCTCGAGCGCCGCGTCGTCCTTCTCATCCTCCCGCTTCTGCTCGATGGTCTCGATGCCCTCGTCGAGCCCCTTCATCTCTTCCATCATCTGCTCGACGGCGCGGTCCTGGGCGTGGAAGCACTGGTCGATCGCCTTGAGCAGCGCGCGCTCGCAGGTGACGACCGGGATCACGCTGCGGCCGATCTGCAGCTTGAGGTTGTCGAGCGCGACGACATCGTAGGGATTGATGACGGCGACCGTCACATGCTCGCCGATCAACGCGATCGGCAGCGCGCCGTGCTGCTTGCAGGCCTCTTCCGAGAGCAGGTCGGCGCCCTTGTTGAGCGCGCGCAGCTCGTCGATGTCGATCTTGTACTTGTCGAGGTCGATCGGCGGCCAGCCGCTGTCCTCGCTGATCAGGCCGAGCAGGGTCGGTTCGTCGAGGATCTTCTCGTTGATCACCAGGTTGAACAGGTAGGCGCCTTCCTTGTTGGCCTTCTCGACCAGCGGCGCGAAGGTCGCCTCCTCGACGACGCCGGTGCGGCGCAGCAGGGTGGCGAGCTTGCGGTTGTAGCCGAGCACGTTGGGCATGGCGACCTCACAGGCCGTGCGCCTTGAGCACGGCGTCGATCTCCGACATGCGAGTGAGATAGAGCTGCAGGCTGCAGCCGGTCTGCGACTCGATCTCCTTCAGGATGTCCTCGGAGAGCAGGCCGGCGATGGCGATCGCCAGCACGCTGCCGAAGGAATCGAGCGGCACGAACTGGAACTTGCGCATCACCTGCGGCTCGAAGATCTCGAGCAGGTCCTTGGGGATCTTGTAGGCCGTCGGCTTGATGTAGGGGATGCCGAACTGCGCGACGAGGACGGCGACGATCTTGTCCTCGCTGATCAGCTTCTGCTGCACCAGCGTCTCGCCGAACATCAGGCCGGTCTGGAGCTGCAGGCGCAGCGCGTCCTGCACCTGCTCGGGGGTGAGCAGGCCCTGCTCGATCAGGATTTCGCCGAGCTTCTTCTTGGTGAGGCGATTGATCGCGACCATCGCAGTCCTCGCTCAGGCGGCGCCGTCGCGCTGCGCCATCCGCTTGAGGTCCTCGGGATCGCGCGAGCGCGACATCGCTTCGTCCCAGGTGATGATCTTGGCGCGGAACAGCTCGTAGAGGCTCTGATTCATCGTCCGCATCCCGACCTTGCCGCCGGTCTGGATGTGGGTGAGGATCTGGTGGCACTTGTCGTCGCGGATCAACGCGCGGATCGCCGAGTTGGGGAGCATGATCTCGCAGGCCAGGGCCCGGCCCTTGCCGCTGGCGCGCGGCAGCAGCTGCTGGCAGAACACCGCTTCGAGGACGAACGACAGCTGGGTGCGCACCTGGTTCTGCTGGTTGGCGGGGAAGACATCGATGATGCGGTTGATCGTCTCGACCGCCGACGACGTATGGAGGGTGGCGAAGGTCAGGTGGCCGGTCTCGGCGAGGGTCAGGCCGGCCTCGATCGTCTCGCGGTCGCGCATCTCGCCGATCAGCACGACATCGGGATCCTGGCGCAGCACGCGCTTCAGCGACTGGTGGAAGCCGAGGGTGTCGCTGCCGACCTCGCGCTGGTTGACCAGGCACTTCTTGTTGCGGTGGACGAACTCGATCGGATCCTCGATCGTGATGATGTGATCCTGGCGGTTCTGATTGATCCAGTCGATCATCGCGGCGAGCGTCGTCGACTTGCCGGAGCCGGTGGCGCCGGTGACCAGCACCAGGCCCTGCGACAGCGAGCACAACCGCGTGCACACTTCCGCGGGCAGGCCGAGCTGCTCGAAGCTGTAGATCTCGTAGGGGATCAGGCGCATCACCGAGGCGACCGAGCCGCGCTGATAGAAGACATTGACGCGGAAGCGGCCGACCCCCTGCAGGCCGAAGCTCATGTCGAGCTCCAACTCTTGCTCGAAGCGCGCGATCTGCGCGTTGTCGAGCACCGAGTAGACCAGCCGCTTGGTCTGCTCCGGGCCGAGGATGTCGGCGCCGGGCAGCTCGATCAGCGCGCCGTCGACGCGGATGCGCGGCGCCGAGCCTGCCGAGATGTGCAGGTCCGATCCGCCGCGCTCGACCAGCGTGCGCAGGAGCTCCTCCATCGTCAGCATCGGCCGTCTCCCTGCGCTAGATGTGTGGCGCGGCGCAGCCGGGCAAGCGCGGTCGGCGTGCGTCGCTGCGGGCGCGCGTAGCTTGGCGGCGTGCGGCTGCTCGATCGCATCGTGCTCGGCGAGGCGCTGCGCCAGACGGCGTTCTTCGCGCTCGTCTTCCTCGGCCTGATCCTGGTCGCGGCGGCGACGCCGCTGCTCAAGCAGGGCGCGCCGCCGCTCGCCGTCCTCGCCTTCTTGCCGCGGCAGGCAGCGCTGTTCGCGCTGCTCGCTCTGCCGCTGGCGATGGTCACCGCGATCCTCGCCACCCTCGGACGCATGCGCGAGGACGGCGAGCTCGTCGCCCTGCGCGCTGCCGGCATCGCCGCCTGGCGGGTGGCCCTCTCCACCCTGCCGCTGGCCATCGCGCTCGCGCTCTTCCTCGCGCTCGCCGTGCACTGGTGGCTGCCGCCGCTGGCCGGCGAGCTGCTCGCCGGCCGTCAGGAGCTGGTCAGCCAGGCCGTCGCCGCGCAGGTCGAGCGCCGTCGTCCGATCCTGCAGGAGCGCAACGGCATGCTCGCGGCCCATGCCGTGGAGGGCGAGCTCCTGCACGGGGTCTTCGGCGTCTATCGGCCGGACGAGGGCGGGCTGTCCGTCATCTACGCGCCGCGGGCGCGCTGGGTGATGGATTCCGGCGATGAGGACGAGCCGCCGGCGCTCGCGCTCGAGCTCAGCGAGGCGATCGCGCTGCTGCGCGATGCCGAGGGGCGGGTGGCGACGGCGCAGATCCCCGTGCTCTCGACGCGCCTGCCGCGCGCGCGCGTGCACTGGCAGGACAAGGCCGACGCCATGAGCAGCGGCGAGCTGCTGCGGCGCCTGCGCACGGCGACGGACGAGACGCCGCGCGCGCGCCGCCAGCTGCGCAGCTACGAGCGCGCCTGGCACACCCGCCTGATGCTCCCGCTGTCCGCCTTCGCGTTCTGGGGTTTCGCCTGCGGTCTCGGCCTGGCGATGGGCCGCGGCAACCGGCTGTTCGCGGCCTGCATCGGCGTGGTCACGGTGGTCGGCGCGCTGTTTCCGGCCCTGGTGCTGGCCAGGGAGGTCGGCGAGCAGCTGCACATCCACGCCGGCATCTGGGTGTGGCCGGGGCCCCTGGCGGTGGGCGCGCTCGGCGCTTGGCTGCTGTGGAGGCAGCGATGAGCGGCACGCTCGATCGCCATGTCGCGCGGCAGTTCGCGCGCGCCGCCCTGCAGGTGACGCTCGCCGCGCTGGCGGCGGTGCTGATCATCGATGTCTTGCTGTCCTACCACGTGCTGGCGCGCCCCGCGCCGTGGTCGGCGAAGCTCGAGCTGCTGGCCGCCCGCGTGCCGGGGCTGCTCAACTTCGCGCTGCCGGTGGCCGCGCTGGTCGCCGCCTTGGCGGTGGCGCTGCCGATGCTGCGCAGCGGCGAGTGCATCGCCCTCGGCGCCGCCGGCCTCTCGCTGTCGCGCGCCTTCCGCAGCGTCCTGCTCGGCTGCCTGGCGCTCGGCGCGCTCGACGCACTGCTCGCCCTGCAGGCGACGCCGCTGGCCACGGCGCGCGCCGTCGCGTTGCAGGACGCGATCGAGGGACGGGCGCGCGAAGGCCGGGTGTGGACGGAGGCGGGGGTCAGCTGGTTCGCCGGTCGCCTGCGCGTCGTCGGCGCGCAGCGGCCGCTGCTCGAAGTGGTGGTGGCGGCGCGCCCCGGCAGCGTGCTGCAGGCCGATCGCCTGCAGTGGGATCCCGCGCAGGGCTGGCTGCTCGCCGACGGCGGCTGGCTGTTCCGCGTCGTCGACGGCGAGCAGCGGTTGACGCGCGTGTCGCCCGGTCCCCTGCCGGGGGACCTCGCGCTGCCGCTGCCGCCCGAGGCGCTGTTTCGCCGCCTGCTGCCGCGCCACACGATGACGGCGCGCGAGCTCTGGGAGCGCGGCGAGCGCGGCGACAGCGCCGTGCTGTGGGGCCGTGCGGTGCGGCTGGCAGTGCCCGCGCTGATGGCGATGTGCGCCCTGCCCGTGCTGGTGCGCTTCCGCAATCTCGGGCGCCTCGCCGTCGCCACGGCGGAGAGCGCGCTCGCCGCCTGCGTGCCGGCCGCGATCGTCAGCGTCGCCGTCCTCGGCGCCGACGCGACGCCCGGACCACCCGCGCTCAGCATCGGCATCGGGCTGCTGCTCGCCGCCGTCCCCGCGCTGTGGCTGTGGCTGCGCTGGCGGCTTTAGCTGGCGGCCTCAGCGGATGCTGAACAGGCGGTCGAGCTTGGTGATCGCGAGAATGCGCCGGTTCGCGTCGTTGAGGCCGGTGAGCACCAGCTCGATGCCGCGCTTGGCGAGCGCGACATGGAGGCTGACGAGGTTGGCGAGCGCCGGCGTGTGGAGGACGGCGACCAGCTGGAGATCGAGCAACAGCGTGCGCTCGTCTTCCTGCAGCGCGCCGAGGATCTGCGGCAGGAACTCTTCGCGCGAGAACACCGGCTCGATCGTGATGCGGATGCGGCACACTCCTGCGGGCTGGTGCTCGACGATCATGCGGCAACATCCTAGCAAGCTGCCGGGGGAGACCAACCGTGCATCCTGCGGTGCTGAGCGATGCCGAGCTGCTGGCGGACTGCACGCGCCAGGCCCTGCGCTGCGGCGGGCCCGGCGGTCAGCATGCCCAGCGCACGGCGAGCGGCGTGCGCCTGGTTCATGCCGCGAGCGGCCTGGTCGTCGAGGCCGACGAGCACCGCGAGGCGGCCGCCAACCTGCGCGCCGCCCTGCAGCGCCTGCGCCTGTTGCTCGCCTGCCGGCTGCGCGGCGGCAGCGATCCGGCCTGGATCCGCGATCTGATCGTCGACGGCCGCCTGCGCTGCCGGCCGGGGGCCGCGCGCTGGCCGGCGGTCGCGGCGGTGCTGCTCGATGCGCTCGCCGCGGCCGACGGCGACCACCGCGCGGCGGCGCAGCGGCTCGGCCTCAGCCCGACGCAGCTGGTGCGCGCGCTGTGCGCCGATCCGGCGGTGCGCCGCGCGGCCGATGCCTTGCGCCGCGGTCGGCCCCCGCTCAGGCCCTAGGCTGGCGACGGATGGCGAGCGCGCGCGCGTGCGCCTCCAGACCTTCGGCGCGGGCCAGCAGCTCGGCGGCCTCGACCAGGGAGCGGAAGGCCTCGGCATCGAGGTTGACGATCGAGGTGCGCTTGAGGAAGCACTCGGGGCCGAGGCCGCTCCAGCGCCGCGCCCCGCCGCCGGTCGGCAGGGTGTGGCTGGGGCCGGCGAGGTAGTCGCCGATCGGCTCCGGCGACCAGGGACCGACGAAGATCGCGCCGGCGTGGCGGATGCGCGCCAGCAGGTCCCGCGGCTCGGCGACCAGCAGCTCGAGGTGCTCGGGCGCCAGGGCGTCGACGAGGCGCGCGGCGTCTTCCGCCGTGCGGCAGCGGACGAGGAAGCCGAAGCGGGTCAGGCTCTCGCCGGCGACGCGGCGCCGCTCCTCGGGCAGCGCCGCCAGCTGCGCCGCCAGCGTTTCCTGCACGGCGTCGGCCAGCGCCCCGTCGAGCGCGAGCAGGCCGCACAGCGCCAGCGGATCGTGCTCGGCCTGCGACAGCAGGTCGGCGGCGACCCAGCGCGGGTCGGCGCTGGCGTCGGCGATCACGACGACCTCGCTGGGCCCGGCCAGCATGTCGAGCTGGACGCGGCCGTAGGCCTGGCGCTTGGCCAAGGTGACGACGATGTTGCCGGGCCCGACCAGGGTCTCGACGCGCGGGCAGCGCGCGGTGCCGATCGCCAGCATCGCGATCGCCGGGATGCCGCCGACGCGGTAGACCTCGTCGACGCCGATCGCGGCCGCGGTCGCCAGCACCGCGTCGGCGATGCTGCCGTCGCGCCGCGAGGGCGTGGCGAGCACGGTGCGCGGGACCCCCGCGACCTTGGCCGGCACCAGGTTCATGTAGACGCTGGAGAACAGCGGGAGGGCGCCAGCGGCCCCGCCCGGGACGTAGGCGCCGGCGGCGTCGACCGGCGTCCAGCGCGCGCCGAGCGGTTCGTCGAGCCGCTCGCCGAAGCCCTGCGGCAGCAGGCGCCGCTGGTAGGCGGCGACGCGCGCGATCGCCAGGTCGATGGCCGCGCGCAGGGCCTCCGGCAGGCGGGCGCGGGCGGCGGCGATCTCGGCCTCGCCGACGCGCAGCCGCTCGGGGCTCAGCGCGACCCCGTCGAAGGCTTCGGCATAGCGGCACACCGCGGCGTCGCCCTCGCGCTCGACGGCGGCGAAGACCTCGGCGATCGCCTGCTCGATGCTCAGGCGACGGCCGAGGCGCCGCTCGTAGAAGTCGCCGGCCCGGGCCTCGGCCTCGGCGGCCAGCGCCTGCAGCCGGCGGTCGCTGTCGGCGAGCAGGGCCGCGAGGCGCGGGTCGTCGGTCGCGAGTTCGCGCAGGACGGGCATCAGGCCCTTCCCTCGACGATCGGCCGCAGCACCTGGTTGATCAGCGCATTGAGCAGCAGGTTGGCGATCAGCACGAAGACGACGCAGAGGACGACGGTCTGGGTGGTCGAGCGGCCGACGCCCTCGGCGCCGTCGGTCGTGTTCAGCCCGCGGTCGCAGGCGATGGTGCCGATGACGCACGCGAAGCAGGCGCTCTTCATCACCCCGAACCAGAAGTCGGGGGCGCCGAGCAGGGCCTGGGCGCTGTCGCGGAACTTGTCGTAGCTGACATTGAAGAGCAGATGGGAGGCGATCGCGCCGCCGACCAGGCCGACGAAGTCGGCGATCGCGGTCAGGAGCGGCATGCTGATGACGAGGGCCGCCAGGCGCGGCAGCACGAGATAGCGCACGGGGTTGATCGACATCACGCGCAGCGCGTCGACCTCCTCGTTGACCACCATCGTGCCGAGCTCGGCGGCCATCGCCGCGCCGACGCGGGCGAGGATGATCACCGCGCACCACAGCGGGCCCATCTCGCGCAGGAAGGTGGCGCCGATGATCGCGCCGAGCTGGTGCTCGACGCCGAACTTCTGCAGTTCGATGCCGGTCTGCATCGCCATGATCATGCCGGTCAGGAAGGAGACCAGCGAGAGGACGAGGATCGAGCCGAAACCGGCGAGCTCGATCTGGCGGATGATCTGGCGGCGCACCGTGCCGATGTTCGGCAGCTGAGCGCAGGCATCGACGAAGAGCAGGACCGCGCGCCCGGCCTGCTGGGCCTGGGTCATCACGGCGCCGCCGGCGCGCTCGACGGCGCGCGCCGCCTGGCTGCGGGTGATGATGTCGGAGGCCAGACGGGTGCGCGTGCGGTTCACTTCCGCCATGAGACCCCCCACCAGGCGAGCGCCAGCAGGGTCTTGGCGTCGGCGATCTCGCCGCGCGCGACGAGCTCGGCGAGCTCGGCCCGCGCCATCACGCAGGGCCGCACCAGCTCGCCGGCATCGGGATGGGCGCGGCTCGCACGCAGGCCCTCGGCGAGCACCACCGTCATCAGCTCGTCGCTGTCGCCGGGCGCCGGCCAGAAGCGGAAGAGCGGGCGCAGCCGCTCCGCGGCGTAGCCGGTCTCCTCCTCGAGTTCGCGGGCCGCGGCGCTCAACGGATCCTCGCCGCTCTGGCAGGTGCCGGCCGGCACCTCGAGCGTCCACTGGCGGACGGCGTAGCGCCACTGGCGGACCATCAGCAGGCGCTCGGACTCGGGCTCGGCGAGGATCACCACCGAACCCGGGTGGTGGATCGCTGGACGGGTGACGATGCCGTCCTCGGTCTCCCACTGCTCCTCGTCGAGCACGAAGCGCGCCGACGACCAGCGCCGGTGCTGGGCGAGCAGACGCGGTGGCTGCATGCCCGGATGATAGCCGGCGGGCGCTGGAGGCCACCGCCCGGATTGCCTGGCGGTGAGCGGGAGCATCCTGCCGCGATGCGCGTCAGCCTGTCGTGGATCGAACGCCTGCTCGAGCGCCGCCTGCCGGTGGCGCCGTCGGAGCTCGCCGAACTGCTGTCGGCCCACACTGCGGAGATCGAGCGCGTGATCAGGCATGCGCCGCGGCTGCAGCAGGTCGTCGTCGGGCGGGTCGTCGAGTGCCGGCCGCACCCGGACGCCGATCGCTTGCGCTGCACGCAGGTCGATGTCGGCGAGGCGGTGCTGCCGATCGTCTGCGGCGCGCCGAATGTCGCCGCTGGGCAGACGGTGGCGGTCGCGCTGCCGGGGGCGAGCGTGCTGGTCCGCGGCCGCGACGGCCAGCAACGCGCGCTGACCATCGCCGCGACGACGATCCGCGGCCAGCCGAGCGCCGGCATGCTGTGCGCCGAGGACGAGCTCGGCCTCGGCGAGACGCATGACGGAATCCTGGTGCTGCGCGATGGACCGACGCCCGGAACCCCGCTTGCCGAGGCGCTCGGGATCGGCGATCCGGTGCTGGAGGTCTCGAGCACCGCGATCACCCACCGCCCCGACCTCTGGGGGCAGCTCGGCTGGGCGCGCGAGATCGCGGCCCTCTGCGAGCTGCCGCCGCCGCCTGCGCCGTGCCTCGCGTGGCACGAGGAACCGGCGGGCTGGGAGGCGCGGGTGCTCGATGCCGGCTGCCGCAGCTACTGCGCGGCCGTCGTCGAGGGCGTGCGCAACGGCCCCAGTCCGCCCTGGATGGTCGAGCTCCTTGCCGCCTGCGGCATCCGCTCGCTCGGCCTGCTCGTCGACATCACCAACTTCGTCATGCTCGAGCTCGGCGAGCCGATGCATGCCTTCGATCGCCGGGCGCTGGCCGGGCGAACGCTCTGGGCCCGCGCCGCGGCCGACGGCGAGCGCCTGGCTGCGCTCGATGGCCGCGAGCATGCGCTGCGGCCGAGCGACCTCGTGATCGCCGACGAGCGCCGGGCCCTGGCCCTCGCCGGCATCATCGGCGGCCGCGACTCCGCGGTCCAGGACGACACGACGGCGATCGTCCTCGAGGCCGCGGCCTTCGCGCCCGAGCGCGTGCGCCGCACCCGGCTGCGGCTCGGCATCGCCACCGACAGCGCGGCGCGCTTCGAGAAGAGCGTGCAGCCCGAGCAGTGCCCGGCGGCGATCGCCCGCGCCCTGGCGCTGCTAACCGAGCTGGCGCCGGAGAGCCGGCTGGTCGCGCGCTTCCATGCCGGCCCGCTCGGCGGCGAGGCGCGCGAGATCGCCTTCGATCTCGCCGAGGTCGATGCGCGCACCGGGCTGCGCGACGGGCCGCAGGCGGCGCGCGCGCGCCTCGAGCGCCTCGGCTTCACCGTGCGCGGCGAGGGCGCGCGCGTCCTGGTGCAGGTGCCGTGGTGGCGGCGCCGCGATGTCGCGATCGCCGCCGACCTCGTCGAGGAAGCGGGGCGCCTCGCCGGCTGGCAGCGCATCGCGCCCGAGACTCCGCGGCTGCCGGCGGTCGCGCCGCGCCCCGATCCCCTGCGCCGCGCCGCGCGGCAGCTGCGCGCCGCGCTCTCCGCCCAGGGCTGGGACGAGGTCTGCACCTATGTCTTCGCCTCGCCGGCGTGGTGCGAGGCGCTCGCCGTGCCGCGCCAGCAGCTGCTCGCCCTGGCTCACCCCCCGCAGCCGGAGTGGAGCTTCCTGCGGCCCTGCCTGCTCCCTGGGCTGCTGCGCGTCGTCGCCGAGAACCGCAAGCATTTCCCTGCCGTCGCCTGCTATGAGATCGGCAAGCGCTACGTCGCCGGCGAAGGCGCGAGCGGCGATGAGGAGACCGTCGCCTGCGGGGTGTGGGCGGAGGCCGGGCAGGCGGCGCCGTTCTTCCCCGCCCGCGACGCGGCGCTCGCCGCCCTGCACGCCCTCGGCTATCGTCCGGACTTCCGCCCGGCGAGCGCCCCCGCCTCCGGGGTGCCCGGACGCTGCGTCGAGCTCTTGGTCGGCGAGGCGGTCGTCGGCCTGGCGAGCGAGGTCCCGCTCGCCCTGCGCCGCCTTGCCGGCTGCCCCGAGCGCGTCGGCTGGTTCCGCATCGACCTCGAGCGCCTGCTCAGCCGCTGCCCGCCGCCGGCGCCGGCGCGCTGGCGGCCGCCGAGCCGCTTCCCGCCTGTCGAGCAGGACTTCACCTGGAGCTGCGAGGAGGCGCTGCCCTACGGCCGGCTGGCGCAGGCGGCGCTGGCCGCGGCCGGCGAGCTGCTGGTCGCCGGCGAGCTCGTCGACATCTACCGCGGCCCGCCCTATCCGCCGGGGCGCAAGGCGGTGACGATCCGTCTCGTCCTGCAGAGCGAGGAGCGCACGCTGACCGAGCAGGACATCGCCGCGGTGCGCGCGCGGGTGATCGCCGCGGTCGGCGCGCTCGGCGCCGAGCTCGCCGAGCGAGGGGCGCGATGAGCGAGCCGAGCCTCGACGACCTGCGCCGCGAGGCCCGCCGCCTGACCGCGGCGCTGACGCTGGAGGAGAAGGCCAGCCAGATGCTGTTCCTCTCGCCGGCGATCCCGCGTCTCGGCATCCCCGCCTACTGCTGGTGGAACGAGTGCCTGCACGGGGTGGCGCGTGCCGGCCGGGCGACGGTGTTCCCGCAGGCGATCGGCCTGGCAGCGACCTTCGACCCCCGGCTCGTGCAGCGCGTGTTCAGCGCCGTCGCCGACGAAGCGCGGGCCAAGCACGCGGCGGCCGCGGCCCAGGGCTATCGCGGCATCTATGCCGGCCTCACCTTCTGGACGCCGACGATCAACATCTTCCGCGACCCGCGCTGGGGTCGCGGCCAGGAGACCTACGGCGAGGATCCGTTCCTGACCGCGACGATGGGCGCGGCGGTCGTGCGCGGCCTGCAGGGCGAGCATCCGGTGTGGCTGAAGACCGCGGCCTGCGCCAAGCACTTCGCGGTGCACAGCGGGCCGGAGGGCGAGCGTCACGGCTTCGACGCGCGGGTCAGCGCCCGCGACCTCCATGAGACCTATCTGCCGGCCTTCCGCGCCCTGGTGGGCGCCGGCGTCGAGGCGGTGATGGGCGCCTACAACCGGGTCAACGGCGAGCCGGCCTGCGCCTCGCCGACCCTGATGCGCATCCTGCGCGAGCAGTGGGGCTTCGCCGGCCACTTCGTCAGCGACTGCGGGGCCCTCGACGACCTGCATCGCCACCACCGGGTGACGGCCGATGCCCTCGAGTCGACGGTGCTCGCGGTGCGCGCCGGCTGCGACCTCAACTGCGGCGAGACCTACCGCCACCTCGTCGCCGCGGTGCGCGGCGGGCGCCTCGCCGAGGCCGAGCTTGACCGTGCCGTCGAACGCCTGCTGCTGTGCCGCCTGCGCCTCGGCCTGCTCGGCCGCCCGGCCCTGCCCTGGCCGGCGCTGCCCGAGCGGGAGATCGCTGGCCCGCGCCACCGCCGCCTGGCGCGGCTGGCGGCGCAGCGCAGCATCGTCCTGCTCAAGAACGACGGCATCCTGCCGCTGCCGCGCGACGCCGGGGCCTACTTCGTCACCGGTCCCTACGCCGACGACCCGGCGGTGCTGCTTGGCAACTACCACGGCCACAGCGGCTGCGCCACCACCATCCTCCAGGGCATCGTCGCGGCGGTGTCGGCGGGGACCGTGATCCACGCCGGCGGCGGGGCCGCGCCCTCGGGGACGCCGGGCTTCGGCGGGCAGTGGGTGATCCCCTACGGCCGGCCGCACGCGATCATCGCGGTCGTCGGCCTCTCGCCGCGCGAGGAGGGCGAGGAGGGCGACGCCGTCGCCTCGCCGGCCCAGGGCGACCGCCTCGACATCGCGCTGCCGCCGGCCCAGGAGGAGGCTTTGCGGCAGCTCGCCGCCCACGGCATTCCGCTGGTCGTCATCCTGACCGGCGGCTCGCCGATCAGCAGTCCCTGGCTCGCCGAGCACGCCAACGCCGTGCTCCAGGTCTTCTACCCCGGCGGCGAGGGCGGCCACGCGGTCGCCGATGTCCTCTTCGGCGCCGTCTCGCCCTCCGGCCGCCTGCCGTTCACCGTGCCGCGCGCCACCGCCGACCTGCCGCCCTTCGCCGATTACAACATGCGAGGCCGCACGTACCGCTTCGCCGAACGCCCGCCGCTGTGGCCCTTCGGCTACGGGCTCAGTTACAGCGAGGTGATCTACGAGCATGCCGGCTGGCGCGCGGACGCCGACGGCGGCGGGCTGCTGACCGTGCAGCTCTGCAACCGCGGTGCGCGGGCCACCGAGACGGTCGTTCAGGCCTACCTGCGTCATCTGGCGCCACCGGTACCGGCCCCGCGCCTGCAGCTCGCCGCCTTCCAGCGCCTGCGCCTGGCGGCCGGGCAGCGGCGGCGGATCGAGCTGCCGCTGGCGGCCGAACGCTTCTGGCTCTACCGCGACGACGGCTCGCCCTTCCGCGCTCCCGGGCCCTGGGCCTGCTTCGTCGGCGACGGCCAGCCCCCCTTCGATCTCAGCGCCTATCCGCCCGGCCGCGGCTGCTGCCTGATGCTGTCCTGAGCGATCGTCGAGAGCCCCCGTCCCCGCCGCTTGCTTGGCACGATGCGCGCTAACCTTCCCAGCAGCTGCGTCAAGCTGATCAAGCGCAGCGTCGGAGGCAACGATGTTCTTCGGCTTCGATCTCATCCACCTCGCCATCCTCTTCGTCGGCGGCCTGCTGTCGCTGGCGGCAGCCGGCTATGTCAAATACAAGTTCATGCGCGGCAAAGAAGTGCCGCTGCGCAGCGGGATGACGGGCGCGGAGGTCGCGCGCGCCATCCTGCGCCACCACGACATCTACGATGTCGAGGTCGTCGAGCATCAGGGCTTCCTCTCCGACCACTACAACCCGATGGAGAAGAAGCTCGCGCTCTCGCCCGATGTCTACCACGGCCGATCGGCGGCCGCCGCCGGGGTGGCGGCGCACGAAGTCGGCCACGCCGTCCAGCACGCGCAGGGCTCGCTGAGCATGTGGTTGCGCTCCATCCTCGTCTACCCCGCGCATTTCGGCTCGATGCTCGCGCCCTGGCTGGTGATCGCCGGGATCGCGCTCGGCAGCGCCGAGCAGGCCGCGCGCAACAATCCCGGCCTCGCCTACTGGCTGGCGGTCGGCGGCGTCGGCCTCTTCGGCCTCGCCTTCCTCTGCGCGCTGTTCATCGTCGTCAACGAGTTCGACGCCTCGAAGCGCGCGCGCCTCGCCCTCGCCAACATGGGCATCACCCGGCCCGGCGAAGAGGACGACACCGTGCGCGGCGTGTTGATCGCCGCCGGCCTGACCTATGTCGCGGCGGCCATCGTCGCCTTCATGGAGCTGCTCTACTGGGCCTGGCGCGCGGGGCTCATCGGGGGGCAGCGCCGCGACTGAGCCGCCAGCGCCAGCCGCCGACGATCAGCGCTGCCGCGCCAGCCAGCAGCGCGGCGAGATCGCAGGCGAGCAGCGGGCTGTGCAGGCGGTCCATCAGCCAGCCGCCGCTGGCCGGGATCAGCAGCCCAGCGAGCCCGTAGCCAGTGAAGACCCGCGGGTAGACGCGGGTGATCCCCTGGGCTCCCCACTGCTGGGCGCAGAGGCTGGCGAAGATGACGAAGCAGGCGCCGAAGGCGGCGCCGTAGACGATGATCGCCGTCAGGGCGAGCGCCGGCGGGGCGCGGAAAGCGGCGGGCAAGGCGAGCGCAGTGACCGCGAGCAGCAGCGGGGCGGCGAGCGCGGCGCGCGCCCCCCAGGCATCGCAGGCCGCGCCCCACAGCAGGCGACCGCTGAGGTTGCCGCCCGCCAGCAGGGCGACGCCGAGGTGCACGACGCTGGCGGCGGCGCCGGCTTCCTGCATCAGCGGCTTCAGCATCCCGATCAGCAGCAGGCCGCTGCCGGTGGCGCAGCCCATCGCCAGCGACAGCGGCCACCAGGGCCCGGCGAGCGTGGTGGCGGGCGCGGCGCTGGCCGCGGGGGCGGGCTGTGGCGGTCGGCGGACGACGAACGCCGCGGCGCCGACCGCCAGCGCGGCGCCGACGCCGATCAGCGCCAGGGCCTCCAGGGCTTCGTGGCCGCGCGCCAGCAGCCATTCCCCGAGCAGGGCCTGGACGATCGAGCCGCCACCGAAGCCGGTGACGGCGAGCGCGGTCGCCAGCCCCGGGCGCTGCGGTAGCCAGCCGTTCATCACGGTCAGCGCCGTGCCGTAGCCCAGACCGATGCCGAACGCGGCCAGCCCGCCGATGCCGAGCAGCAGCAGCGCGAAGTTCCCTTGCCCGGCCCAGGCCAGCAGGTGGCCGGCGGCATAGCTGGCGGCCGCGACCGCGAGCGCCGCGGCGGGCGGCCAGCGCGCCAGCACCTGGCGCACGCCGAGCATCGCGGCGACGAAGACGGCGAACACCGTCCCGAACACCGCCTGGGTGTGGAAGAGGTCGAGCCCGTAGCGGGCATGCAGCCCCGGCACATAGGTGGACCACGCATAGACCCCGCCCAGGCCGAGCTGGGCAAGGATGATCGCGGCCGCGACCAGGAGCACGCTCCCGGTCCGGGTCGGCGGCGGGGCGCTCATCGCTCAGAGCAGGCTCTCGTAGTCGCTGACGCTGCCGCCATCGAGGCAGCAGGCGATGATGCGCTGCCCCAGCGGATCGAGCTCGGCCGTGCGGTAGGCGGCGAGGACCTGGGCGAAGAACTGCTGGAAGATGCGCGCCCCATGGTCGTAGGCGGCCTCGCCGACTTCCGGCTGGTCGTGGACGCGCAGCAGCCAGTTGGGCAGCTGCACGCCCTCGATCTGCAGCCGCGCCGGCGTCCAGCCAAGCAGCGGGCAGCGCGCCGGCAGCAGCTGGCTCTTGTCGAAGCGCACGCCGCCGCGGCGCGCCAGGTACTCGCGAGTCAGCCACTGCGGCATGAAGCCCATCCGCCAGGCCCCGACATGCTGGTTGGGCACCAGGATGTAGCGGGTGTCGGGCGTCGCCTGGATCTGCCGCAGCAGCAGGTTCGCTTGATCGATGCGCCGCCCGGTGGCGAAGGGCCAGTAGGAGCCGACGCCCTCGCTGGCCAGGCCGTCCTCGCCGACGATGCTCGGGTTGGCATGGCCGCGCGGGGCGACCAAGCGCCACAGCCAGGCCAGGGCCGGCGGCAGGACATGGAAGATGCCGAGGATGCCGTAGGTCGGCAGCTTGGCGGTGCAGGGCGGGCAGCGCACGCCGAAGCTGCGGACATCGACCTCCACCGTGCCGTCGACGATGTCGGGGACGATGCGCCGCGGCAGGATGACGCGGGGATTGGGGCAGCGCACCCCCGGCTTGTCCTCGGTGTGCTCCCAGATCAGGGTGGTGGCGCCGGGCACGCCCTGGATGTTGAGGAAGACCAGCGGCTCGGGGGCGTGGATGGTCAGCTGCTCCAGCTGGTGATCGGTGCCGTAGCGGGTGATGTGGTTGACGCGGACGAACCAGGCGTCCTCGGCGTCTTGCACGACGAGCTTGCGCTTCTGGCCCTGCGCCAGCGGATGGCAGAGCGCCATGTCGTCGGTGACCGGCCGCAAGCGGCAGCCCTGCGGGATGCGCAGGTGACGGACCTCGCCGGTGACGACATTGGTGCCCAGCAGCAGCTGGCCGTCGTGCTCGCGGTGGGCGTATTCCAGCATCTCGCTCTTGCCGCCGCCGCTGGCGCCCTCGTGCAGGATGGTGACGGTGTTGTCATAGGGCGTCACGACCTGCACGGTGGCGCCGTGCACCGTCACCCAGCCCTCGCGCTCGCCGATGTGCAGCAGGACGCCGTAGACGCCCTTCTTGGCGCTCGGCCCGGGGTAGAGATTCAGCGAGTACATCTCGTGCAGCTGCGCGGTGCGGCGATGCACGACGACCTGACGGCCCTGGCACAGCGTGTGGCGGAAGGGCGGGGCGACGAGGATGACGGCGCGCGGCGTGAACTGCGGCGGCAGCTGGTCGGCGGGAATGAAGCCCTGCAGGTCGGCGAGCGCGGCGGCGAAGAAGCCGGCATTCAGCGGCGCGATCAGCAGCGCGCCGTGCCCCAGGCTGCGGTCGCCGGCCCAGAACGGCATGACCAGCAACGGCTGGGTGGCGAGCCAGGCATGCACCGCCGCGCGCACCGGCTCGAAGGGCTGTCCGAAGCGGCTGGCGAAGGTCGGCTGATCGGTCGGCAGCTCGTCGGCGACGACCATGCAGTCGGGATCGCGCCGCCGCATGTAGGGCTCCAGGTAGTTGACGACGACGCCGTTCTTGCTGCGCACGACCTCGGCCTCGGCGACCTCGCCGCGGCCCGGGACCTCGTAGGCGACGGTGAAGCGCTCGCGGCCCTCGCCGCCGAGGGCGATGGTCACGAGCTCGGCGCGCGAGCGCGGCATGCGCCACTGCGGCGCCCGCTCGAGGATGGCGGCGAGTTCATCGGGGAGCACGCAGGGCACGGTGGGGGCGCAGGTCGGCATGATCGACTCCGAACGCATCGTCGCGACGGCGGCGCCGGTGCAAACAGCGTCACTCGGCGAGCGTGCGCAGCTTGTCGCCGTAGAGCGCGATGCGCTTGGCGCCCAGCTGCGGCACGCTGGCGAGGTCGCCGGCGCCGTAGCGCTTGAGGTGCTCGAGCGCCTTGGCCGGCAGCACTGCCTGCAGGCTGACGCCGCGCCGCTTGGCCTCGGCCTGGCGCCAATCTTTCAGGCGGCGCTCGCGGCGCTCCTCCTCGGGCGCGACCTCGCGGTGCTGTGGCGGCGGCGGCAAGGGCGGCGGCTCCTCGCGCGCGCGGCGCAGGCAGGCGAGGAGGTCTTCGCCGTGGCTGGCGAGCAGCCAGCCCTTGATGCCGAGCTGCTTGAGCTGTGCCCAGGTGTAGATCGGCTGGCGCGACAGCGCGATCAGCAGCTGATTGTTGAGCAGGCGGCCCGGCGGCTTGTCGAGCTCCCGCGCGACGCGATCGCGCCAGGCCCACAGCGCGGCGAGGACGGGAAGCCGGTCCTTGGGCAGCGCGCGCGCGCCCGGCACGCGCCAGAAGCCGCCGGGCTCGAAGCCCTCGCGGCGCGTGCTCGCCTCCACCGCCTGGCAGGCGATCTCGGTCTCCTCGAGGAGGTCGGCGGCGATCACCAGCTCGCGCAGGCGCTGCCCGACCAGCGGCAGATACCGGACGTCCTCGACCGCATAGCGCAAGGCGCCGGGATCGAGCGGGCGGCAAGCCCAGTCGTAGTGGGCGTAGGCCTTCTCCAGGCGGATGCCGAGCAGGCGCTCGACGACGGCGCCATAGCCCGTCGCCTCCCAGCCCAGCAGCGCCGCCGCCTGCTGGCTGTCGAAGACGCCGGCGAGCGGCAGGTCGCAGTCGCGCCGCAGCAGCGCGACATCGAGCTCGCCGCCATGCAGCCACTTGCAGCGCTGGCGATCGGCGAACGCGGGCCGCAGCGGCGCGAGGTCTTCGCGGCGCAGCGCCAGGGGATCGATGACGAAGATCGCGCTGCCCGCATAAAGCTGGATCAGGCAGCAGCGCTCGCGGTAGGCGTGCAGGCCGTTGGCTTCGACATCGAGCGCGAGCCACGGCGCTTGCGCGCACGCCGCAGCGACGGTCGGCAGGGCCTCGGGCGTATCCACCCAGTGGACGGGTGGCTCGCCGCTCATGCGTGGGCGGCGGCGCGCGCCTGGCGGCGCGCGAGGGCGGCGAGCTGGCCTTTGAGCCAGGCGACTTCGTCGTCGCGCTCGGGCTTGGCGCCGCCCTGCAGGGCCTCGAGGCGCGCCTGCACGCGCGCGGCATCGATCGCCGTCACCTCGAGCGCTTCGTCGACCAGGACATTGACCTCGTCTTTGAGCACTTGCGCGACGCCGCCGCGCACCGCCCAGGTGCGCCGCGCACCGTCCTTCTGCACGGTTTCGACGATGCCGTGGCCGACCAGGGCGACCAGCGGGGCGTGGCCCTCGCGGATGCCGATCTCGCCGTCCGAGGCGGTGAAGGTCACTTGATAGGCGGGCTGC
Organism: Planctomycetota bacterium; assembly: GCA_025055595.1. Classification (GTDB taxonomy): domain Bacteria; phylum Planctomycetota; class UBA11346; order UBA11346; family UBA11346; genus UBA11346. Next base: position 1,802 of record JANWWU010000103.1, on the reverse strand, counting down.
GGCGGCAGCACCCCGACCGGCGTGACGAGCTTGAGGGTGACCGGCATCTCAGGCCTTCGCTGCTGCCTTGAGCTTCTCCGCCTTGGCGACGGCGTCCTCGATGGTGCCGACGTACATGAAGGCGGCTTCCGGCAGGTGATCGTACTCGCCGGAGAGGATGGCCTCGAAGCTGCGGATCGTGTCCTCGAGCTTCATGAAGATGCCCTTCATGCCGGTGAACTGTTCGGCGACATGGAAGGGTTGCGACATGAAGCGCTCGAGGCGGCGGGCGCGCGCGACCAGGCGCTTGTCCTCGTCGGACAGCTCGTCGACGCCGAGGATGGCGATGATGTCCTGCAGGTCCTTGTAGCGCTGCAGCACCTTCTGCACGCCGCGCGCGACGCGGTAGTGGCGTTCGCCGACGAGGTGCGGCTGCATGATGCGGCTGGTCGAGGCCAGCGGATCGACGGCCGGATAGATGCCCTTCTCGGCGATGCCGCGTGACAGGTTGGTCGTCGCATCGAGGTGCGCGAAGGTGTTGGCCGGCGCCGGGTCGGTGTAGTCGTCGGCCGGCACATAGACCGCCTGGATCGAGGTGATCGAGCCCTTGCGCGTCGAGGTGATGCGCTCCTGCAGCTGCCCCATCTCGGTCGCTAGCGTCGGCTGGTAACCGACGGCGCTCGGCAGGCGGCCGAGCAGGGCGCTGACCTCCGAGCCCGCCTGCGTGAAGCGGAAGATGTTGTCGATGAACAGCAGGACGTCCTTGCCGGTCGTGTCGCGGAAATACTCGCACTGGGTCAGCGCGGTCAGCGCGACGCGCAGGCGCGCGCCCGGCGGCTCGTTCATCTGGCCGTAGACCAGGCTGCAACGGCTGGCGCCCGGCACGACCTTGGGGTACCCGTTCTCGTCCCAGATCGGCTTGCCCTTGGCGTCCTTCTCGACGACGATGACTCCGGCCTCGATCATCTCGTGCCACAGGTCGTTGCCCTCGCGGGTGCGCTCGCCGACGCCGGCGAACACCGAGAAGCCGCCGTGGGCCTTGGCGACATTGTTGATCAGCTCCATCAGGATCACCGTCTTGCCGACGCCGGCGCCGCCGAAGAGGCCGATCTTGCCGCCCTTGACATAGGGTGCGAGCAGATCGACGACCTTGATGCCGGTGACGAAGATCTCGGTCTCCGGGTTCAGGTCGTTGAAGGCCGGCGCCGGCTGATGGATCGGACGGCGCGGGCAGGCCGGCGACAGCGGCGGGCCGTTGTCGACGACCTCGCCGAGGACATTGAAGATGCGGCCGAGGGTCTCGTCGCCGACGGGGGCGCTGATCGGGGCCCCGGTGTCGCGCACCGGCTGCCCGCGGACCAGGCCATCGGTGCTGGCCATGGCGACGGCGCGCACCCGGTTGCGGCCGAGGTGCTGCTGGACCTCGGCGACCAGGCGCTGCGTGCGCCCGGTCGCCGGATCGCGGATCTCCATCTCCAGCGCGTTGTAGATCGCCGGCAGCCGCTCGAACTCGGCGTCGAGCGTGCTGCCGATCACTTGGACGACGGTGCCGATGTTAGTCATCGCAGTCCTTCATGGTCGTTCTGTGCACGGTGGCGCGGTCACACCATCGCCTCGACGGCGCCGACGATCTCGGCGATCTCCTGGGTGATCTTGCCTTGGCGGCCGCGATTGTACTTGGTCGTCAGCAAGCGCACCATCTTGCTTGCCGCATCGGTCGCGTTCTTCATCGCCAGGCGGCGCGCGGCGTGCTCGGCGGCGGTGGTCTGCAGCGCGTAGGCGTAGAACTGCGCGCAGATCGCGCGCGGGATCAGCACATCGAA
>JANWWU010000055.1 GCA_025055595.1 Planctomycetota bacterium | reverse complement strand
CATTCCCTCAACCACGGGAGACCACCATGGCCAAAGCCAAGACCAAGTCCGCCGCTGTCGACCTCAGCAAGGGCCCGAAGAAGGGCGAGAAGACTGGCTACACGAAGGCCAAGCTCTACGCCTACCTGGCGCACGCGATCGCAGCCAAGGGCGTGCCCGAGATCAGCAGGAAGCAGGCAGCGGCCGTCGTCGAGACGCTGGTCGACACGCTGTTCGCGTATGCGCCGGTGGGCGCCAAGCTGCCCGGCCTCGGCAAGCTCGTGCTGCGCGAGGTGAAGGCGCGGCCGGAGCGCAAGGGCATCAACCCGAAGACCGGCGAGGAGATCACCATCCCCGCCAAGCCGAAGAGCCAGAAGCTGGTGTTCCGCTTCGAGCGCAAGGCCAAGGAGCGCATCAACAAGAAGTGAGGCGCGGCGCGCGCAGCGCGTGCGTGTCAACCGCTGAGCGGGCAGCCGGCTGGGTCTGAGCAGCGCATTGGGTGAGGCGCTGCTATCATTCCCCCACTTGAGCGCCGCAGGCTGGCGCAGGAGCGATTCCATGGGCATGATCGATGCCAAGCAGGCGAAAGAGATCCTCGGCTGCGATGACGCGCGGCTGCAACAGCTGATCAATGATGGTCAGGTGCGCGCGCAGCGCCAGGGCGGCAAGCTGGTCGTCGATGAAGATGATGTGCGCCGCTTGGCGCAACCAGCAAGTAGCGCCAAAAAAGAGGAAGAGGAAGAAGCGACGATCGTCTTGACAGGCGACAGCGATCATCTGCAGATCGACCTCGGCCAGATCGCAGACGAAGCGGCGGAGACGATCATCCAGCCGGGCAGCGCACCGAAAGACACCCAGCAGATCACCTTCGGCGAGGAGTTGGAGGTCGTCAATCTCGAGGACGAGAAAGCGAAAGCGCCGCCGCCGGCTGCGACCTCCACTGCGGCGATGGGTTCCCGGACGGCCGCGGCGAGCAAGCCTGCAGCGGCACGCAGCGCGTCGTTCACTGATACCAATACCGCCGTCGTCTCGCCGATGGATGACAGCGCGGTCGGCGCGACGACCGCCCCGCTCGCGGTCGATGAGGGCACGGAGGCCGTCGGCAGTGCCCCCCTGCCGGTCGCTGACAGCGAGCGCCGTAGCGTCCGCTCCAGCCGCCGCTTCCACGAGATCGAAGAGGAAGTGCAGTGGTACTGGGTGGCGGCGCTCGCGTTGGCCTTCGTGATCGCCGCGTTGTTCATCGCGCCGTACTACATCGTCGCCACTGTCGCCCGCCCGGGCGAGCGCGACTATGGCGGCAATGTCTTGCGCGGCGCTGACGACACGATCTGGTCGTCGATGGCGAGCGGCATCGCCGGCTTCCATGTCGAACCCGATCAGAAGAAGTGGCAGGCCGCGGGCAACACCGGCGAGTATCGCGATATCAAGGCCAAGGATCCACAGGCCGTGTGGCGCTATCAGCAGTACCTTGCGGGCATGGCGCCAGAAGAGCGGCTCGGCTCGTTCGTCGCCAAGAGCGTGCGCGAAGAGGGCGGCCAGCTGCGGGTGACGGCCGAGAAGGGCGCGCGCGAGTACACGGTCGTCGAGAAGGAAGTGACGGCCAACGACGGCAGCCGCTTCCGCACGCTCGAAGCCCAGGTCTGGGCCGAGCGCTGAGCGAGCTCCGCGGCTGAGAAGCACGCAGGGGCGGCGGGACTGCCTAGACGCCGGCGGTCTCCCGCGACCGCTGGGAGTTGCCGAGCTGCCCGCAGGCCGCCATGATCGAGCGACCCTTGGTGATGCGTCGGCGCACCGCCAGGCCTTCCTCGCGCAGCCAGCCGATGAAGCAGTCGACCTCCTCGTCCGTCGGGGGGCGCGTCAGCGGCTGCGACCCGGGATTGTAAGGGATGACATTGACCAGGCAGCGTCCGAGCGGGCGGCAGAAGGCCGCGACGCGCGCAGCGTCTTCCCGCCGATCGTTGATCCCGGGCAGCAGGCAGTAGTTGACGCCGAGCGCGAAGCAGCGGCGGGGGCGATAGGCGAGCAGCGCTTGTTGCAGGCGCGCCAGGGGCGCGCTGCGATTGATCGGCATCAGCCGGCTGCGCGTCTCGTCGTCGGCGCTGGTCAGCGAGATCGAGAGGTTCAGCCGCTTCCAGCCGAGCTTCGCCAGCCGTTCGATGCCGGCGAGGTGCCCGCTGGTGCAGATCGTGATGCGGTCCTGGCCGTAGGACAGGCCATGCGGGTCGCTCAGCACGCGCAGGGCCTGATGCAGGGCGTCCCAGTTGTCGAGCGGCTCGCCCATCCCCATGAACACGAGGTTCTTGGCGCGCCATCCCAGGCGCACGCGCGCGGTCACCACCTGCGAGACGATCTCGGCGGCGCTCAGGTTGCGGATCAAGCCCAGGCGCGCCGTCTCGCAGAATGTGCAGCCCATGCGGCAGCCGACCTGCGTCGACAGGCACTGCGTGCTGGCGGCGAGCCGGCCGTCGGCATGCGCGCGCATCGGAATCAGCACGGTCTCGACGCGGTATCCATCCGCGGTCGCCAGCACCGCCTTGATCGTCGCGCCGAGCGTCCCGCGCTCTTCGAGGATGCGCTGCGGAGTCAGCAGACCGACGCGGAAGGAGTCCTGCCACTGCGCCTGCCGCGTCGCCGGCACGGGCGTTCCGAGGCGCGAGAAATCGAAGCCGCCGCATTGCAGCGCCTGCCGATAGAGCTGCGAGGCGATGCCGTGGCCCTCGGGCAGCGCCGCGCGCGCCGCGGCGAGGAACTCGTCATGCGTCAGCCCGAGGACATCGACGATGGGGGAGGGCATGCCCGAACGACCGGCTGCTGCATGGACGACGCGAGCGAGCCCTCACGCTGCGCTCCTCGCGCCCGCGGAGAAGCCGAGCCGCACGCGGTGGTGGAGGTAAGGAGATTCGAACTCCTGACCTTCTGAATGCCATTCAGACGCTCTACCAACTGAGCTATACCCCCGGGGTCGCGGCCGGCAGATGCTCCACGGCAATCAACGCTGAAAAGAAATCCTACAGCCGGCCGAGGCGCCGCAAGCGCTGCGTGCTGGCGCTCGTTGGCGAGGCGCGAGCGCAGACGATCTGCATGGTGCGCCGATAGCACTCCTCATAAGCTCTCCGGGCATGCCGTCGCTCGCAGCGCGGTGCCGTTGGCAGCCGGTGGTGACCGCAGCGCTGGTCATGCTCGCGTTCGCCGGCGGCGTTATGCCGCTGGCCGCCGCCGATCCGCCGTGGGTGCCGTCTTTCACCACTGAGGTGCGGGGGGCGCAGCGGCACTTCGTCGCCTATGCCGGCCGCACCTGGATGCTGGTCGAACCCGCGGATTTGGCCGCCGGCATCGCGGATCAGCTCGAGGTCGCGGTGAGCGGCAAGCTGCGTCGCCTCGCGGGCGGGGCCTTCGGCATGCACCGCGCGACAGGAGTCGTGCTGCACGGTCAGGCCCTCGCCCAGGCCCAGGAGGGCGACAATGTCCACGCTCTCGGCCGCGTGACCGTCAGCGAGGGCCGCCGCGTGTTCGCGGTCTGGCATCTGCATCCCGCGCCCTCCGACGCCGAGCTGCTGCGCGCGCGCGCCGAGGGCGTGCCGGCCGATGACTGGGAGGGACGGCTCGCGGTCGTCCAGTGGTGCCGCGCGCAGGCGGCACGCGTCGGCGATCCCGATGTGTGGACGCGGATGGCGGAAGAGCTGCTGCGCGCGCTGGTCGACGACATGGCGCGCGTCGCGGCACAGCGCAAGGATACCGGCTTGCTGGTGCGCGCCTGCGACCTGGCGCTGCAGGAGCTCGACGATCGCGTCTTGACGGCGCGCCTGGCCTCGCCGAGCTGGGTGCGCGAGGTCGGCGGCCCGGAGGCCGATGCCCTCGCGCGCCGCCTGCGCGCCCTCGGCTTCGCCCTGTACCGCGAGGCCTGGCTGCCGCGGCCGCAGGCCCTGGAGCGCGAGTTCGAGGAGCGCTTCGCCGCGCTCTCCTGGCGCGATGCCGATGGTTTTTATCGCCTCGGCCGCTGGGCCGATGAGCAGGCCGAGGAGCTGCCGCGCGCGCGCGAGCGCGCGTGGCGCTGCTATCAGGCCGGACTGCAGGCCGATCCCACCCATGCCGGCATCCGCCGCGAGCTCGGGCTGACAGTCGTGCCTAGGCAGGGACCGCAGTCCGGAGAGGCCGCTTCCGGTCCCGCGCAGTGGACCGACGCGGCGACGGGCGTGCGCGTGCGCAGCCCTGCGGGGTGGCGGACCGCGGGCGAGGGGCGCTGGCTGCATCCCGATAGCGAGACCGCCGCGGTCAGCGTGCGCATCGTACCGCCGCCGGCGCGCGCGGAAGCCTATTGGGAGCTCGTCCTGCGAGAGGCCGCGCAGCGCTCGGGTTTTGCCGAGCTCGGACAACTCCGGGCCGAGGCGATCGAAGGGCAGCGCCAGCGTTGGCAGCTGCAGGCGGAATGGCACGATGGGCGGGAGCGCCGACTGCTGCTCCTCGCCCTGATCGCTTGGGACGACAGCGACGCCCCGCTGGTCCTCATCGAGGGCGAGGGTATGCTCGCGGATCAGGCGTTGCTCGAGGCCGCGGCGCACGACCTCGCGGTCGGCTGCGCGCGCTAGGCCGGGATGGCGAAAAGGCAGACGCGACGGTTTTAAAAACCGTTGCCGCAAGGCGTGCGGGTTCGAGTCCCGCTCCCGGCACCAGAATTGACAATGACTTATCTGCTGGCCGCCTACATGCCACCAAGCAGCCGCCATCTAGCCACCAAGCCAGCCACCAGAAAACAAGGCCAAGTCCCACGCCGGCCGGGCGCCGCTGGATGCGCAGCGCCGACAGCAGCCGCCGGCCGAGAAGCGCTGGCATCAGCCGGCCGCTTGCTTTCCCGTCGGCCGGCAGATAATGCCAGGGCGTGTGACACGCCGTGGAGCGTTCCTGCATACTCTCGCTTGCCTTCCTGCGCCGTGCATCGCCGCCTTGCTAGGCCGCAGCCTGCGGAAGGCCGGCCGGTTAGTGCTTGCTTCCAGGCTCCAGGCCATAGGCGCCGCAGGCCGGCCGCCGCAGGCCGGCCGCCGCAGGCAAGGCCGGCCGGTTAGTGCTTGCTTTCAGGCGCCGCGCCATCGGCGCCGCCGGCCGGCCGCCGCAAGCAAGGCCGGCCGGTTCGTGCTTGCTTTCAGGCGCCGTGCCATAGGCGCCGCCGGCCGCCGCACGGCGCCGCAGGGGCTGCCTCAGGGGCTGCCTCAGGCGCCGTCAGGGCAGGCGCTCCAGGCGCCGCAGGCGCCGTCAGGGCCGCCGCATGTTGTTTTGCGGCGGCCCTCCTTGATACTCCAAAATCGCTTGTGAGAATTGTTCCTTAGCTTCGTAA
>JANWWU010000044.1 GCA_025055595.1 Planctomycetota bacterium | reverse complement strand
TTGCGCACCTCTTCGGCGACGACCGCGAAGCCCTTGCCGGCATCGCCGGCGCGCGCCGCCTCCACCGCGGCATTGAGCGCGAGCAGGTTGGTCTGAAAGGCGATCTCGTCGATGGTCTTGACGATCTTCGCCGTCTGATCGGCATTGGCCTTGATCGCCGCGATCGCCTGCGCGAGCTCCTGCATCGCCGCGGACGCACGCTCCCCGGCCTGACGGCCCTCGCTGGCCAGCTGGGCCGCACTCGCCGCATGCTGCGAAGACTGCTTGACCATGCTCGTCATCTCTTCGAGGCTCGCGCTGGTCTCTTCGATGGCTGCCGCGTTCTTGCTCGTGCCGTCGGCCAGGGTCTGCGCGCCCTGCGCCACCTGCTGCGCCGCCGCCGCCGTCTGCTCGCTGCAGTTCGTGAGGTCGTGCACGATCGTCGACAGCGTGCGCGTGATGCTGCGGGTCAATAGCACGGCGAAGACGATACCGAAGAGGATCGCGGCGATGACGCCGATCGTCAGCCATACGCTCGTCAGCGACAGCTGCTCTTCGCTGCGGCTCGCGAGTTCTTTGACGCTCTTCTCAGCGCTCTTTTCAAGCTCCTGGGCCTTCGCCAGCACTTGCAACCCCGCTTCCAAGCGTTGCCGGCCAAGCTCGCGCCGCTCGCGCAGCAGCCGCTCCATCGCGCTCATCGCCTCCTGATACCGGCGCAGGGCGGCCTGCGCCTGCTCCATCCGTGCCTTCTGTCCGGAATCGCGCACGGTGGCGAGCAGCTCGGAGAGCAGCTGGTCGGCAACGCGGAAGTGTTCAGCGGCAGCGGCCAAAATACTGGCATCCTGAACCGCCTGCGAACGCCAGAAGGCGACGCGCACCTCGTTGAGACTCTCCAACGCGCGATTCGTGTCCTTGATCCGCTTGGCGCGGCGCAGGTTGTCTTCCATGCTGGCGCCGCCCTTCAGCTCTTCCTGCTGCAGCTCGTCCATCCGCGCGAGGATCGCTTCGAAGAGCTTGACCGCCGTCGGGCCCGCCTCGAGGGCGGTGTCGCGGGCGGCAGCGACCTCTCCAGCCAGCGCGACGGTGCGTGCGAGCAGCTCGTCATAGCGCTTGGCGAGCTGCGCGAGCTCTCCTGCCTCCTGAACGAGGTTCTCCAGGTGCTGCGCTCGCTGGGCCAGCTGTTGCAGCTCGGCGATCGCGCGATTGCGCTCCTCGGTCGCTTGCTCGAAGCGCTGCTTCCACACGGCATCGCCGAGCGCCAGCCACTGCACGATATTGTACATCACGTTCTGCTGGGCCCGTTCGATGCGGGTCGCGATGATGAACTCCGGCATCTGTTCCTGATTCGTGATCTCTGCATCGCGCGCCGCCGTGCGCATCTGCGTCATCGCGTAAGCGCCAAACGCAGCGAGGACGACGAGCAAGACGATGAAGCCGATGGAGATGCGGGTGCCGAGGGTCATTCTGCGCCTCCCAAGGATCTGTTTAACTTAGCAGACGGGTTATGCAAGCGAGGCAGAATCGTCGAGCAAATGCGCGGGATCGAGGATCAAGGCGACGCGGCCGTCGCCGAGAATCGCACTGCCGCTGACGCCGGGATGATGCGCCAAGCCGTGCTCGAAGGGCTTGATGACGACCTGGCGCTGACCGAGCACCTGATCGACCTGCAGGGCGTATGTGCGGGTGCGGTCTTCGATCACGACCAGCAGGCTGGCGCAGGGATCGCGCTGCCAGCCTGCGATCGCGAACCGTTCGCCGAGCGGTACGATCGGCAGCTCACGCCCCCGCACCAGCACGACCTGCCCGCGGCCGAGCACCGTCGCCACCTGCGCTGGCTGCGGGCGCAGCAGGCAGACGACGCTGGTCAGCGGCACCAAGAAGCGCTCGCTGCCGACGTCGACGAGCAGGGCATCGAGGATCGCGGTGGTCAACGGCAGGCGCAGGATGAACACCGAGCCCTGTCCGAGGCGCGAGCGGATCTCGATGCGGCCGTTCGCAGCCTGCACCTGGCGGCGCACGACATCCATGCCGACCCCGCGTCCTGACACCTCGCTGACGCGCTCGGCGGTGCTGAAACCCGGCAAGAAGATCAAATCGTAGCACTCGGCTTCGGTCAGTTGGCGATCGGCGGCAATCAGACCCTTCTCGAGCGCCTTGCGCCGCAGCCGCTCGGGGTCCATGCCGCGACCGTCGTCGGACAGCTCGATGACGACATCGTCGCCCGCATGATAGGCGGCGAGCCGCACCTTGCCGGCGCGCGGCTTGCCGGCGCGCACGCGCTCCTCCGGCTTTTCGATGCCGTGATCGACGGCATTGCGCACCATGTGCAGCAGGGGATCGGCCATGCTCTCCGCCAGGCTGCGGTCGATCTCGGTGTCGTCGCCGGCGGTCTGGAACTCGACCTCCTTCTCGAGCTTCTTCGCCGTATCGTGGACGGCACGCGCCATCTTCTGGAAGGTGGCGCGCAGCGGCACCATGCGCAGCGACAGCGCCAGGACTTGGAGCCGGCGCAAGATGTGCGATTGGCGCTGCACGGCGGCCGAGAGGCTCGGCAGGCGCGGCAGCTCGGGGTCATTGGCGACCATCGCCTGCGCGATCAGCAGCTCGCCGACCATGTTGACGACGTCCTCGAGCTTGGTCGTGGCGACGCGCGAGAAGGCATCGCTGCGCAGGGCCTTCTGCCGCTGCGCCGCCTGCTCGACGAGCTGTCTCGGTACCCGGCCGCTCTCCACCAGCTTGTCGCCGAGGCGCTCCTTCGGCTTCAAGTGCCGAGCGGTCTCCTCGATGACCTCACGCGGCACCCCCAGCTCGACCAGGATATCGCCCAGCCGCGGGGTCTCCTCTGCGCTGCTGTGCTCTGCAGCCGTCGCCATCGCCGCGCCGGCTAGGATGGCGCGCAAGCGATCGACGCCCGCCAGCACCAGCTGCACGACGCTGGCATCCGCGGCTCGCTCGCCGTCGCGCACCGGCAGCAGCTGGGCCTCGATCGCATGCGCCGCCTGCTCGATGACCGGCTGCCCGACATAGGCCGCCATCCCCTTGATCGTGTGGAAGGCGCGGAACACGGCATCGACCTGCTCGCGCTCGAGCTGCGTGCGCCCGAGCACCGCGCGCTCGGCCTCGACCAGCAGCTCCTGGCACTCGCTGCGGAAATCTTCGAGCGCCGCACG
>JANWWU010000043.1 GCA_025055595.1 Planctomycetota bacterium | reverse complement strand
CGGCATTCAGCCATAGTCCGCTGACCAGGCCGCTGACGGCGCCGAGCAGGACGGCGAGCGTGACCAGGATCCCCGCCTCGCCGAGCACGAGCAGGCTCAGCTGCCGGCGGGTGGCGCCGAGCGCGGCCAGCGTGGCGAGCTCGGGGACGCGCTCGCGCGCCGCCGCCATGACCGTGCCGATGGTCACGGCGAGGGCCGCCAGCACGGCGATGGCGACGACGGCGGCGACGGCGAGGCTGGCACGACCGACGATCTGCTGCGCGGCTTCCGTGGCCGCCGCGATGTCGATCAGCGAGACATTCGGGAACTCGCTCGCCAGACGCATGACCAGGGCCTGCGCATCGCCTGCGCGCGGCGCGCCGATGCTCGCCAGCCACACCGCCGGCGCCCCGGCCAGGTCGTCGGGGTGCAGCGTGATGAAGAAGTTCGGCTGAAAGCTCCACCAGTCGACGCGCTTGATGCCGCTGACCACCACGGCCACCGGCACGCCGAGGACCGCGAACTCCAGACGGCTGCCGAGGTCGATGCCCAGGGCCTCGGCCCAGCGCTCCTCGACCACCGCCTCGCCGGGGCCGGGCCAGCGTCCGCGCAGCAGGCGTTCGCTGGCGCTGGGCGCAGCTGCCCAGGTGAGGTTCTGCTCGCGGCGGCGCAGCTGAGCCGCGCGCTCGGCCTCGCGCGTGGAGCCGCCCGCCATCGCCTGCACCGCCCGGCCATCGATCGCCTCGAGGCGCGCGCGCACCCAGGGCTTCATGTGCACGGCGCAGCCCTGCTCCTCGAGGATGGCGAGCAGCGGCGCGCGCTGATCGTCCTGGATATCGAGGGCGAACCACGCCGGCTTGGCGCCGGCGCGCAGCTCGCGACCGAAGCCCGCTTGGACGACGAGCAGGACGACGGCCAAGGCGACGGCGATGCCGAGCGCCGTGATCACCGCCAGGGCCCCGCCGGCGCGCCGTGCCAGCGCGCGGCTGGCGAGCCGCAGCAAGGGCCAGGGCGGGGCGCGCGCGGCCAGCAGCCGCAGCGCCACCCGCGCCAGCAGCGCGATGCCGATGGTCGAGACGATGAGCGCCGCCGTCGCGCTCGCCCCCCAGATCCAGGAACGCGCCTCGCGCGCCGCCGCTAGAAAGCCGACGACGGCGATGCCGAGCGCCGCCAGCAGCACCTGGCCGCGCGGCAGAGCGCTGAGCGGATCGCCGCGCAGGACGGCCAGCGGTTCCTGGCGCAGGGCCGTCAGCAGCGGGATCGCCGCGGCAGCGGCGGCGGCGAGCAACGCCAGCCCCATCCCGAGGGCGACATCGCTGAGCCGCGGCCACGCCAGCTCGACTCCGATGACGAGCGCGGCGAGGGCGGCGAGGCCGCAGCCGAGCAGCACGCCGAGGCCGCCACCGAGCGCCCCGATCAGCGCGGCCTGCCAGCCGAGGGCAGCCGCGATCTGGCGCCGGCGAGCGCCGAGAGCGCGCAGCACCGCGATGTCGTCGAGCTGCAGCCGCACCAGGCCGCTGATCACCGCCGCAACGCCGAGCGCTCCCAAGGCCAGGGCGATGAGGGCGACGAGGCGGACGACATCGGTCGCCCGGGTCAGCACGCGCTCGACGCGGCGTGCGGCCTGGTCGGCGGTGCGCACCGTGACCGGGGTCTGCTGCGGCGCGAATGGCGGCCCGCCGTCCTCGTGTTCCGCCAGCCGCCAGCGCGCACGCAGCGCCGCCGCGGTCGCGGCCGCCCGCGCGGGATCGGGAAGACCGATCAGCAGGCGGTGCCGCGCGCGGATCCCCTCTCCGCTGAGGCCAGCATCGGCGAGCACCGCGAGGGGCACCACCACGCGCGGACCGAGCGCGAAGGTCGGCAGGCCGGCGCCCGGCAGCTCGACGAGCGTGCCGCCGATCGTGCACCACGCCGCGCCGACGCGCACGCGCTCGCCGACGGCGACCTGCAGGCGCGCCAGCAGCGCGGGGTCGACGATCGCCACCGCCTCGCCGGCGCGGACAGCCAGCGCCGCTGCCGTCGGCTCGCAGCGCAGCTGCCCGTAGATCGGCCACTCCGCGTCGACCGCGGTCACCTCGCACAGCACGCTGTTCGTCGCGCTGCTGACCATCGCCGTCAGCTGGCGTACCTCCGCCAGGCGCGCGCTAGCAGGCAGGACGGCGCGCGTCCGCGCCAGCTCCTCGGCGCTGTAGGGGCGGTTGGCGCTGACTTCGAGGTCGGCCGCGAGCAGCTGTCGCGCCTCGCCGGCGATCTGCCGTTCGATGGCGTGGACCGTGCCGGTCACCGTGCCCCGCGCGGCGATGCCGATCGCTACACAGAGCACGGCGAGCATCGCCAGGCCCGGTCGGCCAGCGAGCTGCCGCCAGGCCAGGCGCATCATGCGAGCCGACCGCCGTGCAAGCGCAAACTGCGCTGGCAACGCGCGGCGAGTGCGTCGTCGTGGGTGACGAGGACCAGCGTCATCGCTTCGCGCTCGGCCAGCGCGAACAGCAGATCGGCGAGCGCGCGCCCGGTCGTGCGATCGAGGGACCCCGTCGGCTCGTCAGCGAACAGCACTGCCGGAGCGTGGACGATGGCGCGCGCCACGGCGACCCGCTGCTGCTCGCCGCCCGACAGCTCCGCCGGCCGGTGATGCAGTCGATCGCCGAGGCCCAAGCGCTCGAGCGCTGCCCGCGCCCGCGCTTCCGCCGCGGGCGGCGGCACCCCGCTCAGCAGCAGCGGCACCGCGACATTCTCCAAGGCGGAGAGCGCCGGCAGCAGGCGATGGCTCTGGAAGACGAAGCCGCAGCGTCGGGCGCGCCACGCGCAACGGCGATCCTCGTCCAGCGCCGCAAGGTCTTGGCCGTCGACGATCACCCGGCCGCGGCTCGGCAGATCGAGGCCGGCGAGAAGGCCGAGCAGCGTGCTCTTGCCCGAGCCGCTGGGACCGAGGATCGCCACCCGCTCGCCGGCCGCGATCTCGAGCTCGACGCCATCGAGCACCGTCAGCGTCCCGCGCGGGGTGCGGAAATCCCGTCCCACTCCTCGGCAGAGGATCATCGGCTCTCCGCCAGCAGCGGCAGCAGCCACTCCGCAACGCGCTGCGCGATGCGACGATGGCCCTCGGCGTTGGGATGGATGAGGTCGGCCTGGTTGTAGCGCGGGTCGAGCGCGATCCCCTCGAGCAGGAAGGGCAGCAGCGGCACCTCCAGCTCGGCCGCGACGCGCTGATAGACCGCGGCGAAGGCAGCGGCGTAGTCCGGGCCGAGATTAAGCGGCGCGCGCATGCCGATCAGCAGCGGCCGCGCTCCCGCCTCGCGGATGCGGGCGATCATCGCTCGCAAGTTGGCTTCCAGTTCGCCGACCGGCAGGCCGCGCAGGGCATCGTTGCCGCCGATGGCGACGACGACGGCCTGCGGCCGCGCCCGCAGCACCCAGGCGAGGCGGCGCGCCGCCCCCGCGGAAGTATCTCCCGAGGCTCCAGCATTGACGACGCGCCAACCCGCGGTCCGCGGATCCGCGGCCAGGGCGCGCGCGACCAGCGCGGGGTACGCCTCCTCCTCGCTGACACCGTAGCCCGCGGTGAGCGAATCACCGAGGAAGACCACGGTCGCCGCCGTCAGCCAAGCCGGCAGCGCGCCGAGGAGGCAGACGATGCACCGCCACATGCCAGCATGCTCCAGCGCAGCAGCGGCGATCCATCTGCGCTGTCCGCACTCTCGACCGTTAGAGCGACGCCGGCGGCGGCGTGCGCCAGCGCAGATGCCACCAGACCCACTGCTCGGGATGGCGGCGCACGAGCTGCTCCTGGTAGGCCATCGCCCAGGCGATGATCGCGCGCGCAGTCTGCCGCCGCTCGCCGCCCGAGAAACGTCGGCGCGGTCCGCAGTGCGCCACCCAGCGCCAGCGCAGGCCGCCCAGCGGCACGAGGAAGCAGTGCCCGGGCTGCACCCAGCCGCCGGCGGCCAACGCCAGGATGCCGGGGCCGAGCGGCGTGTAGGCCGGAATGCCGAACCACGGCACATGCGCGCCTTCCAGGCGCGGGATGTCCTGGTCGGGCAGGGTGGCGACATAGCGGCCCTGGCGCAGCTCGCGCAGCGCCAGCCGCACATCGTCGTCCTGATAGATCAGGCGGGCGCCGCCCGCCATGCGCAGCCGCCACACCAGCCGATCGGCCAACGGCCAGCGCAGGCGGCGGCCGATCACCGTCAGCGGGACGAGCGTCGCCGCGATGCGCGCCATCAGCTCCCAGTTGCCGAAATGCCCGGCGAGGCCGAGCGTGCCCTCGCCGCGCCGGCACGCCCGCACCAGAGCGCGCCAGTGCTCGGCGCCCTCGACCGCGATGCCGCGCCGCAGCGCGCGCGGATCGCGCATCGCCGTCGCCAGCGTCCACAGCGCCATCCGCCCGAAGTGGCGGAAGCACTTGCGGGTCATCGCCGCGTGCCAGGCCGCTGGCCGCTCGGGGAAGGCGCGGGCGAGGTGGGCGCGCGCGCGCCGCACATCGCGCAGCGGCAAGCGCCCGACCGCGTCGCCGAGCAGCCCGCCGGCCCACAGCGCCAGACGCGGCGGCAGCGCGCGCGCCAGGCCGAGCAGTGACCACGCCAGCCGTTCACTGAACGTCACGCTCGCTGCGCGGTCCATACACGGCGTGCAAGAAGCCGAGGAAGGCGACCGCCGCCACCGCCGCTGCCGGACCGATGATCACGCCGCGCAGGCCGAATCCGATGATGCCGCCGGTGAGCCCGCAGAAGAGCAGAAAGCTCAGCCACACGCTGTCGGCCCGCCAGCGTGGCGCCAGCCGCTGCAGCGCCAGCTCGATCGCCCAGGCCGCGCTCATGCATGCCACTCCCAGGCAGACTGCGGTCCACGGCTGGCCCTGCGACCACAGCACGGAGGCATAGGGGAACCAGGCGATGTTCGGCCCAACCAGCGGCAGCAGGGCCAAGAAGGCGGCGACGGCGCCGGTCGCGAGCGGATGGGCGTCGGCGATCAACCAGCTGATCGCTCCGCACATCGCGCCCTGCACGAGCGCTCGCGGCAGGATGCTGACGGCGACAAAGCTGGTGATGCCGACGATGCGCTCGATCAGGTCAGCGCGCTCGTGCTGCGACAACGGCAGCCAGTCGAGCACGCGCTCGACGAGCTGCGCTCCCTGGGCATAGAGATAGAAGAGGGCGATCAGCGTCAGCGCGCTCTGCGCCATCACCCCGATCGAGCCGCGGAACAGATAGCCGAGCATGTCGGTGCTCAGCGGCCCGTGTCCGAGCCAGCCGGCGATGCCGGCGCGGATCTCGGCTTCCTCCCAGGGCAGCTGCGGATACAGGCGCAGCACCTGCATCACGCTCTCGGTCAAGACATCGACCGCCCGCTGCAAGCGCTCGTGGTCGTTGAACACCACGCCCCAGACCAGATCGGTCAAGCGCTCCCAGCTGCCGCACACGACCCACACAGCGGTCAGCACCGCACCGCAGGCCACCCCGCCGACGACGAGCGTCGCGATCACCGCGCCGACCAAGGAGCGCGTCGGCCCATCCCAGTTCGGACGCAACCGGCCGACCAACCGCACCAAGGGCAGAAAGACGATCGGATAAGTGAGCAGCGCGATCGCCCCTGCAAGGAGCAAGGATTCGGCCAGCGGCCAGATCACGACGAGCACGAGCGCGACCAGCGCCACCGCCAGCGCCAAGAGCAGCACATGCGGCAGCCACGCCTGCAGCCGTCGCGCCGGCTCGTCCATAAACACGCAGCTTACACCGCGTCACCAGCGACCAAGCCGTGACCCTGGCTTCCGCCTCGGCCAGCGCAAGTAAGCTGCTCCTCAGCTCAGAATCCAACCTCACCCGGACGCAGGGCCCCGTAGCTCAGTCGGATAGAGCGGCAGTTTTCTAAACTGCATTGTCGCAGGTTCGAGTCCTGCCGGGGCCGCCAGATTGACAAGGGGTTATGAATCCAGCCACCAACGAGCCAACAGCCAGCCACTTTCAGGGCCAACAACCAGCAGCGAGCAAGATCTGCTAGCCAGGGATGTAGGTTGTCCGAACGTTGGTTAGCAGCTTTCTTTTGAGCGCTCTGCCGCCGATCTTGCAAGCGAAGGCGTACAAGTATAAGAGAGTATGATGGATGGATCCCCCTGCCCTCTTTGTGTAGGCCTCTGTTTCTGGCAATCTTCAAGTGAATAAATGTGGCCGCGGAAGTGCTGCGCAGGGGGCAATCCCGGACTTCACAGACGATCAGATCACGAACGAAGGTGCGCGCTGCGCGTGATCGCAAGCATGAAAGTTGATGTATGAACTACTGGCTTCAGCTTTTCACCGGAACTACATGGGATGA
>JANWWU010000061.1 GCA_025055595.1 Planctomycetota bacterium | reverse complement strand
GGCGCGGCCATGGCGGATCGCGTTGCGGAACTCCTCTTCCGACACCGGCACGAGGTCGACCACGCGAGCGGCGGGACGCGCCGGCGCGGCCGGCGCCGCTGGGACGGCGGGCTCTGCCGGCGCCGGCGGCGCGGCCGCGGGCGCCGGCGCGCTCGGCGGCGGGCCGAGGTCGAGGTCGAGATCGAGCCCGGCTCCCGCCGGTTTCGGCGGCGGCTTGATCGCGTCGGTCTTCTCGAGATCGAGCTCGCTCGCCGCACTGCGGCTGAGCGCGCCGGTCCCGGGGCGCGGCGCGTCGACGAAGGCGAGTTCCGGCTCCGCGCGCGCCGCGGCCGAGGGCGCGATGCCGACTTCGACGTGCTCGACGGTCTCGCCGACCGCCTCGGGCGCGATCGACACCGGCTCGACGATCGTCGGCGCGACTTCCTCGCCGCCGAGCAGGTCCTCGAGGTCTTGGATCTCGCCGGCGGCGACCGGCGGCGCGGCCGCGGGCGCCGCTGCCGGGACCGGCGCCGCTGCCGCGACCGGCGGCGGCGCGGCAACCGGCGTCACGGGCTCGATGACATCGAGCGTCGGCACCTCGAGCACCGCCGGCTGCTCGGGCACTTCCTGGGAGAAGGAGCGCGACTGCTCGCTGGCGGCGACCTTGCCGCCGTAGTACTTGTCGATCGCCGTCGCGATCTCCGTCCGCGTCGCCACCACCTTCTTGATGTCGAGTCCGGTCTTGGTCTCGAGCGCGCGCAGCGCCTCGCTGTCGAGCGGGTTGACCATCGCCAGCGTCAGCAGGTTGCCGAGCTTGTCGACGGGGAACACGCCGTAGCGCTCGGCGTCGGCGCGGCTGATCGCATCGAGCGCCTTCTTGCGCACCTCGTACTTGTCGACTTTGAGGTGCGGCACGAAGGTCGCCTGCGACAGCGCGTCGACCAGCGCCTCCTCGGTGACGAAACCCATCTGCACGAGCGCGACATCGAGCGGGATCTGCTCGCTTTCCGCTTTGCTGCGCGCCGCCGCCGCCTGGTCGGCGCTGATCAGCTGCACGCGCTGCTCGCCGGCCGGCGCCTCGCCGGTCAGGAACTTGAGCAGCGCCTCGTCGCCGCTGCGCGAGGGGCCGCTCGGCGCCGGCGCTTGCAGGGAACCTGCGAATTCGGGCTCCGCGATCGGCGCCGCGGGACGGGCGCGCGCCGGCGCCGCCACCGGCGCGGCGGCGGCCTCCGGAAGATCGATGACGTCATCCGCGGCGGCCGGGGCGCTCGGCGCCGCCGGCTCGGGGGCAGGGCGCGCCGGGCGCTGGCTCGCAGCCGAGCTCGGCGCCTTGCCGGCGCCCGGCACGACGCGACGAACGCTCTTGCGGACATTCGCCGCCTCGGCAGCTTTGCGTCCAGATGGCGACGGCTTGTCCTGCTTGTCCTGCTTCTTGCCGAAGAACCCGCCCATGCGGCCTCCTGCGTGCGCCTTACCATGATGTTTGCGGCAGTAGCTTGGCCTTCAGGAACGAGCGCCTTGCCGCGTCCCGTATCACACATGAGCGGCGGGGCACGCACCTGGCGTTGTCGAATGTGCAATCGCCGCCATGCTAGCGCTCGACGCCGGAAGGAAGCCATGGCTGTCCTGAACTTCGACATTAAGAGCATCACGCTGCCCAGCGGCGAGGAAGGCAAGGCGGTCTTCCTCACCGGCTCGATCGACGCCAGCACCAATCAGGCCTTCGAGAAGCGGCTCACCGACATCCTGTCCTCGGGCACGAAGCATGTGCTGCTGGTGCTGACCAACGTCAAGTACATCAACTCGACGGGGCTCGGCACGATCGTCAAGTGCGTCGACACCTTCCGCGAGAAGAGCGGCGACATCAAGCTGGTCGGGGTGCCGACGAAGGTGATCGCGCTCTTCGAGATGCTCGGCCTGCTCGCGCTCTTCGAGACCTATGAGACGATCGACGCCGCGGTCGCCTCGTACACGAAGAAGAAGAAAGACGAGAAGGCGGCAGCGGCGCCGACGGTCAAGTTCCCGATCCAGTTCCGGCATCCGGTCACCGGGATGGGGCTCAATGTCAGCCAGCCCGGGCGCTTCAAGGACCCGCGCAGCGGCGACTACTTCTCGGTCGATGCCTCGGGCACGATCGAGTTCTACGAGATGGGCAAGGTGCGGATGTCCGAAGTCAAGCTGCCGGCGCAGTTCGACCTCGCAGCGGCCCTCGCGCCGCTGGCCAGCGGCCTGTGCCAGGCCTGCGGGCTGCCGAACGCGCTCAGCTCCAACCTGCAGGCCGCGCTCGCCCGCGTCTCCAGCGCGATCCAGGCCAAGGCGACGGACAGCAGCGAGATGTGCCAGGTGATCCTGGTCGCGGATCCCGAGAAGCTGCAGGTCGGCATCGTCAACTACGGCAACGGCCTCAACCTGCGCGGCGATGACCCGGTGCTGCGCGAGCTGTCGAAGATGGTCAGCGAGGCCAAGCACCAGCCGCTGCCGACGCGCGGCCATCTGCTGACGCTCGTCGTCCGCAAGTGAGCGCCGCGCAAGACGCGGAGGAGGACCTCCGCTGGATGCGCGCGGCCCTGCAGGAAGCGGAGGCGGCGGCGCGCGACGGCGAGGTCCCGGTCGGCTGCGTCATCGTCGCGCAGGGCCGCCTGCTCGGTCGCGGCCGCAACGCCCGTGAGCGCCTCAAGGACCCGACGGCCCACGCCGAGCTGCTGGCGATCACCGCCGCGGCCGGCGCGCTCGGCGATTGGCGGCTCAATGGCTGCACGCTCTATGTCACGCTCGAGCCCTGCCCGATGTGCATCGGCGCCTGCCTCAACGCGCGGCTCGATCGCGTCGTCTACGGGGCGCGCGAGCCGAAGGCCGGGGCCTGCGGCAGCGTCGTCGACCTCAGTGCGCCGCCGGGCTACAATCACCGGCTGCTGGTGCGCGGCGGGGTGCTCGCCGAGGAGAGCGCGGCCCTGCTGACCGCCTTCTTTCGCGCCCGCCGCGGCTGATAGCGTGCCGCTGTGCTGCGCGCGCTCGCGCCCTGCGTCTTCTGCGCCCTGCTGGCCGCCGGCGAGCCGCTGCTCGCCACGCCTTGGGAGGTGCGCCGCGAGGCCCACGAAGTGCTGGCGGCGCTCGCGCGCGACGACGGCGAGGAGGCGCTCGCGCGCGCGCGCGAGCTGCTCGCCGCGCAGCCAGACGCGCTGATCCCCCTGCCGCAGGGCGAGGCCGCCCCGCTGGCCGAGGTCCTGGCGGAGCGGATCGCGGCCCTCGGGCTCGGCGAGCGCTGGGCGGCGATGCTCGCGGCCGGCGCCGGCCGCCGCGCCCGGGAGCTGGGAGCGGTGCACGAGCCGGCGGCATGGATCGCGCTCGCGCGCAGCGCGCCCGGCACGGAGAGCGCGGCGCACGCCTGGCGGCGCGCCGCCGACCTCGCCTGGGACCTCGGGCTCCTGCACCTCTACCGCGCGATCGCCGAGCAGGCCGGGGAGCCCGGCCTGCCGGGGCGGCAGCAGCGCTGGGCCGCCCTGCCCGCGCTGCTGCGCGCACCGCTGCCGACGATGCCCGCCAGCGCCCCGCCCTGGGAGCGGATCTGGCAGCAGCCGCTCGACGGCGCGCTCGGCGCTCCCCCTCTGAATCGCCGCCGCCCCGCCGAGGAGCCGCCCGCCCCGGGCCTCGCCATCCATCCCGCCGGGACCCTGGCGATCGCCGACGGCCAGCTGCTGAGCGTGCGCGATCTCTACACCGGCGAGCTGCTCGGCGCCCCGCTGGCGCTCGGCAGCGAGCCGCTGCCGCCGACGATCTCCGCCCCGCTGGCGGTGCCCGAGGGCTTCATCGCGCTCGGCGTCGCTCGCCAGCGGCTGCTCGTCGTCGCCTGCGACCCCGCCGGCCGCGAGCGCTGGCGCGCGACGCCGTTCGACGATGACATCGAGGCCGTCGGCGCCGCCGTCGCCATCGACGGCCTGGTCGTCATCGCCGTGCGCACCAGCGCCCGCGATCAGCCGGAGGTGCGCGCGCTCGCGCTGCGCCAGCGCGATGGGCGGCGGGCGTGGGAGCGGCCGCTGGTCCTCGTCGCGCAGCCGGTGTGGTCGCGCCAGGACGCCGCCCCGCCGGCGCTGGCGCGCTGCCATGCGGGGATCGCGCTGTGCACCCAGGCCGGGACGCTGGCGCTGCTGACCAGCGATGGCCGCGTCCTGCGCCTGTGGAGCTACCCGACGCTGCCCGGAGGCGGGCACCTCGAGCGGCGCGCGCGCCGCGGCCTCGCCGCCGGCGACGGCTGGCACGCCGTGTTCTCGCCCGCCGACCATCCCGGGCTGGTCCTCGTGCTCGGACCCGAGGACCAGGCCCCGCGCGCCTACCGCGGCAGCGGCGCCGACGGCGAGGTCCTGGCCGTCGATCAAGGCGAGGCGCTGCTCGCCGGCCGCAGCGTCGTGCTGCTCGAGCTCGCCACGCTGCGTGCGCGCTGGAGCGCGCCGCTGCGCGCCAGCGCCGGGCAGGCGCGCTTCGCCGCGCGCGGCGCGCTGGTCCTCGGCGACGAGCAGGCGGCGTTCATCGAGCGCGCCAGCGGCCAGCTGACGCCCTGGCGCCTCGGGCCGGCGAGCGCGCTTGCCGCCGATCTCGGCGTGGTCGCGCTCGCCCAGCGCCAGAGCGTCCGCGCCCACGGCGACGCTGCCGGCCTGCTCGAGCGCCTGCGCGCGACCGCCGCCCTGCCCGACGCCGGGCCCGCGCCCTGGGTGGCGCTCGGCGCCCTGCTCAGCGGCCGCGGCGACCTCGACGGGGCGATCGCCGCCTGGCAGACGGCGCTCGCGCGCGGCGCCGAGCCGACGCTCGCCGAGCGCCTGGCGCGCCTGCTGCGCGCCCGCCTGCTGCGCGAGGGCCCGCAGGCCGCGCGCGATCTGCAGGCCCTCGCCGAGCTCGCGGCGCGCTTCCCGGCCTTCGCCAGCGAGCTGCCGCTGTGGCGCGCGCGCCTCCACGAGCGGGCGGGCGCGCGCGCCGAAGCCAGCCGCGAGTACAGCGCGGCCCTCGCCGACCCCGATCGCCTGCTGCAGCTGCCCGACGGCCTCGCGCTCAGCCGGCAGCTGCTGGCCCAGGCCGGGCTCGCGCGCTGCCAGCGGCAGCGCTGGGATCCCTGCGGGGCGCCGCCGCGGCCGACGCCGCCCGCGGCCGGCGCCTGGTCGCTCGCCGCCGGCGTGCGCGGACGCGTGCTGATCGGCGAGGGCCTGGCCGTCGCCTACGCCGACGGGCTGCTGCGCGCCTGGAGCCTGAGCGATGGCAGCGGGCGCTGGCGGCGCCTGCCGCAGCGCGCGCTGCTCGGCGTGCAGCCGGCGGCCGAGGCCGCGGCCGACGGCGTCGCCATCCAGGTCCTGCCCGGCAGCGCCGCCGAGGCCGCGGGCTTGAGCAGCGGCGATGTCCTGCTCGCCCTCGACGGCGAGCCGCTGGCCGACTTCCAGAACGACCTGCGGCCGCGCGTGCTGCAGCGCCGCGGCGACGACCCCTTCGTCTTCAAGGTGCGCGGGCGCGACGGCGCGATCCGCGAGGTGCGCGGGCGCTTCGGCGGGGAGCCGCTGGAGCCGCTGGCGATCGGCTCGGGCCTGGTGCTGGCGCGGGCGACGATGGCCCTGGCCCCGGGACGCAGCGACCTGCGCTGCTTCGCCGTCGACGCCGCGACCGGCCAGGACCGCTGGTCGATCGCGCTCAGCCAGGACGAGGAGCGCGCGCAGCGTCAGCTGCCGCTGCTGGCCGGCGAGCTGGTGATCGCCGCCGACGGCCCCGACCTCGTCGGCATCGACGCCGCCGGCAGCGTGCGCTGGCGCCTCGCCGGCGCCGGCGAGCGCCTGGCCGGGGCCCGCGTGCTCGGCGCGCGGGCGCTGTGGCTGCCGAGCAACGGCGAAGCGAGCCTCCTCAGCCTCGAGGACGGCCGCGAGCTCGCGCGCCTGCCGCCGCTGGAGGAGGCGCCGCTGGCCAGCGAGGGCCTGCTCGCCGGCCGCCTTCGGGACGGCCGCCTGGCGCTGTGGGATCTCGGCCAGGGCCTGCTGCTGGCGCGCAGCAGCGAGCCCGTGCGCCCGCTCGCCGTCCTCGGCGATGGCCTGCTCGCGCTCGATGCGCGCGGGCGGCCGGGGGTGTTCGAGGCGCGCGCCGCGAGCTGGCGGCGCCTGCTCGTCGACGCTCCCTGCGAGGCCTACGCCGTCAGCGCGGAGCAGGCGCTGCTCCTGATCGCCGAGCCGCGGCGGCGCGTGCTCGCCGTCGCCCTTCCGGAAGCGACGCCGCGCTGGTCCCTGCCGCTGCCTGATGGCGTCGAGGTCCTGGCCCTGCAGCCGGCAAGCGACGGTGCTGTCCTGGTGCTGCGCGACGCTGGCCAGCAGTGGGCGCTGCGCCTCGATGCCCAGGGCACGCTGCTGGCATGCAGCGGCTGGCGCGGCGAGGGCTCGGTGCAGCCGCTGCCGAACGGACGCATGCTGCTGGCCGCCGAGCGGCAGCTGCGCGCGCTCGACCCCGAGCTGCCGCCGGCGCCGCCGCCGCTGCGCCTCGGCGCGCTGCCCGCCGACGGCACGCTCGCGCCGTGGCTCGCCGCCGCCGGCCTGCTGCAGGAGGGGGGGCCGGAGCTGGCGGTCGCGCGCCGCGGCGGCAGCCTGCTGGTCGCCGTGCGCTGCGAGCGGCAGCGCGAGCTGCATCTCGCCGACGCCACCGGCCCGATCGCCGTGCAGGCGGTGCGCGCGATCCTCGGCCCGGAAGGCGTGCGCCTGGCGCTCAGCGGCGCCTGGACGCTCGACGCCAGCGGCACCCTGCCCTCGCCCCGCGGGACGATCGTCTGGTCGCAGTGGCTGCCCTCGCCGGCGCGCGCCGCCGGCGCCCCCCTCGCGCTGTGTCTCGACCGCCCGGCGCAGGCCCCGTGGTGGCTGCTACCGGCCTGGACCCGGCTGCTGGATCCCCCGTGATCATCGGCCTCGGCATCGACATCGTGCCGGTGGCGCGCATCGCGCGCCTGCTCGAGCGCCGCGGCGCGCGCTTCCTCGCGCGCTACTTCGCGCCGGAGGAGGCGACGGCGGACGCCGGCGCCGAGCGCATCGCCGGGCGCTGGGCGGCCAAGGAAGCCGCGGCCAAGGCCCTGGGCAGCGGCTTCGCCGACGGCGTGCGGCCGTGCGACATCGTCGTCCTCAGCGGCGCCGGCGGGGCCCCGCGCCTCGAGCTGCGCGGGGCCGCGGCGCAGCGCGCGCAGCGGCTCGGCGCGGTGCGCTCGGCGCTGAGCATCAGCCACGCCGGCGGCCTGGCGCTGGCGGTCGTCGTCCTCGAGGGCGGCGCAGCGTAGGCGGCCGCGCTCAGGGCTCCTGCAGCCGTTCGAGGTAGCGTTCGAACAGCTCGAGGGCTCCCGGCGGCAGCCGCTGCTCGCGGGCCTGGCGCAGGCGCTCGCGCTGCAGGGGCGGCAGCTGCAGCAGGGAGGTCGCCTGCTGATCGGCATGCACCCGCTGCCCGGCGCCGCCAGTGCCGCCAGCGCCCGTGGCGCCGGCGGCGGCGCTCGCCGCCCCGGGCTGGGCTCCGCCGGCCGCACCCGCGGTCGCCTGCTCCTCCTGCTCCGGCGGCGCCCGGCGCTCGCCGGGGGCCCCGCTGCCGCCGACTTGGACGCGGATCTCGGCCAGGGCCTGGCGCAGGGCCTGGCTAACGGCCAGCCCCGGAGGAAAGGAGCTGGCAGGATCGGCCGAGGCCTGGGCCAGGCGTTCGCGCGTCGCCTGCGCCATCGCGCGGGCGCGCTGCAGCAGCGCCGCGGTCCGGCTGCCCGACGGCAGGGCCTCGGCCAGCGCCGCGATCAGGCGCGCCAGCTCGCCCTGCCGCTCCGCCAGCCCGGGGCGGCGTGCCGCCTGCGCCGCCAGGATCTCCTCCTGCTCGACGATCAGCCAGGCAAGCTCGGCGGCCGCTTGCAGGCCGGCTTGATCGCCGCCGCCGCCACCCCCGCCGCCGCCCGCGCCTTCCTCTGCTGGCGCGAGCGCGGCGGCGACGGCATCGGCGATCTCGAGCACCCGCTTGAGCTCCAGCAGCGCACGGCGCTCCAAGCTGATGCCGCGCTCGCCGAGCGCCGGCAGCTGCAGGTGCTGGAGGACGCGCTGCATCGCCGACTCGACGCGCAGCAGCGCCGCCTGGGCGACCGGGGCGCGCGCGAGAGGCTGCAGGGCCTCGTCGCGCAGCCGGGCGAGGATGTCGCGCTGCAGGCCGGCGATCGCGGCGAGCTCGCGGCGCGCCGCGAAGTCCGGCGGCTGCTCGCCGATGCGGGCGTGGATCGGCAGGCTGTCGGCGAGCACCTTGGCCTGCAACAGCAGCAGGCGGCGCAGGGCGGCGATGACATCGGGCGCCTCCGGCGGCGTCCGGCGCACGGCGCGGGGGTCGACGACGCGCTGCGCCGCGCGCAGCAGGGAGCCGGCGAGCGCTGCCTGCTGCGCCGCTGCCGCCTGCTGACCGGCCGCCAGCGCGCGCTCCGCCGCCTGCTGCGCGGCGATCGCCGCCTGCAGCGCGGCCTGGGCCTCGGCCTGGCCGGCGAGCTCGCCCTGCAGGCGCTCGCTGTCCTGCCGCAGGCGGGTCTGCTCGCGCTCCGCGGCGGCCCCGGCCAGCCGCCCCTGCTCGACGCTCTCGCCGAGCCGCTCCTGGCGCTCGGCGAGCTCGCCGAGGCGCCGACCGAGATCGCCCTGGCGATCGCTGCCGGAGAGCGCCTCGAGGATGCGCTGCCAGGCCGCGACCGCCGCCTGCTGCAGCTCGAGGGCGCGCAGGCGCCGCTCGTCCGACGCCAGCTCGGCGGCGGCGGCGGTCATCGCCCCCGGCGGGTCCTCGTCGTCGAGCACGCGCAGCGCCGGCGCCGGGGGCTGGGCGGCGCGCAGGCGGCGCGCGAGGTCCGCGCCCTGCGCCGCGAGATCGCGCTGACGCTCGGCGAGATCGCGCTGGCGCGCCCGCCCCGCGTCATCGGGCTGGCGCGCCAGATGCGCGCGGACGAAGGCGCGGCTCTCGCCGAGCAGGGCCTGCTGCCGCTCGCACAGGCGCGCGATCAGCCGCGTCAGATCGCCTTCGGCGAGCAAGCCATCGAGCAGGCGCTCGACGCGGTCGAGCGCGCGCTCGCCGGCCGGCCCGGCCTCGCCGTCGCCGCCCGCGGCGCGCGCCAGGGCCGCCAGCGCCTGCTCGGCCAGCAGCTGCTGGGCCTCGGCGATCGGCGCGGCGCGCGCCGCATCGAGCTGATTGTCGCGCCAGCGCCGCAGCGCCTGGGCGAGCTGGT
>JANWWU010000079.1 GCA_025055595.1 Planctomycetota bacterium | reverse complement strand
GTGGCAGCGCCGCAGTCCCCAAGGGCTCCTGCACCTGCCCGGGCGCCCGGCCCTGGTCACGGACTACGGAGCGCTGGCCTGCGGTCTGCTCGCGGCCTTCGACGCCCTCGGCGACCCCGAGCTCGTCGCCCGCGCCAGCGCTTTGCTCGCCGAGGCCGCGCAGCGGCTGCGCGCCGCCGACGGCGGCTTCTACGTCGCGCCGGCAGAAAGCCCGCTGCTGCTGCGCCGGGGCCGGGAGCCGCTCGACAACGCCTGGCCCTCCGGCGAGGCTCAGCTGGCGCTGGCGGCCGCCCGCCTCTGGCACTTGACGGGAGACGCCTCGTGGCGCGCGCTCGGCGAAGCGGTGCTGGCCTCGGCCGCGCGCTCGATCAACGAGCTGCCGCTGCAGGCGGCGACGGCCCTGCGCGCGCAGCGTGCGCTGGCGCGCGGCGGCACGGTCGTCGTCCGCGGCTCCGCCCTGCTTGCCGCCGCACGGCGCTGCCCGGACGACGCGCTGGCGATCGTGCCCCTGGCCGCCGGCGCCGCCGCCGGCTGGGCCTGCGCCGCCGGCCACGCCCTGCCCGGACCCGACGAGGCCTGGGTCTGCCGCGGCGGCCGCTGCCTGTCGCCGGTGCCGGACGCGGCGACCTTGGCCGCGCAGCTGAACGCGAGCGCCTAGGCGCCGCCGGCGATCGCCGGCACGATGTCGACGGTGTCGCCGTCCTTGAGGGCGGTCTGCAGGCCTTCGAGGAAGCGGATGTCCTCCTCGCCGACGAAGACATTGATGTGCCGGCGCAGCGCGCCGCTCTCATCGCACAGCCGGGCCTTGATCCCGGGGTGGGCCGACTCTAGGGCCTCGATCAGCGCTGCGACGCTGCCGGCCTGCACGCTGACGCTGTCGCTGCCGCCCGTGAGGTGGCGCAGCACGGTGGGGATGCGGACGGTGATCGGCATGATGCCATCTAGCGTCGCGCCGTCGCGCGCCAACCGGCGAGAAACCAGCGTTCTTCAGGAGCGGGGAGCGCGACCGAGCGCGCGCTCGATCAGCTGCCGCACCTCGTCGACCGTATAGCCGCCCTCGACGCCGAGCCGGGTGAGGGCGATCAGCGTTCGGCTGCCGTCGTCGCTGGTCCGGCCGCTGCGCACCTGCTCGAGTTCGATGTAGAACTGGAGCCGCTTGCAGAGCTGTTCCAGGCCATCGCGTGCCTGGCGCACCTCTTCCGCCGCCCGCATCAGGAGGGCGAGATCGCCTTCGTCATCGCTGCCATCGAGGCGCGCGCTGAGCGTGTGCTTGACCGCGAGCAGCAGCTGCTGGCGCAGCTCCTGTGCCCGGCGTTGCAGCTCAGCGGCCTCGCGCATCAACACATCATAGTCGTCGGCATGCTTGAGCTAGCATGGTGGACGCTAGCCGTCGGCAGGCGGCCATCTTCCTGTGCCGCGAATAGCAATTAGTCGACCAGCTGGACCTGGCGCGCCGCAGTGACGAAAGCGCGCAGCCGCTCCGCATCCTTGCGCCCCGGCGCCGCCTCGACGCCCGAGGCGGCATCGACGCCCCAGGGCCGCGTGCGTTGGATCGCCTCGGCCACCGTCTCGGGGGTCAGCCCGCCGGCCAAGAACCAGGGCCGTCCGAGCTCGCGGCCGGCCAGCCATTGGTAGTTCCAGCACCGCCCCGTGCCGCCAACGCTGCCCGCGACCCGCGCATCGAGCAGGTAGGCATCGGCCGGGTAGCCGATCACGGCGTCGAGGTCGGCGGCCGCGCCGATGCGGAAGGCCTTGATCACCGGGATCCGAGCGCGCAGCCGCTCGGCGAGTTCCGGCGGCTCGTCGCCGTGCAGCTGGACGGCAGCAGCGCGCAGACGGCTGGCGGCAGCGAGGATCTCCTCCTCGCCAGCATCGACGAACAGCGCGACGACGCCGACCCCCGGCGGCACCAGGCGGGCGAGCGCCGCGGCCTCGGCCAGCGACAGGCGGCGCGGGCCGTGCGCGAGGTTGAGCCCGATCAGATCGACGCCGGCAGCGAGCGCGGCGCGCACATCCGCTTCCTGCGTGAAGCCGCAGATCTTTATCCGCACAACGCCTCCACCAGCGTGGTGACGAGGACGCCGGTCGCGCCGGCGGCGAGCCGCTCGCCCGCCTTGGGCTGCCAGCTCGCTGGCGAGATGTCGCAGTGCGCGAAGGGCACCGGGCCTGCGAAGTGGGCGACGAAGGCCCCGGCGACGATGCAGCCGGCGTCGGGGGAGCTCGGGCTGTTGACGAGGTCGCTGTGCTGCCCGCGCAGCAGCTGACGGTGCTCGTCGTCGAGCGGCAGCCGCCAGAGCTTCTCGCCCGCCGCGCGCGCCGCTGCGAGCAGGCGCTCGGCCAGCCGCTCGTCGGTGGCGAGCAGCGGGACATGGATGCGGCCGAGGGCGATCAGCGCGGCGCCGGTCAGCGAGGCGACGCTGAGGATCGCCTGCGCGCCCTCCCGCCGCGCGAGGCAGACGGCGTCGGCGAGCAGCAGCCGGCCCTCGGCGTCGGTGTTGGTCACCTCGATCGTCGTGCCGTCGGCGGCGCGCAGGACATCGCCAGGACGATAGGAGGCGCCGTCGATCGCGTTGTCGGCCAGCGGCAGGTAGGCGCGCAGGGTCAGCGCCGGCGGCCCGAGCCGGGCGCAGGCCCACAGCGCGGCGAGCACCGTCGCCGCGCCCGCCATGTCCTTGCGCATCAGCTGCATCCCCTCGGCGTTCTTGAGGTTGAGCCCGCCGGTGTCGAAGCAGACGCCCTTGCCGCACAGCGACCAGCAGGTGCGCGCGCGGCCGGGCAGCTCCAGCCGCAGCAGGCGCGGGCGGCGCGGGCTGGCGCGGCCGACGGTCAACAGGCAGCGCAGGCCCAGGCGCTGACAGGCGCGCTCGTCGAAGACGCGCAGGCGCACGCCGCTGCCGGCCAGCCAGCGCCGCGCCTCGGCGACGAACTCCGCGGGCCCGAGCTCCTCGGCTGGCAGGTTGGTGAGGTCGCGGCAGCGGGTCAGCGCTTCGTCCAGGACCTCGACCCGCCGCAGGGCGGTGCGCCAGCGCGCAGAGCGCCCGACGACGAGGATCTCTTCGAGCTTCGGCGCCGGCTGGCGGCGGTAGCGATCCCATATGTACGCGCCCTGGGCGAGGCCGATCAGCCACGGCTCCACCCGCTGCTCCTCGGGCAGGTCCTCCGCGAGCAGCGCGGCCGTCGACTCGCCGAGTTCGGCCAGGCAACGGCCGATCAGCGCCCCCTGCCGGCGCGCGGCGCTGGCGTCGTCCCAGGGCGGAGCGAGCGCCGCGACCAGCCAGCGCTGGGGCAGCGCGCCCAAGGCGGGAATGGCGGCCACCGGCCGCGCCGCGCGCCGCTCCCGGCCCAGCTGGCGCGCGCACCAGGAGCCGAGCGGCGCCGGCAGCATGGCGGCCGCGCGCTCGTCCGCGAACACGCGGACCAGCACCGCCGCCGGAGGCACGGTCGAGCGCAGGCGCCAACGCATCAGCTCAGCTGCTTCTGCAGTTCGAGGATCGGCATGAAGATCGCGACGACGATCGTGCCGACCAGCGCGCCCATCACCGCGAGCATGATCGGCTCGATCAGCGAGGTCAGCGCCTTGACGGTCGCATGGATCTGCTGGTCGTAGAAGTCGGAAACCTTGGACAGCAGCTGCTCGAGGGCCCCGGACTTCTCGCCGATGCCGATCATCCGCACGACCATCGGCGGGAAGACCCAGGACTTCTGCAGATGGGTGGTCAGCGGCTCGCCGCGCTTCACCGTATCGCGGGTCTCGAGCAGGGTGTCCTCGATGACGATGTTGCCGGAGGTCGAGGCGACGATCTCGAGCGCGGCGAGCAGCGGGACGCCGGAGGCGAGCAGGGTGGAGAGCGTCCGCGAGAAGCGCGACAGCGCGACCTTCTGACTCAGCGGCCCGAACACCGGCATCTTGAGGAAGACCGTGTCGCGGATGCGCCGCGCCTCGCGGTTCATCATCGCGATCTTGTAGCCGACGACGACGGCGGCGATCGTGCCGAGCATCAGCAGCCACTGCGTCTGCAGGAACTGCGAGACATCGAGGATGAAGACCGTGATCCCCGGCAGCTTGGCGTTGAGGCTCTTGAACATGCCCTGGAACTTCGGGACGACGAAGACCAGCAAGTAGTAGGTGATGCCGAAGACCAGGACGAGCGAGATCACGGGATAGACCATCGCCGACTTGATCTCGCGCTTCAGCGCCTCGTTGGCCTCGAGGAAGTCGGCGAGGCGCGAGAGGATGACATCGAGCTGGCCGGAGGCCTCGCCGGCCTTGATCATGTTGATGTAGATCTCGGGGAACATCCGCGGGAAGCGCGTCATCGCCTCGGACAGCTCGGTGCCGGCGCGCACGAGGTCGGCGCACTCCTTGAGCCCGAGGCCGAAGCCCTTGTTCGTGTCCTTCACCTGTTCGGCGAGGATCTCAAAGGCCTCGAGCAGCGGGATGCCGGCGCCGATCATCGTCGCCAGCTGCCGCGTGAACAGCGCGAGCTCGGCGTTCGAGCACTTGCGGGCGACGGCGCCGAAGCTGAGGAAGCCCGCGGGCTTGATGTCGACGCGCGTCAGCTGGCTGACGACGAGGTTCTGCGCCTTGAGCTTGGTGTTGGCGTCGGCTTCGTTCTCGGCCTCGAGCTGGCCCTTGACCTCGCGGCCGCCGGCGTCGCGCGCGACATAGGCGAAGCGCTGCTTGGCCACTCGCACCTCCCAGCTTCAGTGTGCTGCGCGAGCGGGGCGGGCAACCGCGCCCTCGCCGCGGGCCTGGCGCGCGGCCCAGGCGCGATCGAGCGCCGCGCGCAGCGGCGCCGCCTGCATGATCGGCGGCCGCTCGACGACGATGCCGGCGGCGGCGAGCAGCTCGGCGGTGAAGTCGTGGCAGTTGGAGAACAGCGTCCACGGACGGGTGGAGACCCACCAGCGGCCGCCGGTCCACAGCTCGCCGGGAGGCTCCCGCGCCTCGATCCAGGCGAGCAGGCATCGCACCAGCGCCGCTTCCTCGTCCCGCGATACCGTGAACACCCACAGCCGCACGGCATCGGGGTCGGTGCCGCCGCGGCGATGCCGCCACCACGACACGCAGTCGATCTGCACCCCGCCCTCGCCGCCGGTGAAGGCCAGGCGGAGCGCCGGCAGCACGCCGTGCGCCTCGCCGCTGATCCAGCGCCGCTCGCCGAAGTGCAACACCAGCCAGGGATCGGCGGCCTGCCGCGGCCAGACCCAGGCCGGCACGCGCTCGCGCGCGACGATCACCCCCGAATGGAAGTCGTCGACGAAGGCGATGACCAGGGCCTCGGCCGAGGGCGGGGCCGCCGCCGGGCGCGCGCAGCCAGCGCCGAACGCCAGCGCCAACCCCACGATGACAGCCGGCCAGAAGGGCGTGGCGACCATGCGCCGGGGCTTCGCTCCTTGCAAGATGCTTCGGAAGAAGTTGTAGACAAAGAACGCGAGAGAGAATGCATGTTGGCTAGTAGAACAGCCGACCGCTGCTCTACGCCAGCAGGAAGGCTCGCTGCGGATGCTGCCACCGCTGTCAGTCGTCGGCTCGTGCCCGCCGCCTGCCTGACAGGGGCGCTGCTTGCGGGAGCAAGCGGGGAGGCGCGGCGCCCAAGATCCCGGACTGGAGCTCGTCCTAGGGGCAGCGCCTGCGCGCGCACCGGCTCGACCATCCGGAGCGAGCCGCACGGCGGCGCACGACATCGCGCTGTTGACCGGCAACCGCGAGTTCATGCAGCTGGCGAGCGCCGCCGATCGCTGAGCTGCGCTCCGCGGCGTGCAAACGCCGGGCGTGCGCCATGATGCCGCCGCATGATCGTCGCCTGGGCGCCGGCGGACAAGGGGCTGGAGCGACGGCCGCTGGCCGAGGGCGCGATCCCCCCCGAGGTGGTGTGGCTCGACTGCATCGACATCACCCCCGAAGAAGAGCGCCTGGTCGAAACCAAGCTCGCGATCGAGATGCCGACGCGCGCCGAGATGCAGGAGATCGAGGCGAGCAGCCGGCTCTATCGCGAGGGCAACGCGGTGTACATGACGGCGACGATGCTGATCAAGACCGAGACCGAGCAGCCGGAGACGACGCCGGTGACCTTCATCCTGACGCGCTCCTGCCTGGTGACCCTGCGCTACGCCGAGCCGTGGAGCTTCCGCACCTTCAGCGCGCGCGCCGCGAAGTGCGGCGCGACGACCGCCGAGCTCGTCTTCATCGGCCTGCTCGAGACAACGGTCGAGCGCCTCGCCGACATGCTCGAGCTCGTCTCGCTGGAGCTCGAGCGCATCCAGCAGCAGATCTTCCGCCGCCACGGCACGCCGAGCGATAGCGAGCTCGAGCGCGTGCTGTTCAAGATCGGGCACTGCGGCAACATCACCGGCAAGATCCGCGAGTCGCTGGTCGACAAGAACCGCCTGCTGGTGTTCAGCGAGAGCGCGAGCACCGAATGGTGCCCGGAGGGCCGCGCGCGCATCCGCGCCGCGCGCAACGACATCGCCTCGCTCGCCGACCACGCGACCTTCACCGCCGGCAAGATCGGCTTCCTGCTCGATGCGACGCTCGGCCTGATCAACAACAACGTCAATCAGCAGATGAAGCGAATGACGATGGTGATGGTCGGCGTCCTCTGGCCGGCGCTGGTCAGCGGCTTCTTCGCGATGAATGTCGCGCTGCCCTTCCCCGCCGAGGAGTGGTGGCCCTTCTATCTGTGCCTGCTGCTCGCCTTCGGCCCCCTGGTCATCGGCTTCGCATGGCTGTGGTGGAAGCGCCGGCACCGCCGCCTCGGCCGCTGAGCCTCGGCGGCGCACGCGTGCTCGTCTGGGGCCTCGGCCGCCACGGCGGGGGCCTGGCGGCGGCGCGGCTGTGCCGGCACCTCGGGGCGGAGCGCGTCGACATCCTCGATGCCGCCGATCCCGCGACCCTGCCCGATGCCGCGCGCGCCGCCGCCGAGGGCTTCGCCGTCCAGCGCGGCGACGCCAGCCACCCGCTGTTCGCCGCCGCCGACTGCATCGTGCCCTCGCCGGCGATCCCGCCGCGCGCCTGGCCGAGCACGCATCCCCCGCGCCTGAGCGCCGAGGCCCTGGCCTTCGCCCTCCATCGCGGGCGGCGCCTCGCCATCACCGGCACCAAGGGCAAGAGCACGACCGCGATGCTCTGCGGCCACCTGCTCGGCTGGCGGGTCGCCGGCAACTCCTGGCAGCCGCTGGCGGCGGCGGTGTTGGAGGATCCCGAGCGCGACCTCGTCTGCGAGCTCTCGAGCTTCCAGCTGTGGTACCTGCGCGAGCAGCCGCCGCGCCTCGACCTCGCGGTGCTCACCCTGCTCGGCGTCGATCACCTCGACTGGCATCCCGACTGCGCGCACTACCACGCCTGCAAGCTCGCCCTGCTCGGCTGGGCCGAGCGCTGCGTGGTCGCAGACAGCGTCCGGGCGCAGCTGCCGCCGCGCCTGCCGCTTCTGCCGCTGCTGCCGGAGCCGCGCGCCGAGGAGCTGCCGCTGCTGGGCGCCCACAACCGGGCCAACGCCGCGCTAGCGCTGACCGCGGCGGTGGCGCTCGGGGTCTCCGAGGCCGCGGCCCGCCAGCGGCTGGCCAGCGTGCGCCCGCTGCCGCACCGCCTGCAGTGCGTCTGGCAGCAGGGGCGCTGGCGCTTCATCGACGACTCGATCGCCACCACCCCGGCGGCGACGCTGGCGGCGCTGGCGGCTCTCGAGGGGCCGCTCGCGGTCATCCTCGGCGGCAGCGACAAGGGCGCGGACTTCCGCGAGCTCGCAGCAGCGCTGCAGCAGCGCGGCGCGCGCGCAGTGCTGATCGGCACGAGCGTCCCGCGGCTGCGCGCCGCCGGCATCGCCGGCCCGCAGGCCGCGAGCATGGAAGAAGCGGTGCGGCTGGCGCTGCAGCTGCTGCCGGAGGGCGGCAGCGTCCTGCTCTCGCCGGCCTGCGCCTCCCTCGACTGGTTCCAGGACTACGCCGAGCGTGGCGCCCGCTTCGCGCAGGCCGCCCAGCGGCTGTGCCAAGCGCCGCTCAGCGCTGGCGATGCGCCAGCAGCACCGCGCGCGGAATGAGCTGCAGCGCCTCCTCGCTGGTCGCCTCCGCGATCACCGGCGGGGCGCAGCCGGCGAGGTAGGCCTCCCACCAGCGCGCGGCGCAGATGCACCAGCGCTCCCCGGCCTGCAGGCCGGGAAAGGCGTAGGCCGGCTGCGGCGTGCGCAGGTCGTTGCCGCGGGCGCCGGTGAAGTCGAGGAAGGCTTCCGTCATCACCGCGCACACCGCATGCAGGCCGGGATCTCCGGGGCAGGCGCAGGTGCCATCGCGCAGCCAGCCGGTGCCCGGCCGGCATGGCTGCAGCGGCTCGCCGAGAATGCTGCGGCGCGGGGCCGTCGCCAGCGCGATCATGACGCCGAGTATCCGCGCCCTCCTCGCCTTCAGCGCCGCAGGCGGCCAAGCATCGACAGGCCGCCTGCGCGCCTTGTCACAGCCTCCACGATTGTCAAGGCCCGCGTTCGGCGCATAATCGCAGCGTGCCATCGGAAACCCCGACGCGCTGGCCGGTCTGGTTCATTCCGGCCGTGCTGGTGACGCTGCTAACCGATCTGCTCAGCAAGAGCCTCATCTTCGCCATCCCGCGCGAGCAGCTGCCGCGCTGGCTCGAGCACCACTACAACACCGGCGTCGCCTGGAGCCTGCTTGCCGACTGGCCAGGACTCGTCACCCTGCTGACCATCGTGCTGATCCCCCTGCTCGCCTGGCTGTGGTGGCGGGAGTACCGGCAGCAGGGGCCGCTCGCCAACCTCGCCTTCGGTTTGATCCTCGGCGGCGCGCTTGGCAATGGCTACGACCGGATCCTCGCCCGCTTCGGCCACTGGCCGGGGGTGCGCGATTTCATCCACCTCGATCTCGGGTTCTGGCCCCTCGATCCGTTCCCGACCTTCAATGTCGCCGACAGCGCGATCACCATCGGCTTCGCGTGCTTGCTGATCCTCGCCTGGCGCCCGCGGCCCGCGCTCCCGACCGCGCCATCCACCACTGCGAACGACGATCCGCATGCTGCTCAATCCGGCCGCCCGTGAACTGATCATCAAGGTCGTCTACTACGGACCGGCTTTCGCCGGCAAATCGACCAACCTCGCCTGCTTGCAGCACTGGGCGCCGGCCGGCAGTGCCAGCGAGCTGCAGTACCAGGACATGCACTCGGAGCGCACGCTCGGCTTCGAGCGCCTGGCCGACGAGTTCGGCGCCGTGCAGGGGCACCGCCTGCGCATCGCCTACCACACGGTCCCGGGGCAGAACTACTACGCGGCCACCCGCAAGCTGCTGCTGGCCGGCGCCGACGGCATCGTCTTCGTCGCCGACAGCCGCCGCGAAGCGCTCGACGAGAATGTC
Source organism: Planctomycetota bacterium (assembly GCA_025055595.1). Taxonomy (GTDB): domain Bacteria; phylum Planctomycetota; class UBA11346; order UBA11346; family UBA11346; genus UBA11346. The sequence goes on along the minus strand of JANWWU010000079.1, from coordinate 7,843 downwards.
GCGGCGATGAACGAGATGCTCGAGCACCTGCGCGCGCTCGGCCAGTCCGAGCAGACGCCGGTCGTGCTGCAGTACAACAAGCAGGACCTGCCGACCGCGCTGCGCCCCGAGCAGCTCGACCCGCTGTTCAATGTCCGCGGCTGGCCGGCGCGCGCGGCCTGCGCGATCCAGGGCCAGGGGGTCGCGGAGTGCGCGCAGGACCTCCTGCAGCGTCTGGTCGCGATCGCCCAGGCGACGCCGCTCGCCGCGCTGCAGGCCGCGCCGCGACCTCGCTCCTGGCTGCTCAGCTGCCATCGCTGCCAGACCATGCTGGAAGTGGCCGAGGCCAGCGTCGGCGCCCTCTTCACCTGCGGGGCCTGCGGAGCGCGCGTGGAGGTCGTCGATCCCGACCGCGGGCTGACGCGCGCGCCGCTGCGCGGTCCGCTGGCGAGCGTCGCCGCGCCGCCGCCGAGCGGCGCGACGGCGGCGACGCCGACCCCCACGCCCTCGCCGTCGCTCCCCGCGCCCGCGACGGCGCCGACGGCTCCCCCCCCGCGTTCCGCGCCGTCGCCCGCCGCGGCTCCGGAGGAACACGATCCGGTGGAGCTCGCCGCCTGGTCGCCGCAGGGGGGAGAGTGGTCGGACAGCGCCCTGCAGCCGAGCGCGAGCGCCGTGCCCGCCCCGGCCGCAGCCGAGGCCGATGACGCCGCGCCGCTGCCCGGCTGGGAGACGCTCGGCCTCATCGACCGCGGTCCCCATGGCCGGCGCTGGCGGATGCGCGATCCCGGCGACGGGCGCCGCTACCGCGTGCTCGTCCTGGCGCGCGAGCTCGTCGCCGAGCCCGGCTATCTCGACCGCCTCAACCCCTTCGTCGATCTCGCGGGGCCGCTCAAGCATCCGCACATCCTGTCGCTGCGCGAGCTGCGCGTCGAAGACGACCGGATCGCCTTCATCTCCCGCGACCCCCCCGACCACGAGGCGCTGACGACGGTGCTGGCGCGGCGGCGCGTCCTCGCCCCGCCGCATGCGATGGACATCCTGCGCCAGATCGCGCTCGCCCTCGAGGAGGCGGCGCGTGCCGGCGTCGTCCACGGCTGGCTGCGCCCCGACTGCATCCTGCTCTCCCCCGACGGCAGCGTCCTGGTCGACGAGTTCGCGGTGCCCAAGTCGCACCGCTTTCTCGTCCGCGAGTCCGCCGGCGCCAGCGCCGCCACCGAGTACTACCTGGCGCCCGAGTACCTGCAGGACGATGCGGTGATCGACCTGCACAGCGACATGTTCCTCTGCGGGGCCCTGCTCTACCGCATGATCACCGGCGACGGCCTGGTCACCGGCTACAATGCCCACGAGGCGCTGCACCGCCTGCTCGCCAACGGCCCCAAGCCGCTGCGCTCGGTCAACAACAGCGTGTCGCGCGAGCTCGATGCCTTCTACCGCCGGCTGGTCGCCGTCGATCGCGCGGCGCGCTTCGCCAGCTACCGTGAGCTGCTCGAGGCCCTCGAGCGCTTCGGCGGCGGCGCCAAGCGCCAGGCGCTGTCCCTGACCCAGCCGCAGGCGGCGGCACGGGCGACGGGCGGCACCGGGTATTACACCTCGCCGACGCGACCGGTCGTGCGCAGCGCGCCCGCGGCCCCTCGCCCCCCGCCGGCCGCGCCGCCCCCTCCGCCCGCAGCGCGGCCAGCGGCGCGGCCCGCGCCCCGCCGCCGCAGCTCCTGGGGCGCATGGTTCGTCATCATGCTGCTCCTGGCCGTGATCGCCGGACTCGGCTACCTCGTCGCGCAGCGTTCGCCGGCCAGCGGCAGCGCCGCTTCGACCCCGCCGCCCGCCGTCGCTGCCAGCCCCGCGCCAGCGCCAACGGCGCCCGCCTCGGCGTCAGCAGCGTCAGCCGCACCAGCCGCCCCGACCCTGCCGCCGTCCCCGCTGCGCCCGCCGCCGCCAGCTGCGACCAGCCCGGAACAGGCGGCGCAGGAGCTGATCAACACCCTGCTCGCCGCCGAGCGCTACCGCTCGGCGCTGGAAGCGGCCGAGCGCCACGGCCTGCGCGAGCGCGTCGCCGAAGTGTATAGTCGGCACGGCCAGCGCCGACAGCAGATCGCCGCGGCGGTGGCGGTGATGAGCGACCTGCAGGCCGTGCGCCAGCTGCTGCAGCCGGCGCTCGATGGCACCTGGGGCATGAACGACGATCAGGCCTGGGCTCAGGGCCTGCTCCAGCAGGCGACGGCGCGCCTCCAGCCGCTGCCGCCACCGGCCGCCGCCACCGCTGCGAGCGAGAAGACCGAGAAGGCGCCCGAGGAGCCGAAGGCCGCCCCGAGCGCTCCGGCGGCGGCGCCCCCGCCTCCGGCCCCTGGCTCACCGACGACCAGCGAGCCCGCGCTCGGCCAGGCGCGCGGCGTGCTTGCCGCCATCGCACGCTACGACCTCGCCGGCGCTCAGGCCGCGCTCGCCGCCCTGCCGCCGGGCAGCGCCGAGCTGCCTGCCCTGCGCCTGGCGCTCAGCGCCCTCGACCAGCGCATCGCGCTGCTCGAGCGCGTCGGCAAGGCCAGGACGACCAAGCTGCGCCTGCAGCATCCGACGATCCCCGAAACCGTCGATGTCGTCGGCGCCCAGGCCCAGGGCCTCGTCACCGCGACCGCCACCGGCGGCACCTCGCTGGTGCCCTGGCACCAGGTGTCGGCCCGCGAGGTCGGGCGCCTGCTCGCCGAGGCCGCCGCCGCCCCCGGCGCCAATCCCGCCGACCACACCGCCGCCATCGCCTTCCTGAGCGCCGGCGGAGACCCCGCTTTCGCCACGGTGCACCTGCGCCGCTTCCGCCAGGCCCTCGAGGCGGAGCGCGCCGCCGCGCTCGAAGCGCTGATCGCCCTTGCGCGGCAGCTCGAGGCCCTGGACCTGCTGGCGCGCGCCGAAGAGGCGCTGCGCAGCGGCAACCAGCGCGCGCTGCAGGAATGCCTCGCTGAGCTGCGCAAGCCGGAGCGCGCCGCGCTGCCTCCGGTGGCGGCGGCGCTGCCGCGCCTCGAGGCCGCCAAGGCCGCCAGCGGCGAGACCCGCGCTCCGGGCGCGCTCGCCGACCGGGTCGCCTTCGACAGCCCGGTCGAGCTCCAGCAGTTTCCGGAGCAGAGCGGCACCTGGCAGGTCGCAGGCGGGGTAGCGAGCCATGTCCGCGCCGCCCAGCTCGGCCGCCGCGACACCGGGGCGGCGCGCAGCGTGCAGGCGATCATCACGCCGCTGGCGCGCCGCGGCACGCTGACCATCCAGTTCCGCGGCCTGAGCCTGCTCTGCCAGCTCGAGCAGGGCCAGCTGACGACGACGATCGGCGAGCGCAGCCTGCCATCGCGCAGCATCGCGATCGCCGAACGCATGCCGCTGATCATCTACATCGCGCTCGATCCGGCGCGCCGCCAGGCCTCGGTCGAGATCAACGGGATGGTCGTCGAAGACGCGCCGTTCGAGAGCGTCAGCGAGGGCTTCCTGCTCGCGGTCAGCGAGGACGCGAGCATCCAGATCGACGAGATCGCGTTCACGCGCCACGAAGGCGACGCCGCCCGCCAGGCGCTGCGCGCCCTCGGCTGGGAGGCCGAGGGGCCGATCGCCCTCGAGCAGCAGACGCTGCGCCTCGTCGGCAGCGCGACGACGCCGGCGGCAATCAGCGCCGCGGTTGCGACGAACGCGATCGGCTACGACCTGACCTGCAAGGGCGAGGGCGGCCTGCGCATCGCGCTCGAGCACGGCAAGGAGCGCCAGGCGCTGGAAGTGCGCCTGAATCCCGGCCGCACCTACCGCCTCGCCGTCCGCTGGCTCGGCGGGGAGTTCCTGATCAGCGATGCCGCCAGCGGCGCGGTGTTGGCCAAGGAACGCCTCGCCGTCAAGCCGGTGACGATCACCATCGTCGCCTCCAGCCCCTGCACCATCCAGCTGCCGATCCGCCCCGTCCGCCAGTGACGACCTTGGCTGCCCGCTTCCCGCCCCCTTCGCCCGCGCCCGTCCGCCGCGCGCCTCCCCCCGCCTCGTTCGTCGAGTGGATGCTCCATGTCGCCCGCTAGCCGACCGAAGACCTTCGTCATCGATACCAATGTCCTGCTGCACAACCCGGCCTCGCTGTTCGCCTTCGCCGACAACCGCGTCGTCATCCCGATGGTCGTTCTGGAAGAGCTCGACAAGTTCAAGACCGCCAACAACGAGCTCGGGCAGAACTCGCGCGAGGTCGTTCGCACCCTCGATCGCCTGCGCGCCCAGGGCAGCCTGCGCGAGGGCGTGCCGACCCCCCAGGGCGGCATCATCCAGGTGGTGATGGATGGCGCGCACATCGACGGCCTGCTGCCGGGAGTCAACGACAACCGCATCCTCGGCTGCGCCCATCACCTGCGCAGCCAGGGCCACCACGTGATCTTCGTCTCCAAGGACATCAACGCCCGGGTCAAGGCCGACGCCCTCGGCATCCCGAGCGAGGACTTCAAGGCGATGCGCGTCAACATCGACGCGCTCTACAGCGGCTTCGTCGCCGTCGAGGTCGAGGCCGCCCAGCTCGCGGAGTGCGCGGCGCGCGCCCAGCCGCCGGCGGCGATCGTCCCCGCCGAGGACCTGCCGCTGGCCTGGAACCAGTTCGTCGTGCTGCGCGATCGCGCCCAGCCCGAGCGCTGGCGCCTGCTGCGCTACGACGGGCACAGCGGCCTCCTGCACCCGGTGCCCGAGAAGGCGCCCGAGATCTACGGCGTCAGCCCGCGCAGCCCGGAGCAGCGCATGGCCTTCGAGCTGCTGCTGGATGATCGCGTCAAGCTGGTGACGCTGGTCGGGCGCGCCGGCACCGGCAAGACGCTGCTCGCGCTCGCCTGCGGGCTGAGCAAGGTGATCGACTCCGAGCGCTACACCAAGATGCTGGTCTCGCGGCCGATCATGCCGCTCGGCGCCGACATCGGCTACCTGCCGGGCAGCAAGGACGACAAGCTGACGCATTGGATGGGCCCGATCTTCGACAACCTGCACTTCCTGCTCGCCAGCGAGGAGCGCGACCCCGACGACGTCATCAAGCGCCTGCTCGCCGAGGAGACGATCACGCTCGAGGCCCTGACCTACATCCGCGGCCGCTCGATCGCCCGCCAGTTCGTCGTCGTCGATGAAGCGCAGAACCTGACGCCGCACGAGATCAAGACGATCATCTCGCGCGCCGGCGAGGACACCAAGGTCGTGCTGACCGGCGACCCGCACCAGATCGACAACCCCTACCTCGACGCCAACTCCAACGGCCTGACCCACGTCGTCGAGCGGCTGCGCGGCCAGCGCCTCGCCGGCCATGTCACCTTCACCAAGTCCGAGCGCAGCGAGCTCGCCGGCGTCGCCGCCGACATGCTGTAGGTCGCTCAGAGGACCTGATCGACGATACCGTAGGCCAGGGCCTCGTCGGCATCGAGCCAGTAGTCGCGATCGCAGTCCTCGACCAGCTTCTCGTAGGGCTGGCGGCAGTTCTCGGCGAGGATGCGCAGCAGGCGCTCCTTGATCTTCAGGATGCGCTTGGCCGAGATCTCGACATCGGTGACCTGGCCGCGCGCGCCGCCCAGCGGCTGATGCAGGAGCACCTCGCCGTGGCGCAGGATGCGGCGATGTCCGCGCGCGCAGCCGGAGAGGATCACCGCGCCCATCGACGCCGCCATGCCGACAACCAGGGCATGGACCGGCGCCGGGCTGCGCTGGATCGTGTCGTAGATCGCCATCCCGTCGACGATCGAGCCGCCCGGGCTGTTGATGTAGAGGGTGATCGGCGCCTGGGGATCGGTCAGCGCGAGGTACTGCAGCTGGCGGACGCAGCGGTTGGCGCTGCGGTTGTTGATCTCCTCGCCGAGCCACACGATGCGCTCGGCGAGCAGGCGCGTCGGCAGATCGACGAGGTAGTGGCGGCCCCCGCGTTCATAGAAGACGCGCGGCTCGCGCTCGGCGGCGCCCGTCAGTCCGTCATCGTCGTCGTGCAGCCGGGGATCGACCATGATCGCACCCTATGGGCTGGCGGGGCCTGCCAAGGCGCCGCTCAGCCGCGGTGATAGGGCAGGCCGGCGAGCAGGCTGGCGCAGCGATAGAGCTGCTCGACGAGGACGAGGTGCGCCAGGCGATGCGGCAGCGTCAGCGGCGACAGCGAGAGCCGGGCATCGGCGGCGGCGAGCGAGGGCGGATGATGTCCCTCGGCGTCGCCGAGCAGGAAGGCGAGCGGCCCATGCGCCGCGCTCCACTGCGCGAGGCGCTGCGCCAGCGCCGCGGTGGCGAGCAGCTCGCCGCGCTCCTCGAGCGCGATGCGCCAGCGCGCCGCCGGCGGCCACAGCGTGCCCGGTCCCGCGGGCTCGCGCTCGATCACCTCGAGGCGGCCGAAGCGCTGGAAGCGCTGCACATACTCGTCGCGCAGGGCGACGATGCGCGGATCGCGCAGCCGCCCGGTCTGCACGACGAGCCACCTCATGGCAGCGGCGGCCGCTGCTTGGCGGCGAACGCCGCGCGCCATGCGGCGAGCCGGCCGGCCTCGATGGCGGCGCGCAGACCGCGCATCAGATCCTGATAGAACCACAGGTTGTGGGCGGTGATCAGCATCTCGCCGAGCGTTTCGCCAGCGAACAGCAGGTGGCGGAGGTAGGCGCGGCTGAAGCCGCCGGCGCAGGCGGGGCAGCTGCAGGCGGTATCGATCGGGTAGCGGTCCTTGCGGTAGCGCTTGTCCTTGAGCCGCAGCTTGCCCTGCCAGGTGAAGGCCGTGCCCTCGCGCGCGTAGCGGGTCGGGATCACGCAGTCGAACAGGTCCATCCCGGCGTCGACCGCGGCGACGATGTCCTCGGGCAGCCCGACGCCCATCAGGTAGCGCGGACGGTCCGCGGGCAGCAGCGGCGCGGTGTGGCGCACGACGCGGATCATCGCCTCGTGGCCCTCGCCGACCGACACCCCGCCGATCGCGTAGCCCGGCAGGTCGTGCGCGACGATGGCCCGCGCCGCGCGTGCGCGCAGCTCGAGGTCCATGCCGCCCTGCACGATGCCGAAGAGATGCTGATGGGCGGCGAGCGGCACTCGCCGGCAGCGCTGCAGCCAGCGCTCGGTGCGCGCGAGGCTCTCGGCGACATAGGCCGGCGGCGCATCGTGGGCGACGCACTCGTCGAAGGCCATGACGATGTCGGCGCCGAGCCGCCGCTGCAGCTCCATCGCCGACTCCGGGGTCAGCATCACCGGCTGCTCGTCATGGGTGAAGCGGAAGCGCACGCCGTCCTCGCTGACCTCGCGGCCGGGCAGCGAGAAGACCTGAAAGCCGCCGGAGTCGGTCAGGATGCTGCGCGGCCAGCGCATCAGCGCATGCAGCCCGCCGTGGCGCTCGACGAGCTGCACGCGCTCGGGGTGCGAGAGGTGATAGGTGTTGGCGAGCACCACCTGGGCCCCGCTGTCCGCGACCATCTGCGGGAAGGCGCACTTGATCGCGGCCTGGGTGCCGACCGGCATGAAGGCCGGGGTGTCGACGACGCCGTGCGCGGTGCGGAAGCGGCCGCGCCGCGCCGCGCCATCGCTCGCCAGCACCGCGAAGCCGAGGCCCGCGGCGCCCGCGGGACGCGCGGCGTCAGCGGCTGGCGGCGCGCCGCTCACGCGACGCGCTGCGCGGTCGCGTACAGGCCGGCGAGCAGGCCGTCCAGCTCTTTCTCGACCGCCACGGCGTTGAGGATGCGCGGTCGGGTCTGCGCCGCCAGCCAGCGCTCGAAGGGCTTGGCGCGGCCATGGCGGATCGCGTTGCGGAACTCCTCTTCCGACACCGGCACGAGGTCGACCACGCGGGCGGCGGGACGCGCCGGCGCCGCTGGGACGGCGGGCTCTGCCGGCGCCGGCGGCGCGGCCGCGGGCGCCGGCGCGCTCGGCGGCG
>JANWWU010000002.1 GCA_025055595.1 Planctomycetota bacterium | reverse complement strand
CAGCTTCTCTGCGCATGTTTGCTAGCGCATTCCCTCCCGCACCAGGGGATTGAGACGGTTATGCGCCGGCCGAAGAGATTATCTCTTCGGCGCTAGCGCATTCCCTCCCGCACCAGGGGATTGAGACCTCGACCACGCCACCCGATATGGGGTGCCGGATAAGCTAGCGCATTCCCTCCCGCACCAGGGGATTGAGACCCGACAAACCTCGTGACGGCCCGGAGTCGGCCTCCGCTAGCGCATTCCCTCCCGCACCAGGGGATTGAGACTATCGGACTGCAGGTTCCAAATACCGACGAGGTCTGCTAGCGCATTCCCTCCCGCACCAGGGGATTGAGACGGCCGGCGTGCTCAAGCGCCGTCGCAATCGCGATATGCTAGCGCATTCCCTCCCGCATCAGGGGATTGAGACTTCGTATTCTTTGGATTTTCACCTTTTTACGTCAGGAGAGCTAAGGCGTGCCATCTTTCGAGAACAACAACCCGTTGAAATTACAAACACCGCATTCTCAATTTCAGCATTCAGATAATTCTTTCGGTTCTCATTCTCGTCATTCAGATAATTCTTTCGATTCTGCCTTTCAGGATGATGATGATGACAGCAGTTATTTTTATAAATTATCTAAATTTATTGGCGATCATGTTCCGGACATATTTTCTCGAGTATTTTTGCTTGGTTTTATTTGGCAATGTTGTATAACTATTTTGTATATCTGTATTTATCTCTTTATCATTTTTGTGTGTTTTTTTATCATCGTTTTTGCCTCGTTAGCCGAACTTTCCCGTCTTTCCAGTCAAACTCTGCGCTCTCGTCCGCGTAAGTATGCTTCCTATGAATCCGTTTTTTCGAAGATTCATTTGCCGGATAATACTCGTCAGTGATTTAAGTTTTGTTTCTAATACTTGCTATTTAAATGGGCCTAGAGCGTTTGTAGTGCAAGTTACGCAAAGAAGTCGTTAATGTTTATATCACATGTTACGTGAATAAAGTTGTAATGTTCATATCGCATGTTACGTGAATAATCCTTTAACGCCAACAACATAAGTTACGCGAATAAGCTTGTAACGTTAATAACATAAGTAACGTTAATAACATAAGTTACGTGAATAAGCCTGTAATGCCAATAACGCATGTTACGTGAATGAGTCTGTAATGCGAATAACACATGTTATGTGAATGAACCTGTAATGCCAATAACATAAGTTACGCGAATAAGCTTGTAACGCCAATAACGCATGTTACGTGAATAAGCCTGTAATGCCAATAAGCCAGCGCATTCCCTCCCGCACCAGGGGATTGAGACTCGGGGGGACCGTTGAACTCGTGTGACTCCTCCCTTGGCTAGCGCATTCCCTCCCGCACCAGAAGTGGTAGTGGGGAGGTGGGTTGCATGGCGAGCGTCTTTGATGAGGGGGATATGCCAGGGACAAGAAACCATCACCCTCGCAACGCAACAAAAGGATACTGAAACGCGTCACACCCAAAGACCGTCGCGCAACTGGCGCACCGCATCTCTTTTCCCTTGGGCCGCGGGACGGCAGTCAGTCACTGGAGGCGAGAGCTATACCTGCTGGTTGCAGGGCGCGATCGACTTCAGTATCAATCAACTTACAGGCAAACCTTCGACGCAGCGCCTGTCGTAAGTCGCAGCCACCTTCCGTGAATCGTGGTTGTCGTTTCGGATGCAGCGTCGTCCGACAAGTCCATTCCCAGGCCCAGATCATCTCGGGCCAGGACCATGTATACATAATCTTTAGAAGGAGGAACTTCTGTCGACACAGAACTGTCAGGGCTTTCAAGCCACTGTGCCGTTTCGACCATTTCTTCAATGGATCGCTTTTCTCTTTCCACTCGCGCATCGAAGAGCTGAAACCTGGCGGTGGTGCGCGGTATACGATCTGCCGTTCGCATCCCGATTTGTATCCCGATTATCTCACGTTTGGAACTCCAGCTCCGGCGCCTTGATCAGCCATGTCTGGTGGAAGAATGAGAGTTTTGTGGTGTTTTTTTGTAGCGTTCTAGCAGAGTCGGAATTTTTGAGATGGGCCGTTTGATATTCTGGCGGGATCTGTGAATGTCGATAGGGAATGGTTTCGTGAGGTGCTTCGTTTTTCGGAGGCGAGCAGGCAGGTTAGGGAGATAGCAAATGAAAGATCGCCGATCGCACCTCGCTTGCTCACCAATGCCATTCGGTGTTTGCCTCTATTGGCCATAATTTCTTCAAGGTTCTGGCGCTGACGGTGGCTCATCAGATGTTGCGCGCTGAAACCAAAACTGTTACAGCGAGCGTAGGAAGCTTTGATGGTCCTGCGATCTCCCCTCTTCGTAGAATGCTCCTCATTTACCATCGATGTTCAGCAGAAACACGTTGAGGGCATTGAAATGCTAAGAGGGAATACTTAAGCACGGTTGCCATGAAGTCGACTGTTAGATTGCGTCTTTCTTTCGCCGGTTTTGCAAGGAACTCAGCGATTTTCGACTATCGGCCGATGATCCCAGGTGCTGTGATGCCGCATGAATGCGCCGGTTGTTTGCATGGCGACAAACGGCTGCTGCAATTTTTTTTCGTGGCTGAGATATGTGACGTCTTTCGCATCCCTTAATCTTGTCTATTGACCCCTTCGCCACAAAGCTCACCGAACATTCTGAGAAGCTCAGCGCACGATCGATCAAAGCTTCGGCATTTGCTTCCAAGAAATTCTGCTTGCATGTGCGCATTCTCTTAAAAGATCAGATATATGCAAGAAGCGAAACAAGGATACAATGAGCGGCTTTTTTCTGGCGGACTACGCGCTCGCTTACATTATGCGCGATTTCATTGGCTCAGAAAACAAATTGTCAGCTGTGGCTGTTGCGTCAAACATGTCTTGGAGCTTGGATGTTTCGATGGAAAGGCTTTACATTTTTTACCACACTTTCCTGAGATATATGTAGGATTTGATGCCAACTGGGAAGGCGGGATTGATATAGCTCATCAACAATGGGCTCATATGCCTCAGTTTCGATTCATCAAAGCCACTACCCCTGAAGAAATGGTCTTGCAAGACAACGAAATATTCGATGTTGGCATCTGCATGGAAACCCTTGAGCATATTCCTCCCGCCTTGGTCGATGGCTATTTATGCAAGATAGCTCGACATTTGAAAGGGCACTTTTTTGTGACGGTTCCGAATGAAAAAGGCGTGGTGTTCCTCGCCAAAAGATTGGCAAAAAAAATGATGGGGCACGAGGTGGAACCATATACGTCGGCTGAAGTACTGCATGCCGTCTTCGGACGCATGCACAAAGTGGCGCGACGCGAGCATAAAGGGTTTGACTATGCAGGCATGATTCAACAGATTGCCCGTTATTTTTCTATCGAACGCGTGAACGGCATCCCTTCCTTCGGCATCTTGCCGCCATCTCTTTGCCTCGGGGTTGGTATTGTCGCCAAGAGCAGACAGTAAACATTCTGCTGCTGCCACCACTTGCTATGAAACAACTTCTATTTCTTTCACACCCCTGCTAACAAGGTTTGGAGTGCTCCCGTGAGATGCAGCCAGCGCAAAATCGGGCACCTACAGCAAGAAATGTTCGACAGCAATGGCAAACGTTTGCAACACCCGAGAAATCTCTTGCGTCGGGTTGCAGCAAGGGTGCATATGCATACCTCCACGCTGCCAAAAATAAGGCCCTCTAAGATTTGGTAGCTGCCGCGAGGCGTGTTGGCTTCCAATGACGCATCGCTGACGCTGGATCTCGCCCCTACTGTTGTGCGCCTCGGATGAGAGATGGCGAACGCTGTGCGCAGTGGGCTCGGGAGAGCGCGCGCCGCTATGACTCAGGTCGGGCGAGTGCGCGGCGGCTGCGGCTCAGCTGACGGCAGCGCTGCCCAGTGCCGATGCGGAGGCCTGGATGTCAGAATAGAAGGCCGAGGCGGGTATCTGGTGCGGGAGCTCTCGCGCTCCCCGGGAGAACCAGACGATGAACATCAAGGACCGTACACCCGCTCAGGCACGACGCTTCGACCCCACGCCGCAGCGTGTGGGTTCCGTGGCTTCAACGGTGGTCGGTTGCCTCGGGACGATCGTTCTTGCCATCCTCGCCATGGCCTTGATGAAGCAGTTCTCGATCGTCGGCTTGATCATCGTCGCCTTGTGGCTCATATCTCGCTGCTCGCGTTTCCGTCCCTCGCTGTGAACCGCGGCGGCTGTGGGCCAGCCCTAGGCCGAGCCGCAGCGGCGTTTGAGTTCGGCGAGGTCGCGTTCAAGGCGGGCGATGATCGCCGCGGTGTCCTCGCTCGTGGCCTCCGGCGGCTGGTCGTCGCGGCTCAAGGACTGCATCGTCGAAACGATGATGCCGATGAACAAGTTGAGGATGGTGAAGGTCGCAAAGATGATGTAGGGGATGAAGAAGGCCCAGGCCCAGGGGTGCACTTCCATGATCGGGCGCACGATGCCCATCGACCAGCTCTCCAGGGTCATGATCTGGAACAGGGTGTAGAGCGAGCGCCCGAGGTGCCCGAACCACTCGGGGTGGCTGGCGCCGAAGAGCCCGGTGGCGAGGACGCCGGCGACGAAGTAGAAGACCGCGAGCAGGGCGATGACGGCGCCGAGACCGGGGATGGCGGCGAGGAAGGCGGCGACGACGCGCCGCAGCGCGGGGACGACGGTGAGCAGCCGCAGAACGCGCAGCACGCGCAGGCTGCGCAGCACGGCGAAGGGGCCGGCGGCGGGTATCAGGGCGATGGCGACGACCAGGATGTCGAACCAGTTCCAGCCGCTGGCGAGCATGCGCCAGCGGTAGGCCAGCGCCTTGAGCAGCAGCTCGATGACGAAGACGGCGAGGCAGGCGCGATCGATCGCGGCGAGCCAGGGCTGCCAGGGACCGTCATGCAGCGGCGTCGCCTCCATCCCGAGCACGACGGCGTTGAGCAGGATGACGGCGACGATCGTCCATTGGAAGCGCGCGGAGGCGAGCACCGCGGCCAGGCGCTGACGCCACGGCGCAGCGTCGGGGGGCAGGGCGATGCGGTCGTCCATGCCGCTACCTTTGCGTCGGCCGTCCAGGAGGAAGCCCTTGGCGCGCGTGGTTGCAACAGAACCTTGCGGCATGGCGTGGCGCGCCCTGCTCGAACCCTTGAGCGGCACGGAGGAGGCCTGCCCAGTGCTCGGGCTGCCGCAGCCCTGCGTGCTCTGGCGTGCGCGGCGCCGCTGGACCTGCCGCGATGCGCCGCTCGCGTGCTGCATCCTCGCTGCCGAACCGTTCGCGCTGCCCGACGAGGTCGCCGACCTGCCAGCGGCCTCCGCGCTGGCGCAGGCGCTGCAGGCCTGCGCGGCGCACGGAGCCCTGCTGATCCTCGCCAACCCCGCAGAGGCCTTCGGCGCCCAGCGCATCGGCTGGGCCAGCGGGGTGCGGGCGCTGGCGATCGGCAACGCAGAAGAGGAGGCGTGCTGGGACGCCCTGCTCTCGCTCGGCCAGCCCTGCTACGGCGTCGCTGGCCGGCTCGTCGTCACCGTGCTGCGACCGCGCCCGGCGAATGTGCTGTCGGCGCTCTCCTTCGGCGCCTTCTGGTCGTGCGCGGGGCTGGAGCCGCTCGCCATCGAAGAAAGCCCGCGACATATCGCCTGGCGCTGCCCCGAAGCGGTGGAGGCGGAGATCGTCGCGCGCCAGGGCTTCGTCGTCGCCCGCCAGCGCGGCTGCGAGGGGCGCTACGAAGACACGGGCCGCGAAGGATATGTGCGCGCGGTGCTGCGCGGGCCGTCCGGCACCTGCTGGACGCAGCCGCGCTTCGTCATGCCGCGAGCCGGTCATGGATGAGCTCTACGGGCGGGTGATCGTCATCCGCCGCCGCATTCCGAGCCAGAACGCCGCGCTCTATCGGCACTGGCGGGCCTACACGCGGGAGCGCGACGCCTGGTTCGTGCTGCTGCGCGCGGCGCTGCCCCCGCGCCGCCAGCCGCCGGCGCATCCCGTGCGGCTGGCGATCCGCAGCCTGCGCGCGCGCCTGATCGACTACGCGAACCTCGTCGGCGGGGCGAAGCCGATCCCCGACTGCCTGATCCGCCTCGGCTACCTGCGCGACGACGGTCCGCAGTGGTTCCAGGCCGACTACCAGCAGCTTCAGGTGCCGCGCGCCGAGGAGCGCACCGAGCTCGAGTTCCTGCCCTGGGACGCGCCCTCATGAGCGCGGGAGGCTGCTGAGCACGAGGTTGGTGACGCCGGTCACCACCATCTGCACGGCGATCGCCGCCAACAGCAGCCCCTCGAGGCGCAGCACGATGCCGAGCGTCGTCGCGCTGAGGTGCTGCTGCATGCGCGCGGCGGCCAGCAGCACGAGCAGGGTGCTGAGGCCGACGAGGACGATCGCGACGAGCACCGGGCCGAGGCTCGGCCAGCCGCCATGGCTGAGCACCATCACGGTGGCGATCGCTCCCGGGCCGGCGAGCATCGGAATGCCGAGCGGGATGATGCCGGTCTCCTGCTTCTCGACGCCCTCGGCGATCTCCGGCTCGGTCGCCTTCATCCGCGTCTGGCGCACCTGGACGAAGTCGAGGGCGATGAGGAAGAGCAGGAAGCCGCCGGCGATGCGGAAGGCATCGATGGTGACGCCGAAGAAGTCGAAGAGCTGCTGGCCGACGAGCGCCGCGCCCAGCAGCGTGCAGGTGGTCGTCAGGGCGGCGATCAGCGCCGTGCGCTGGCGTTGCGCGGTGCTGTCGGCCTGGGTCATCCCGAGAAAGAGCGGCACCGCGCCGACCGGGCTGACGATGACGAAGATCGGCACGAAGGCCTTGAGCACCGCGATCGCGAAGTCCATCAGCGCAGGGCCTCGGGCAGCGAGCCGTAGGCGATCGTCGCCTCGCGGCGCAGGCGCGCGATCAGCGCCTTGGTCCGTTCCTCGACTTCGCGCTCGAAGAGCTCCTCGAGCATGCGCCCTTTGACCTCGGCCAGGGTCACCGCGCGCGCCGGACGCTTGCCCCACACCTCGGCGATATCGACGCCGTCGTCGTGCACCACCGGCGGCAGCAGGCGCGGCCAGGGCGGCTCGGCGGCGAAGGCCTTGGCGACGAGGGCGCGCGGGATGCGCCGCGCCTCGGGGTCGTCCTCGCGGCGGCCCTCGCTGTCGACCCAGCCGATGCGCCCGCCGGGGCCGCTCGCATCCCAGGCCTTGCCGAAGGCCTCCCAGGCCTGGGCGAAGCCGAGCTCGCGGCGCGCGAGCTGGCGGTGGATCGCGTTGGCGACGCTCTGCAGGCGGATCCGTTCCTCGTCGCTGATGCCGCCGTCGGCGGCGCGCTTCCACGGCAGGTGGATCACCGCCAGGTCGACGCCGGCGCGCTGATCCCAGCGCGCGCGCTCGGCGTCGAGCTTGGCCTGCAGCCGACGCTCGTCCCACTCGGCAGCGAGCTCGCGCCGCACCAGCGCATGCAGGCCGGCGAGCATGCGGATCGCCGGTTGCGCCAGGAACTGCTCGACGCTCATCTTCTGCTTGACGCGCAGCCAGCTCGCGAAATCGACATAGCCCTGCCCCTGCTGCCGCAGCTTGCGCTGGAAATCGCGCTCCATCACGCGGTAGGTGGCGGCGAGCTGGGCCTCGTCGATGACCAGGCCGGCGCGGGCCAGCGCCTGCTCGACGACCGCGATGTCGATCAGCTCCTCGCGCGCCTTGGCGCCCTTGCTCGCGATCAGCGTCTGGACGAGCTCGCGCTTGCGCAGCTCATGGCCGCCGACGCGCATGACGACGGCGTCCTCGGGCAGCGCTCCCCAGTCGAGGTTCTCGAGATGGCCGCGCACCCAGTCGACGATCGCGTCGGCGCCCTCGCGCACAAGCAAGGCGCGCGTCAGCTCGCCGATCGTGATGTCTCGCTCGCCGACGCGGGCGACGACGCCCGGCGGCAGGGCCTCGCCAGCGCGCAGCGCGGCGGCGAGCAGCAGCACGAGGAGGGCGCGCATGCCGGCACGCTATGCGCCGTCGACGGAAGGCAGCCCCCCGCTTGCGACGCTGGCGCCCGCAGCAAGGTCGGCGCATGCACGATCTCGTTCGCGCCATCGCCGCCCGTCGCACGATCAAGGACTACTCGGGCGAGGCGGTGCCGCGCGAGCGCCTGCTCGCGCTGGTGGAAGCCGCGACCTGGGCGCCCAACCACCGCCTGACCCAGCCGTGGCGCTTCTACGTCGCCGAGCGCGCGCGGATCGCCGAGCTCGTCGCCGCCGTGCAGCGGCCGCCGATCGCCGCGGCGGTCGACGACGCGAAGCGGCCGGCGATCTGCCAGCGCCTGGCGGCCTGCGGCGCGGTGATCCTCGTCACCTGCCTGCGCGCCGCCGACCCCGTGCAGCAGCGCGAGGATCGCGACGCGGTGGCGGCGGCGGTGCAGAACCTGCTGTTGGCCGCCCACGCCGCCGGCCTCGGCGCCTACTGGTCGACCAATCCGCTGCTGACCCACCCCGAGACCCTGCGCTGGTTCGGCGCCGATCCCGCGCGCGAGGACCATGTCGCCAGCGTCTGGCTCGGAGTGCCGACCGCGTCGCCGCCGCCCCCGCGCCGCCGCCCGCTCGCCGAGGTGGTGCGCTGGGTCTAGCGCCGTGTGGTAGAGCCGCGGCGCGGCGGCGACACTTGCGCCTTGACTGCCTGCGCGCGCCTGCGAAAAGCGATGCCATGCAGGAAATCCAGTATCTGACCACCTATCGGATCCTGCGCAAGATCGCCTCCGGCGGCATGGGTTCGGTGTACCTCGCCGAGCAGCTCGGCGCCGACGGTTTCCGCAAGCTCGTCGCGATCAAGACGATCAAGAAGGAGTGCCTGAAGAACCAGGAGAACATCGATCTCTTCGTCGGCGAGGCCAAGCTGGTCGCCGACCTGATCCACGAGAACGTCCTGCAGGTCTATCAGCTCGGCCAGATCAAGGGCATCTACTACATCGTGATGGAGTACGCCCACGGCAAGAACCTCGCCGACTTCATCCGCGCCCACAAGGAGATGCACAAGGTCTCGAATGTCGAGATCGGCGCCTTCATCATCAGCCGGGTCTGCCGCGCCCTGCACTACGCGCACGAAGCGCGCGACATGCGCGGCCAGCCGCTGAACATCGTCCATCGCGATGTCACGCCCTCCAACATCATCCTGACCTTCGGCGGGGTGGTGAAGCTGACCGACTTCGGCATCGCCAAGGCCGTCGTCATGCGCACGCCCGACGAGGGGGAAGTGATCATGGGCAAGCTGCCGTACATGAGCCCGGAGCAGGCGAAGTTCCAGGGCACGACGCGCCAGAGCGACATCTTCTCGCTCGGCCTCGTCATGTACGAGCTGCTGACCAACACCGTGGTCTACAATGTCAACGACATCGACGACCTGGTCGACAAGATGGACAACTACTCGATCAAGCCGCCGCGGCGCCTCAATCCGCACATCCCGGAGCGGCTGGAGCAGATCATGATGCGCGCGCTCGCGGTCAATCCCGCCGATCGCTACCAGACGGCGCGCGAGTTCGGCCAGGACCTCGAGCACTACATGTACGACGGCGGCTACGGCCCGACCAACGAGAAGCTGCAGCGCTACCTGCAGCGGCTCTTCCCCAACGAAGCGAACGCGCCGATCGCTTCCCTGCACGACTCCGGCGAGCTCGCCACCCCGGCCGCGGGCGGCCAGCTCGCTCCCCCGCTGACCTGAGATGCCGACGACGCGGGCGGTGCGCCTGCACGCCTTCGGCGATGCCGCGCAGGGCGTGCGCGTCGAGGACCTGCCGATCCCCGAGCCGGGCCGCGGCGCAGTGCTGGTGCGGATGCAGCGCGCCGTCATCCACCCCGCCGATCTCAATGTCATCGAGGGCAGCTACGGCCGGCTGCCGGCGTTGCCGGCGATCATCGGCAACGAAGGCGTCGGCGAGGTGGTCGCCGGCGACGCTTTGCCGGCAGGGCTGCGCGTCCGGCCGCTCGGCGGCTGCTGGAGCGAGTGGGTCTGCGTCGAGGCCGCGCGCTGTCTGCCGATCCCCGGCGACCTGCCGCTCGAGCAGGCGGCCCAGCTCTCGGTCAACCCCGCCACCGCCTGGGCGGTGCTGCACGAATACCGCGCGCTGCTCGAGCCCGGGTCCTGGGTCCTGGTCAATGCCCCGGCCTCCGCACTGGCGCGGTCGCTGACCGCCCTGTGCCACGCCCGGGGCCTGCGCGTCGCCGGCCTGGTGCGCGACCCGGCCGAGGCTCCGCACCTCGATCGCGCGCTGCTGAGCGAGCGCGACAGCGCGCGGCCGCTGCGCGAGCTCGGCGCACGCCTGGCGCTCAACCTCCTCGGCGGCGACAGCGCGGCGCTGCTCGCCCGCGGCCTCGCCGAGGACGGCGTGCTGGTCACCGTCGGCGCGCTGGCGCGGGCTCCCCTGGCGCTGCCCAACGGGCCGCTGATCTTCGGCGAGCTGCGCTGCCACGGGTTCTGGCTCAGCCGCTGGTATGGCCGCGCCCCGCGCGACCTCGTCCAGCGGATGCTCGGCGAGCTCGCCGACCTCGTGCGCGCCGGGCAGCTGCGGCTGCCGGTCGCCGCCGTCTATCCGCTCGATGCCATCCATGCCGCGCTCGCCCACGCCGCGCGCCGCGGCCGCGGCGGCAAGGTGCTGCTCGACCTCACGGCCTCCTGATCAGGCGAAGCCGCGCAGGTAGGGCAGCTGCGCGGCGCGCGCGCGCACCGCGGGCAGGCCCTCGAGCAGCTCGCCGAGCGCGTCCCAGGAGCCGCTGAGGAACTGGCGCCGCGGACCCTCGGCGAGCTGGCAGGGCACGCTCGTGCCGTCGCTCGCCCGCACCTCGAGGCGCTCGAGATCGACGGTGAACGTCAGCGTCGGCGCGCGCTCGGCGAGGTCTTGCAGGCGCTCGCTGTCCAGCTGCGAGACGCGGACCGCCGGCACCCCGATCGCGACGCAGTTGCCGTGGAAGATCTCGGAGTAGCTGACGGCGACGATCGCCCTGATCCCCCAGCGCGCCAGCGCCTGCGGCGCATGCTCGCGCGACGAGCCGCAGCCGAAGTTGGCGTTGGCCAGCAGGATGCTCGCGCCGGCGAAGCGCGGGTCGTCGAAGGGATGCAGGCCGCCCTGGGCGCGGCGCTGCGCGCGGTCGTCGGCGAAGGCGTGCTGGCCCAGGCCGTCGAAGGTGACGCAGCGCAGGAAGCGCGCGGGGATGATGCGATCGGTGTCGATGTCGTTGCCGCGCACCGGCACGGCGCGGCCGCTGACTTCAAGGATGCGGTTCGGCATGGCTGCTCGAGTGCAGAAGCTGGCGGACATCGCTGACCGCCCCCTCCAGGGCGGCGAGCGCGACCATCGGCGGGCTGGCGAGGATCGTACGGCCCTCTGGCGAGCCCTGGCGGCCCTTGAAGTTGCGGTTGCTCGTGCTGATCGCCAGCTGGCGGCCGACCAGGCGATCGGGGTTCATCGCCAGGCACATGCTGCAGCCGGCGGCGCGCCACTCGAAGCCGTGCGCGAGGAAGAGCTCGTGCAGGCCCTCGGCCTCGGCGGCCCGCTTCACCGCCTCCGAGCCCGGGACGATGAAGGCCTTGACGCCGGGCTTGACGCGCCCGCCGTGGCGGCGGACGACCTCGGCGGCGGCGCGCAGGTCGCTGAGCCGGCCATTGGTGCAGCTGCCGATGAACGCGACATCGATCGGCAGCCCGAGCAGCCGCTGCCCTGGCCGCACGCCCATGTACGCATAGGCCTCGGCGACGCCGGCGCGCTCGTGCTCGGGGAAGGCCTCGGGCGGCGGCACCGGCTCGCTGACGCCGATCCCCTGGTCGGGGCTGATCCCCCAGGTGATCATCGGCTCGAGCGCGCCGGCATCGAACACCCGGCGGTCGTCGTATGCGGCGTCGGGATCGGAGGCGATCGCCGACCAGTCCTGCACGGCGCGCGCGAAGGCCTCGCCCTGCGGCGCATGCTCGCGGCCGCGCAGGTAGTCGTAGGTGATCGCGTCGGGATTGACGTAGCCGCAGCGCGCCCCGCCCTCGATCGCCATGTTGCAGACCGTCATCCGCTCCTCCATCGACAGCCGATGGATGGCCTCGCCGGCGAACTCGTAGGCGTAGCCGACGCCGCCCTTGGCCGTCAGCACGCGCAGGATGTGCAGGATGAGGTCCTTGGCGGTGACGCCGCGCGCCAGGGCGCCGCGGACCTCGATGCGTCGCACCTTGAGCCGCGACAGCGCCAGGCTCTGGGTCGCCAACACATCGCGCACCTGCGAGGTACCGATGCCGAAGGCGATCGCGCCGAAGGCCCCGTGCGTCGCGGTGTGGCTGTCGCCGCAGGCGATCGTCATCCCCGGCTGGGTCAGGCCCTGCTCGGGCGCGATGATGTGGACGACGCCCTGCTTGCCCGAGCCCGGCTGGTAGAGGCGGATGCCGAACTCGCGGCAGTTGCGCTCGATCGCCTGCAGCATCTCCTCGGCCAGCGGATCGCGGTAGGGCCGCGACTGGTCGTCGGTCGGCACGATGTGATCGACGGTCGCCAGCGTGCGCTCGGGGAAGGCGACGCGCAGCCCGCGCTCGCGCAGCCAGGCGAAGGCCTGCGGGCTGGTCACTTCATGGATCAGGTGCAGGCCGATGAACAGCTGCGTCTGCCCCGAGGGCAGCGTGCGCACCGCGTGCCGCTCCCACACCTTGTCGTACAGCGTGCGTTGGCTCATGAATTGGTGCTTCATCAGCGCGCGCCGCGCGGCACAAGCGCGAAGCTGCGCGCAGCGCGGCGCCTTGCGCATTCGGCATCGAATCCATCATCGGACCCATGCTGAAGCTCGAGGTGCTGAATACGGCGGCCAAGGGCAAGACGATCCCGCTCAAAAGCGGGTTCACCGTCGGCAGCGCCGCAGGTTGCACGCTGCGCGCCCAGCACCCCGCGCTGCTGCCGCAACACGCGCGCTTCGTCCAGGATCAGGGTCTGCTGTGGGTGGAGGCGGCGAGCGCCGGCGCCCCCCTCGTCGTCAACGGCCGTCCCGTCGCGCGGCACGCCTTGCGCCACCGCGACGAGCTGGTGATCGGCCCCCTGCGCCTGCTCGTCATCGACGACACCCAGATCAGCCACCCCAACCTCTCGCTCGACACCTTGCTCTCCGAACTCGAGCAGGATCCCGGCGAAATCTACGATTTCGCGAAAGAGGATCTGTTCTACCTCGTGCAGAAGGATCCGACGCTCAAGCGCGCGATCAACTTCGTCATCCCGAGCAAGGACCGCTTCATCGACCAGGCCCAGGTGTTCCTCGCGCGGCTGGTCAAGGGCCTGGACATGGACGAGCAGCAGATCGACGCCTTCATGACCTGCACCAAGGAGCTGATCCTCAACGCCCATCGCCACGGCCACAAGTACGACGAGAGCAAGTTCATCACCCTGCGCTGGCGCGATCTCGGCGAGCGCGTGCAGCTGACGATCGAGGATCAGGGGCCGGGCTTCGACCACCGCGCGGTGCTCGCCAAGGCGCGCAGCAAGGACGCGGCGACCGCGGCGCGCGAGCGCTACCAGGCCGGCGGCTACGGCGGCCTCGGCTTCAAGCTGATCCTGCAGATGGCCGACAGCCTGATCTACAATGACGCGGGCAATGTCGTCTGCTTCACCGTCCGCAAGCGCGCCGCTGCCGACTAGGGCGCCGGCGGCGCGGCGCGCTGGAGCGCGCCGAACAGGAGGAGGACGACGGCGAGGACCGCGAGCAGCGCCAGGCACAGCCAGAGCGGCAGGTGCCAGCGCGGGCCGGGGCCGCTGAGCGCCGACCAGATCGCAGCGAGGCGCCGCGCGCGCGGCGCGGAGGCGCGGCCGCGGCGCGCCCACAGCGGCGGCGGCGGTGTCTTCCCCCACGGATCGAGGCCGGCCAAAGCGTGGTCGTCGGCCGGCAGGGCCGCGCGCACCCGCGCACAGAGGTCGACGCTGCGCGGACGATCGGCGCGCACCAGGGCCCCGAGGCGCGCCAGGGCCCGGCCGTCGGGACAGCGGGGATCCCCGCGCTGCACCGCTGCCAGCAGCGGATCCTCGTTCATGCCTCGTCCTCCAAGAGGTCGGCCAGCCGGTCGCGCAGCGCGCGCACCGCATGGTGCATCCGCGATTTCACCGTCCCCTCGGGGATGCCGAGGATCTCGGCGATGTCGCGGTAGGGCAGGCCCTGGTCGCAGGCGAGGACGAAGACCTCGCGTTGTCCGGCCGGCAGGGCGGCGAGCGCCGCCTGCACGCGCTGGCGCAGGTAGCGGCGATGCTCCTCGTCGGGGGCCTCGCGCGCCGGCGCCGCCGCCAGCACCTCGTGCCAGCGCTGGCCATCGCTGGCGCGCTCGGCATCGAGGCTGAGCAGGGGGCGCTGCCGGCGCAGCTGGTCGATCCACAGGTTGTGGGCGATGCGGTACAGCCAGGTGCGCAGTCGCGCCGTCGGCTGCCAGCGCGTGCGCGCGGCGTACACGCGGACGAAGACGTCCTGCGCCAGCTCCTCGCTGCGCAGCTGGTCGCCGCACAGGTGATAGAAGAAGCCGATCAGCTCGTCCTGGTAGCGGCGGACGATGGCGACCAGCGCCTCGCGGTCGCCATCGCGCACCCGCGCCATCAGCGCGAGGTCCTCCGCGGCCTCGTCCGCGCGCTCCGCGCCCTGCTCGCTCACCGCCGGCCCGAACGCCATCCTAGGGCAGGCCATCCCCATGCCAGATGGAACGATCCGACTCGCCAGCCGTTCGCTGCCGGCACTGAGACAGCGCGCCCGCCCGCCGACGCCGTGCCCTTGCCGCTACCGCACAGCGCATGAAAATGGGACCTCTAGGAGACCCTATGGCCCGCTGGTGGATCGCTGCCGTGCCGGCCCTGCTTGCGGCCGGCGAACCCGCGCTGCTGTCGCCGAGCTCCCAGGCCCTGCTGGCGGCGATGCCGCCCGGCATTACCCACGATATCCCCTACCGCCCGAGCAATCGCCTGGAGCCGGCGATCCGCCGCGCGCAGCGCCTGCTGGCGCGCCTGGAAAAGGAGCTGATGGCCGGCGAGCTGAGCGCCGCGCCGAGCGCGGAGCTGTTGGCCGCGCGGCACGAGCTCGACCAAGCCGCGCAGCAGGCCGGAGCGCTCAGCGACCATGAGGCCGAGCAGTACGAGCTGGCGGTGCGCGATCTCGCCGCTGCCGCGCGCTCGCTGGCGTGCATCGGCCTGCCCGTCGCCGGCTGGCCCGACGAGGAGCTGGCGATCCAGCGCGTCGATCCGGCGCTGGCACCACCGGCCGCGGCGCCTGCGGACCCGGCACGCGCGGAGGCACCGGCAGCCGCTGGCGGCGAGGAACCGATGCTCGCCTACCCCCTGCCGAGCGCCGAGCCCGTACCCGCGAGCGAACCCGCGCCCGCCAGCGAGCCCGCGCCGGCGGCGAGCGCGCCAGCAGCCAGCGACGCCGACCTCTGGTCGGCCTTCGGCTCCGGCAGCCCGCAGCCGACAGCGCCGCCCGCGCAGGAAGCCGAACCTGCAAGCGACGCTGCCAGCGCGGGACCCGAGCCCGCGCCGGCGGCGAGCGCGCCGGCAGCCAGCGACGCCGACCTCTGGTCGGCCTTCGGCTCCGGCAGCCCGCAGCCGACAGCGCAGGAACCCGCCCCCGTCAGCGAGCCCGCGCCGGCGGCGCCGACCGAGCCTTGGCCCCCCGCGGAGCCCCAGCCCGCGGCCCCGGCTGCGCCTTCGGAGACCCCGGCCCTGCCCTCGGAGGCCCCGGCCCAGGCCCCGGCCTTCGAGGGCCTGCCCCCGGAATGAGCGGGGCCTGCTGGCCGCAGCCGCTGATCACCGCCGCGCAGCTGGCGCGCCGCGTCGCCGCGCTCGGCGCGGCCTGCGCGGCGCAGCTCGCCGCGGAGCGCGAACCGCTGGCGCTGATCATCCTCGATGGCGCGGCGGTGTTCGCGGCCGACCTCCTGCGCCACTGTCCGCTGCCGCAGCTGACGGTCGCCTCCCTGCGCGTCGCCAGCTATGGGCAGGGCACCGCGCCGCAAGGCGTCCCGCGCGTCGTCGGCGAGCTGCCGCCGCTGCGCGGGCGGACCGTGCTGGTCATCGACGACATCCTCGACACCGGCCTGACGCTGGCCTGCGTGCAGCGCGCGTTGCGCGAGGCCGGCGCGGCGCGCCTCGTCACCTGCGTGCTGCTCGACAAGCCGGCGCGCCGCCACCCCGCGGGCCTGGCGCGCGCCGACCTCGTCGGCTTCACCATCCCGCCGCGCTTCGTCGTCGGCTACGGCCTCGATCACGGCGGACGCTGGCGCCATCTGCCGTATCTCGGCGCGCTGCCCGCCTAGCCGTGCTGCGGCTCCGCCTCGCTCCGCGCCAGACCCATCGCTGCCTCGCCGGCCATCCCTGGGTGTTCCGCAGCGAGCTGGCGCCGGAAGACCTCGCCGCGCTGCCCGACGGCGAGGCCGTCGCCGTGCACGACCGCGGCGGCCGCCTCGTCGGCTGCGGCTTCGCCTCGGCGCGCAGCCAGATCGCGGTGCGGCTGTGCCGCCGCGACGAAGGCCCCCTCGACGAGCAGTTCCTCGCGGCGCGCCTGGCGTCGGCGCTGGCGCGCCGCCAGGCCCTGTGGCCGGAGCGCGCGGCGCTGCGCCTGGTCAACAGCGAAGGCGACCTGCTGCCGGGGCTGATCGTCGACCGCTACGGCCCCTGCCTCGTCGTCCAGGCGCTGACCAGCGCGATGGAGCGGCGGCTGCCGGCGCTCGTCGACTGGCTGCGTCGCGCGCTCGAGCCGGCGCAGATCCTCGAGCGCAGCGACGGCCACGGACGGCAGGCCGAGGGCCTGGAGCCGCGGCAGCGCCTGTGGCACGGGCCGCAGGAAACGCGCTGGCGCGTCCGCCTCGGCCTGGTCGAGCTCGACCTCGATCTCGCCGACGCGCACAAGACCGGCGCCTACCTCGACCAGATCCCGGCGCAGCTGGCGCTGATGGCCTGGGCGCCGCGCGGCGGCCGGGTCGCCGATCTCTTCGCCCACCGCGGCGGCTTCGCGCTGCATCAGCTGCTGGCCGGGGCGGCGAGCGCCGTCGCCGTCGACAGCTCGGCGGCCGGCCTGGCCGATGCGCGCGCCGCGGCCGCCCGCCTCGGACTCGACCTCGCGACCGAACGCGCCGATGTCTTCGCCTGGCTGCGCGCCGAGCACGCGCGTGGCGCGCGCTACGACCTGATCATCCTCGATCCCCCGTCCTTCGCGCGCAGCCGCGCGCAGCGCGCCGGGGCCCTGCGCGGCTACCGCGACCTGCACCTGCAGGCCCTGCGCCTGCTGCCGGTCGGCGGCCGCCTCGCCTCCTGGTCCTGCTCCTCGCACATCGCGCTGGAAGAGCTGCTCGCTTCCGCGGTCTCGGCCGCCGCCGAGCTCGGTCGCTGGCTGCGCTGCGAGGCGCTCTTCGACCAGCCGCCCGACCATCCCTGGCTGGCCGCCGCGCCCGAGACCCGCTACCTCAAGGGCTTCCTCGCCAGCGTCGCCGACGGCTAGAGCAGGGCGAGCTCGCTGGCCGGGAAGGCGCGTTCGCAGTACCAGCAGCGCACGCGCAGCGGCCGCTCGCCGACGACGACGAAGCGCGTCGGCCACTGCTCGTGGTTGGTGATGCAGTTGGCGTTGGCGCAGCGCGCGACCTGCTCGAAGCGCTCGGGGAGCGGCACGGCGAACTTGCGGACCACGCGGTAGTCGCGGATGATCGACACCGTCGCCCCGGGCGCGATCAGCGCGAGCGAGGACAGCGCGCGCTGGTCGAGCTCGCGGCCGGCGATCTTGACCACGCCCTTGCGGCCGAGCCGCTCGCTGCGCAGGTTGATGCCGATGAACACCTGATCGGCCGCGCCGCTGAGCAGCTGCGCGACCTTGAGCGTCGCCGCCGGCGGGATGTGGTCGATCACCGTGCCCTCGGCGATCGCCTCGACATGGCGGATGCGTGGCGCGCTCTCGCTCATCGCAGGGCTCCCAGGACCAGGGCGAGCAGCGCCTGACGCACCGGCACGCCGTTGGCGGCCTGCGCGAAGTAGTGGGCGTGCAGCGTCGCGTCGACATCGGTCGCGATCTCGCCGACCCGCGGCAGCGGGTGCAGGATGCGCAGGCGCGGCGGCGCCGCCGCGAGCATCGCCGCCGTGATGCGGTAGCTCGCCTTGATGTGCTCGAACTCGACCGGATCGGGGAAGCGCTCCTCCTGCAGCCGCGTCATGTACAGGACGTCGCTTGACGCGATCGCTTCGTGGAGGCTCGGCACGGCCTCGACGGCGATGCCGTGGGCGCGCGCCTCGGCGACATACTGCTCGGGCAGCTCCAGGCCGCGCGGCGCGACGGTCAGGATGCGGCAGGCGAAGTGGCAGAGCGCATGCAGCAGGCTGTGCACGGTGCGGCCGTAGCGCAGGTCGCCGGCGAAGCAGACGGTGATGCACCGCCCGGCGCGCAGCTCCGGGAACAGCTCGGCGATCGTGTACAGGTCGAGGAAGGTCTGGGTCGGGTGCTGGTTCGCGCCATCGCCGCCGTTGATCACCGGCACCCGCGACACCTCGGCGGCGAGGCGTGCCGCGCCGTCGCGCGGGTGGCGCATGACGATGACATCGGCGTAGCGCTCGACCATGCGGATGGTGTCGGCCAGGCTCTCGCCCTTACGCGCCGAGCTGCTGCCGGGATCGCTGAAGCCGAGGACGCGCCCGCCGAGGCTGAGCATCGCCGCCTCGAACGACAGCCGGGTGCGGGTGCTCGGCTCGAAGAACAGCGTCGCCATGATCTTGCCGGCGAGCAGCTCGCGGCGCGGGCCCTGCGCGATCGCCGCCGCGGTGTCGAGCAGGTGCAGGATCTCGTCGCGCGTGAAGTCGGCGACGCTGATCACATGCCGGCCGGCCAGTGGCATCGGCGGCGACGGTAGGGCGGGCGGGGCGCCGGCAAGCTGTCAGCCGGGGCGGTCCAGGGCCTCCTCGACGGCGTCGGCGAGCGCGCAGATCAGGCCGGGATGCTCGCCAGGGGTGCTCGCGCGCCGCAGGCGGAGGCCGAGGGCGCGCGCCGTCTCCTGCGCCGCGATGTCGAGATCGTAGAGCACCTCGAGGTGATCGACGAGGAAGCCGAGCGGCGCCAGCACGACGGCGCGCGCGCCGGCGGCGGCGAGCTCGGCGAGCGCTGGCGCGAGCAGCGGCTCGGTCCACGGCGTGCTCGGGGCCTCCGGCGCGCTCTGGTAGGCGATGCGGCAGGGCCGCCCGCCGAGCGCCGCGGCGAGGGCGCGCGCGCTCTCGGCGACGAGCTCCTCGTAGCGCGCGGCGCGGGCGACGGCACGCGGCAGCGCGTGGGCGGTGCACAGCAGCGCGGCGCCCTCCCACAGCGCGGGCTCGCCCCCAAGCAGCGCTTCTTGGCAGCGCTCGGCCCAGGCCGCGATGAAGCCGGGGTGCAGATGCCAGGGCTCGGCCCAGCGCACGGGCAGCGTGACGGCCCGCGCATAGGCCTCGGCCAGCGGTCCCTGGGCGTGCGGAGCGAGGATCAGCGCCGCGACCCGCGCGCAGCCGGCGAGCTGGGCGCAGGCCTCGCCGATCCACGGCGACCAGTGGCGCAGGCCGAGCGCGCAGCGCGCCGCCCGCCCGCGCCGCTGCAGCTCGCGCGCGAGGGCCGCGCACTGCGCGGCGGCCAGGCGATTGTAGGGGCTGTAGCCGCCGAGCCGCTCGTAGTGGGCGACGACCGCCTCGATGCGCGCCGCCTGCTCCGCGCGGTCGCCGAGGATCCCGGAGACGAAGCAGCGCGCCTCGACCCCGGGCTGGCGCGCGCAGTCGGCGCGGCGCCCGCAGCAGCCTGGACTCGGGCCGCCGAAGCCGAGGACGAGAACGCCCTCAGGGCTCCCGTTCATCCCGCGCACCGCGACCCCAGGCCCGCAGCAGCTCGATCAGCGGCAGTTCGCCGCGCGCGATCAGCTGCTGCGCCCCCGCGACCTGGATGCTGGCGACGAACGGGGCCGCGCCCTCGGCCGGCGGCGTCGCCAGGCAGCGGACCAGGTCGCCGCGCGCGCTGAGCAGGGCGGCCTCGCCATCGACGCGCCCGCGCTGCTCGAGCCGCGCCGCCAGCTCCTCGAGCAGGGCCGGCACCGCGCTCGGTTCGCCGCCTTCGAGGTGCACGACATGGCGCGCGGTCGCCGCCAGCCACTGCGCGCCGACGCGAAACAGCGGACGCTCGCCGGAGCCCTCGACCGCGAGGGCGCCGCCGCTCAGCGCAGCGAGCACCTTGGCCCAGGCGTGGGCGAACTCGGCCGCGCGCGGGTGCTCGACGACGGCGATCCGCCACGGCGGGGCGGCGCCGCGCCGCTCGAGCAGCAGGGCCAGGGCCCCGCAGCGCTCGGCGAGCGCGCCAAGCGTGCGGTAGGCGTCCTCCACCGCTTGGTCCCAGGGCGCGGCGGCGAGGGCGCGCACCTGCGGTCCGCGGCCGACCAGCCAGCGCTCGAGCTGGCCGTGGAAGGTGAGCCGGCCGCCGACGACCAGCGCGCTGGACGCAGCGAACAGCTGGCTCGGCAGCCGCTCGCTGCTCGGCCGCTGCGCCTGCAGCCACAGCGCGAGCTCGCTGCCCGGCCGCGCCGTCAGCGTCAGCTCCCAGCGCAGCAGGCCCTGCTCGTCGCCGTCGACCAGCAGCCGCGCGGCGGCGATGTCCTGCCGCCAGCTTTGCGCGAGCTCGCCAAGCAGCGGGCGCAGCGCCGCGATCCCGGCCGTCGGCAGCGGCTGGAAGGGCCAGGAGAGGTCGGCCAGCGGCACGACGCGGGCCAAGGCCTCGAGGCGCTGCGCCCGCAGCTCGAGCGGCGGACCCTCGCCCGCGAAGCCCGGGCCCAGGCCCTCGGCGAGGCGCCGGCACTCCTCGACGCTGCGCGCGACGAAGGCCGTGCCGCGGGCGACGAACAGGCGGTACTCCCACTCGCTGCCGCCCTGGTTCTGGCGGAAGATCACGGTCCCCTCGCGCTCGCCGGTGCGCACCAGCGGCGGCTCGTCGCTGCCCACCGCGCCGAACTGGCGCAGCAGGGTCGCGCGCTCGCGCACCGGCAGGATGGCGAGGAAGGGCGCGGCGCCGCGGCGCCAGGCGATCAGCGCCGGACGCCCGAGGTCGAGGCCCTCGAGGCCGCGGCAGCGAAAGAGGCGCAGCGCGAGCTCGCCGCGCACGGCGATCGGATCGGCGCCGCTGGCCGCCGCCATCCGCATCGCCATCCGCTCGAGCCAGCGGCCGTCGCGGACGATGATCAGCGCTTCGGCCTCGGCGAGCGGGCCGGGGAGCGCCTCGCCGGCCGCCGCGGTGGCGAGCACGCAGCCCAGCACGAGCAGGCGGAGCGCGCGGATCACGGCTTTATCCTTGCGCAGTGCGTCCTGCCGCAAGCGCGGCGGATCAGCGCACGGCCTCGGCCAGCGCGCGGCGGTGCACCCAGAGATACTCGACGAAGGAGGCGACGCTGAGCGCCGCCGCCGCCCAGGCGCCGAGCGCGCACGGCACGAGGATCACCGGGTCGCCGGCGCTGAGTGCCGCCAGGGCCAGGGCGGCGATGAGCAGGGCGCCCTGCACCCAGGCTTTGGCCTTGCCGCTCCAGCGCGCCGCCAGCACCAGGCCGCGCGCCGCGCACAGGCTGCGCAGCGCGCCCTGCGCCAGCTCGCGCAGCACCATCAGCGCCACCGGCAGCCAGGGCAGCAGGCCGGCGCCGAGCTGCAGCTGGCCGGCGGCGTCGGCCACCGCATACACCGGCTGCCACTGGTCGGCGGCGGCTTCGGCGCCGACGGCCACGCCGCGGCCCCCGGCCGGCAGGACCAGGGCCATGCACAGCGCCATGCGGTAGAAGGCGTCGCAGAAGGGATCGGCGAGCTGCCCGAACTCGCTGACCTCGCCACGCGCCCGCGCGATCCGCCCATCGAGCCAGTCGCTGAGCTCGGCCGCAGCGCACAAGGCCAGCGGAACCCACCAGCAGGCGGGCGCTGGCAGCCAGAGGTAGGCGGCGGCGGCCAGCGGCGCGATGACCAGGCGGGAGAGGGTGAGGGCGTCGGCGAGGCGCACGCGCGCACGCTCGCCATCCCGCCGCCGGTACAAGGGCGCCTAGCTCGCGCGCCTCGCGGCTCGTCGCGCGCGCCGCAGGCGCATAGTGGCGGCATGAGCGACTACGACGTGCTGGTCATCGGCAGCGGCCCGGGCGGCGAGGGCGCGGCGATGCAGGCCGCCAAGAGCGGGCTGCGCGTCGCGGTGATCGAGCGCCACCACGAGGTCGGCGGCGGCTGCACGCACTGGGGAACGATCCCGAGCAAGGCCCTGCGCCAGGCGATCTTCCAGTGGGCGGCGCAGCGCAGCAGCCCGCTGGCGCGGGCCCTCGGCGCGTCCCCGGTCTCGATCCCGCAGCTGCGCGCCGCGGCGACGCAGGTGATCCGCAAGCAGGTCGCGATGCGCGCCGACTTCTACGAGCGCAACCAGGTCGCCGTGCACTACGGCCAGGCGCGCTTCCTCGACCCCCATACCCTCGAAGTCATCGACCGCCACGGCGGCCGCGAGCTGCACCGCGCCGAAACGATCGTCATCGCCACCGGCAGCCGACCCCACCACCCGCCCGAGGTCGACTTCACCCACCCGCGCATCCGCGACAGCGACACGATCCTCGACCTGCCCGAGACTCCGCGCTCGCTGACGATCTACGGCGCCGGCGTCGTCGGCTGCGAGTACGCCTCGATGTTCCGCAACCTCGGCGTCAAGGTCAACCTCGTCAACACCCGCGATCGCCTGCTGTCGTACCTCGACGACGAGATCGTCGACGCCCTCGCCTACCACCTGCGCGACCAGGGCTGCCTGGTGCGGCACAACGAGAGCGCCGAGCGCGTCGAGCCGCGCGACGACGGCGTCGTCCTCCACCTGGCGAGCGGCAAACAGCTGTTCACCGACTACCTGCTGTGGGCCAACGGCCGCACCGGCAACACCGAGGACCTCGGCCTCGAGCGCATCGGCCTGCAGCCGCATGCGCGCGGCTGGCTGAGCGTCGACGAGCGCTTCCGCACCGCCGTGCCCTCGGTGCTCGCCGTCGGCGACGTCATCGGACCGCCGGCGCTGGCCAGCGCCGCCTATGACCAGGGGCGGGCGGCGATCTGCGCCCTGCTGGCGCTGCCGGACTACGACCAGCGCCTCGGCCGCGAGGTGCCGACCGGCATCTACACCAGCCCCGAGATCAGCTCGGTCGGCAAGACCGAGCGCGAGCTGACCGCCGCCAAGGTGCCCTACGAGGTCGGCCACGCGCTGTTCCGCAGCCTGGCGCGGGCCCAGATCGTCGGCCAGACCGTCGGCATGCTGAAGATCCTCTTCCACCGCCAGACCCTGGAGATCCTCGGCATCCACTGCTTCGGCTATCAGGCGACCGAGATCATCCACATCGGCCAGGCGGTGATGACCCAGCCGCCGCCGCACAACACCGTCCGCTGGTTCGTCAACCACACCTTCAACTACCCGACGATGGCCGAGGCCTACCGCGTCGCCGCGCTCAACGGCCTCAACCGCCTGTTCTAAGCGCCTTGCCGGGCAGGGCGCCGCGCCACAGTCGGCGGCGGAGGCCGCATGCAGGTCCTGGTCGTCGGCAGCGGCGGGCGCGAGCACGCGCTCGCCTGGAAGCTCGCGCAGAGTCCGCTGGTCCGCAAGCTCTTCGTCGCCCCCGGCAATCCCGGCACGGCGTCGATCGCGACCAATGTGCCGATCCGGGCCGACGACCTCGAGGGCCTGGCGCGCTTCGCCGCCGAGCAGCGCATCGAGCTGACCGTCGTCGGCCCCGAGCTGCCGCTGGCGCTCGGCATCGTCGATCTCTTCCAGAGCCGCGGCCTGCGCTGCTGGGGTCCGAGCCGCGCCGCCGCCCGCCTCGAGGCCTCGAAGGCCGAGGCCAAGGAGTTCCTGCGCCGCCACAACATCCCGACCGCGCGCTTCCGCACCTTCAGCGCCAGCCAGGACGCGATCGCCTACATCCGCGAGCTCGCCGGCCCCTGCGTCGTCAAGGCCGACGGCCTGGCCGCCGGCAAGGGCGTCACCGTCGCGCGCCACAGCGAGCAGGCGATCGAGGCCGTGATCCGCATCATGGAGAAGCACGAGTTCGGCCGCGAGGCCGGGGCCCGCGTCGTCGTCGAGGAAGTGCTGCGCGGCGAGGAGATCTCGGTCTTCGCCTTCTGCGATGGGCACAATGCGGTGCTGCTCGATCTCGCGCAGGACCACAAGCAGGTCTTCGATGGCGACGAGGGCCCGAACACCGGCGGGATGGGCGCCTTCTCGCCGGTGCCCGGCCTGGTCAGCGGGCCGGCGATGGATGAGATCGTCCGCCGCATCCTCGTGCCGACGATGGCCGGCCTCGTCCATGAGGGCCGGCCCTACGTCGGCCTGCTCTACCTCGGGCTGATGATCACCGACTCCGGCCCCAAGGTGATCGAGTACAATGTCCGCTTCGGCGACCCCGAGTGCCAGACCCTGCTGCCGCGGCTGAGCAGCGACCTCGCCGAGGTCCTGCTCGCCACCCTCGAGGGCCGCCTCGACCGCATCGAGCTCTCCTGGGATCCGCGGACCGCGGTCTGCGTCACCCTGGCCAGCGGCGGCTATCCCGGCAAGTTTCCGACCGGCCTGCCGATCAGCGGCCTCGCCGAGGCCGAGGCCGCCGGGGCCCTGGTCTTCCACGCCGGCACCGCGCTCAAGGACGGGCAGCTGGTGACCGCCGGCGGCCGCGTGCTGTCGGTCGTCGGCCGCGGCGTCGATCTCGAGCACGCCCGGCAGATCGCCTACGCTGGCTGCGACGCGATCCAGTTTCCGGGCAAGCACTGCCGGCGCGACATCGGTCGCCGGCGCGAGGCGCGGCGCCGGCCGTGATCCGCGTCCTCTGCGTCTGCACCGGCAACACCTGCCGCAGCCCGATGCTGGCGGCGTTGCTGGCCGCCGCGCTGCAGCGGCGCGGGATCGCCGCCCTGGTCGAGAGCGCCGGCGTCGCCGCCTGGCCGGGCGAGCCGGCGAGCGAGGGCGCGCAGCGCGCCCTGGCGCGGCGCGGCCTCGACCTCAGCGGGCACCGCAGCCAGCCGCTGGCCGGCCTCGACCTCGCGCGCTACGCGCGCATCTACGCGGTCTCCCCCCGCCATGCCGCCTTCCTGCGCGCGCAGGGCGTCGAGCCCGCGCGCCTGGCGGTGGTCGCCGCCGAGCACGGCGGGGTCCCCGATCCTTATGGCGGCGACGACGAGGCCTACGAGGAGATCGCCGCCCTGCTCGCGGCCGAGGCCGAGGCGATCGCCGAGGAGCTGCGCAGCCTGCAGCCGCCGCCAGCTGACGCGCCGCCGGCCGGCGGATGATCGCGGCATGTCGACCGAGCACGCGCTCGCCGCCGCCCGCGCCGCGATCGATGCCGTCCACGCCCGCGATCCCGAGCAGCGCGACGGCCGGCCGGCCGAGCTCGCCTACGCCGACGCGATGGAGGCCTGGGTGCTGCGCCTGCGGCCCGACGCCGACCCCGTGCTGCGGCTGGCGGCGCGCGCCCAGCACCTCGCGCGCTGGGAGCTGCCGCGCGCGGCCTACCCGATGGACCGCGCCGGCTACCTGCGCTGGCGCAGCGAGCAGTACCATCGCCAGGCGGCCCTCGCCGGCGCGCTGTGCCGCGCCGCCGGGGTCGCCGAGGCCGATGCCCAGCGCCTCGAGCGCCTGGTCGCCAAGCGCGACCTCAAGCAGCCCGACGGCCAGCTGATCGAGGACGCCGCCTGCCTGGTGTTCCTCGAGCGCGAGGCCCTCGACTTCGCGCGCGCCCACCCCGAGTACGACCGCGCGAAGCTCTGCGAGATCCTCGCCAAGACCCTGCGCAAGATGAGCGCCGCCGCGCGCGCCGCGGCGCTGGCGCTGCCGCTGCCGGCGCCGCTCGCCGAGCTGCTGCAGGCCGCGCACGCGCGGTTGCAGCCAGCCTCGCCGGCATAGGTTTTCTGGCTCGCCCGGGTGGCGGAACTGGCAGACGCAGCGGTTTCAAAAACCGCCGTCCTCGCGGACTTGGGGGTTCGAGTCCCCCCCTGGGCACCAGAAGTGACAAGGGTTTATCTACTAAATGCCAAAATGGCCAACAATCAGCCACCAAGCCAGCCACCAGAAAACAAGGCCAAGTCCCACGCCGGCCGGGCGCCGCTGGATGAGCAGCGCCGACAGCAGCTGCCGGCCGGCATCAGCCGGCCGCTTGCCTTCCCGTCGGCCGGCAGATAATGCCAGGGCGTGTGACACGCCGTGGAGCGTTCCTGCATACTCTCGCTTGCCTTCCTGCGCCGTGCATCGCCGCCTTGCTAGGCCGCAGCCTGCGGAATGCCGGCCGGTTAGTGCTTGCTTTCAGGCGCCGTGCCATAGGCGCCGCAGGCCGGCCGCCGCAGGGCGCCGCTTCAGGCGCCAGGCCATGAGCGCCGCCGCTCCAGGCGCCGCACGGCGCCGCCGCCTCGAGGGCAGGGCGCATAAAAAATCGGTTCGATGGGGGGCTTCGCCCAATCTCCAGCGGCGCCAGGGGCCCCAATTCTGGATATCTGGACATTCATGTCCGATTTTCGGCCGCCGCCTTAGCCCGCCCTTACCAGCCGCCCCAATTCAGGGCCTCTA
>JANWWU010000099.1 GCA_025055595.1 Planctomycetota bacterium | reverse complement strand
GATGACCAGAACTCCCATGTCCCTGGTCAATGGCTGAATACGACGTTGACGCAAGAGGCACGCTGGACCTCCGCTATCTGGACGGTGACGGTCGATTGGCTGGATGTGGCTGACGATGGCGATTGGCGAGTGGCTCTCGAGTGGTATCGCGCGGAGAGCTATGCATATAGCCACAGCCTGTATCCCTGGCGCTGTGGCGAAAGCCCGCTCGCCCATCCCGATGGAGGTAACAGCCAGAGCCTGCGCCTGCTCATGCAAGCCCATGGAGACGACGACGATCGATGGACGATCGTCGCGAGTTGGCGGCGTCATGGCATGCGCAACGCCGAATCAGGAAATCCGAATACAGCGCGCCGCGATGTCGGAATTCCGGGATCCGGCACATACGCGTGGCGCCCTTGGGATCGTCTGTCCCTCGATGGCCGCTATGAACAGGATGTCAGCAATCACTGGCGATGGTGGTTGGAAGCGGCAGCAGCATGGCACAGCAATCAGGACTTTGTCGACAACAAGCAGCGCGCAGAAGGGCTGCTAGGACTCGGCATATCGTATCGTTGGTGACAGGCGCGAGCCGTCAGACCGACGAAATCAATAAATCGGATAGCGCGCGCACAGAGCAGCGACATCACGGCGCACGCGCTCTAGCATGGCAGCATCATCGCGACCGCGAAGGGCGGCATCGATGAGCCGCGCAACAGTAACGCAGTCGTCTGCATCGAAACCGCGGCTGCAGACTGCCGGCGTTCCGATCCGGATCCCGCTGCCCTGCTGCGCAGGCTGCGTATCGAACGGGATCAGATTCTTGTTCACCGTAATGCCGACACGATGCAAGAGATCTTCTGCTTGCTTGCCAGTCAAGCCGTGGCTCATGACATCGACTGAGAACAGATGCGTATCAGTGCCACCAGAGACGACGCGCCATCCCAGACGGATGAACTCGTTCGCCATCGCCTGCGCGCTGCGCTGCACGCGCTGCATGTACTCGCGGAACTCCGGACGCAGGGCTTCGCCGAGAGCGACAGCCTTCGCTGCGATCACATGCATCAGTGGCCCGCCCTGGATGCCGGGGAAAACACGGCTGTTGACTCGCTTGAGCAGCTCGGCATCGCGCGCGAAGATCATGCCGCCTCGTGGACCACGCAGAGTCTTGTGCGTCGTCGTCGTCACCAGATCAGCATGACCGAAGGGAGTCGGATGCAGTTCAGCCGCAATCAAGCCAGCGATGTGCGCCATGTCGACTAACAGCAACGCCCCGACCTCATGTGCGATCTCGGCGAATGCCGCGAAATCCAAAGTCCGTGAATAGTTCGAGGCTCCGACGATGATCAATCGAGGCCGAAAGTCGCGCGCAATGCGTGCAACTTCATCCAGGTCGATGCGTTCCGTCTTCCGGTCGACGCCGTAGCTGCGCACTTCGTAGTCCATCCCGGAGAAGTTCAGCTTGTGGCCATGCGTGAGATGGCCGCCGTGATCGAGGCTCATGCCGAGCACCCGGTCGCCCTTCTGCAAGCCGGCCGCCAAATACGCCGCCATGTTCGCCTGCGAACCCGAGTGTGGTTGCACGTTCACGCCATAGTCGGTGCGAAACAGCGCTTGCGCGCGCTGGATTGCGAGTTCTTCGGCACGATCGACACATGCGCATCCGCCATAATACCGCTTCCCAGGATAACCCTCGGCATACTTGTTGGTCAGGACCGATCCCTGCGCTTCCAGAACCGCCCGCGAAACCATGTTTTCCGAGGCGATCAGCTCGATCGTCGAACGCTGCCGTTCGCCTTCGGCAGCGATGATCGCTGCCATCTCGGGATCGCTGTCGCTTAAACCTGCCATAAAATGGGCGTTCACCGAGGTCATTGAGCCTCCATGATTGTGCTTCGCCCAGGCGCGCGGCAGCTTAGCTACTGGTGGTTCCCTCGCGGTGCTCCGCGTCCGGCTTCGCCGTAGCGCCAGTGTCCACCAGCATGGGGCGATGCTATTCAACAACCGATGAATGCAATCGCGATTGCCTCTGCTGTCGGTCGACTATAAAAGCCGCATGCGCCGTATTCTGTACTCTCTCTTCGCAGCGTGCTTGCTGCTGTCAAGCTGCGGTGATCCGCCGCGGTCCATCGTCCTGCACTATGTCAAGCCCGGTGTGAGCGAATCGCAAGCTTACAAGGACAAAGAGCGCATCTCTAAGGTGTCGGGCGTCCACAATGTCATTCTCGAGTACGATCGCGACGGAACGGCGCGGCTGCAAGTCTTCGTCGAGGAAGGCAAGGTCGGCAACGCCTTGGAGTTCGTCGAGTCGCTGGGTTATTCACGCCAGCGTTGAGTGTGCTGTCGCGCTGCAGCGTCGAGCCTGATCGTTGAGTCCGCCGATATGACAGGCATGTGGCATGCAACGACTGCAATGCCGAGGCGCTTGCATTCCTTGTGCACTGACAAACGGCGCTGAGACCACAGCGTCATTGACGCTCTCGCCGACAACTTTTAGGCGGTTATCACAGCGGCTTCTAATATCTACTGTGCTCAAGAGTCCACATGCTTCATCGTACTGATGACCTGCGCATCGCGAGCCTATCGCCCCTCTTGCCGCCCGCGATCTTGCTCGAGGAACTGCCGCTCAGTGAACTGGCATCGGAGACGGTCGCGCGAACGCGCAGCGCCGTGGCGAAGATCCTTGATCACATCGATGACCGCCTGCTCGTCGTCGTCGGCCCTTGTTCGATTCACGATCCGGATGCCGCGCGCGAATATGCATCGCGGCTGAGCGAACAGGCCCGTCGTCTCGCCGATGACCTCCTGCTGGTGATGCGGGTCTACTTCGAGAAACCGCGAACTACCATCGGTTGGAAGGGTTTGATCAACGATCCCGACCTCGATGGTAGCTTTCGAATCAACAAAGGCCTACGGGTCGCGCGCCGCTTGCTGCTCGATCTTGCCGAAATGGGAATGCCGGCGGGATGCGAGTTCCTCGATCCGATCACGCCGCAGTTCATCGCCGATCTGGTCAGTTGGGGGGCGATTGGAGCGCGCACGACCGAGAGCCAGGTACACCGCGAACTCGCCAGCGGACTCAGCATGGCTGTCGGTTTCAAGAACGGCACGGATGGCAACCTGCAGATCGCCGTCGATGCGATGCGCAGCGCGGCGCATCCGCACCGCTTTCTCTCGGTGACCAAGCAGGGATTGGCCGCGATCGTCGCGACCCACGGCAACCCTGACACCCACATCATCCTGCGCGGCGCCCTGCAGGGTCCAAACTACTCTCCTGCCGACGTCGCGCGCGCCCGCGCTGCCTTGCAGGCAGCGCAGCTTCCAGAACGCATCATGATCGACTGCAGCCATGGCAACAGTGGGAAAGATCCGCATCGACAACCGATGGTCGCGACTGCGATCGCCGAACAGATCGGTGCCGGCGAACAGGCGATCATCGGGGCGATGATCGAAAGCCACCTCTGCGAAGGTCGTCAAGATCTCACGCCGGCAGGGCGCACGGCGCTGCGCTATGGGCAGTCGATTACCGATGCCTGCCTCGGCTGGAACGAGACGGTACCGCTGCTCGAGACCCTCGCGCGTGCGGCTGCTGAGCGGCGCCGCGTCCTGCGCCGCTGAGCGCTTCCTCATGCAGTCGGCGGCGTCCCGCCCGCTGCCGGCGGAGTGCTTGGCGCTGTAGCGGCTGCGGTCGTCGGTGACGGCAGTCCTTGCTCTTCGCGCTTCGCCTCTTCCTCGAGCTCTTTTGCCAACTTGTCTAGATCCTCGAGGTTCTCATCGTCCCAGTAGTCGTCCTCGCGCACGAGCAGGTATGCCAGCGTTCCGCCAGCGATGAATAAGTTCAAACAGTAGCCGAGGATCAGAGCGCCAATGAGGGTCTGCCACGAACCTAGCAAGAGCCCCGTCCCCCACTTATAGTAGGGCTCATCGTTCGCCGAGGCTTTAGATAGGGGCAGCGAGACTCCGTAGGTCGGGCCCCAGAACCATGACAAGGCTTCGCTGCTGATCCCTATCGCTCGCCACTCAGCGCGCGCTGGCTCGCTCAGCTCTTGCCGCTCGCTCCATCGCGGCAGCACGCGCGCGGCCCCATGCAGATAACCCATCGCTCCCATGCCGATGCCGAAGGCGACCAACATCAAGACGCCCGAGAGCACGAGGCTGGCGATGATGATGTGCGGACGGGTGCCGACCGCCTCGATGGTGTCGACGACATGATCGAACCATCCGTGCTTGCGGACCGCGATGACTGCCGGAAAGACGAACAATCCAAGCAGCGCGACCAGCAAGAGGAGAATCGCGAAGATGGCAGCGATCACGCCGAAGGGGTACAAAAGAGCATACAGCGCGCTGCCGACATAAGGAATCGAGGCGATGAACATCGGCAACCAGATCATCAAACCATGAACGCCGACGACCAGCACCACGAGAAAAAGAGGCACGATGACAGCCGATCGCAGACGCGGCAGCCACTGCTGCACAGCTTCCTTCAATGACAGGAACTCGTCATCGAGCGCGTCGGCTTTCATGTAAGTCGTAATCAAGGTCGCGCCGATGCCGTAGATGACGAGACCGACCAGGATGAAAGCGCTCCACACCGGCCACCACCAGCCGCCAAGCGAAGGGCTGAGATGATCAAACCATGCGGCGAGGCCGCCGAAAGCCAGTAGCATGAGCGCCGAGACAACCATGCAGGTCGGCTTGAACGCGAGCATCGGCGCCGTCAGCAGATCCTTCCATGTCCAGCGATGCCGCTCCGGCTTCCACGGCGGCGGAGGATTGGTGGCGTTCGCCGGTGCATCGGACGCATTGGGCGTGCTGGAAGTCGAAGCGTTGGTCATGGGCCAAATATAAGCCGCGACAGACGATCACCAGCAGCAGCTGTGCGATCGCCGCCGATTGATGGCAGACCGTCTCGCGCAGCTAGCCTGACTAGCGATGCACGACGAACGTTTAGTGCAGCTGGCTCTGGCACGCGGCTATGTGACCCCTGAGCAGGTCGCGCGCGCACGCGCCGAACAGCGAGCGCTCGCCGATCGCGGCATCGAACATAGCCTCTACTTCATCCTGCAGGATCTGGGATTCCTGCGGGAGGAAGACGCGCGCGAACTGCGCCGCTCGACCAGCTCTTCCGTCCAGCGCGCCCTCGAGGTCGAGGGCTTCATCATCCAGGGAAGGCTGGGCAGCGGCGGGATGGGCGATGTCTTCCGGGCAGCGCATCCCGATGGACGTGTCGCGGCGATCAAACTGCTCTCCGGAAGGCTCGCGAAAAACGAAGAATATGTGCGCCGTTTCCAGCGCGAAGCACGCGCGATGCAGCGCCTCGATCATCCCCATGTGGTGCGCGTGCTGTCCGTCGGCGAGTGCTTCGGCACGCACTACATCATGATGGAGTTCGTCGATGGCAGCAGCCTGAAGACGCACATCATCGAGCATGGACCGCTCGACGAGCGCGGCGCACTGACGATCCTCGTGCAGATGGCCTCCGCGCTTCGTCACGCATGGCAGCACGGCGTGCTGCA
This sequence comes from Planctomycetota bacterium, assembly GCA_025055595.1. Taxonomy (GTDB): domain Bacteria; phylum Planctomycetota; class UBA11346; order UBA11346; family UBA11346; genus UBA11346. Next base: position 24,674 of record JANWWU010000099.1, on the reverse strand, counting down.
CCGCGATGTCAAGCCGGCGAACATCCTGCTCGCCGCTCCTCGTCCGCAGGTTACCGAGCCGTTCTGCGCCAAGCTCTGCGACTTCGGTCTCGCGCGCTTGCATGCTTCCGCCGCCGACCCAGATCTGTCGCGTGGCGATCTCACCGGCACCGGCCTGGCCCTTGGAACACCGCACTACATGAGCCCTGAGCAGGCGACAGGCGAGGCGGATATCGACCAGCGCGCCGATATCTACGGTCTGGGCGCTACCCTCTACCATGCCATGCTTGGCCGCACGATGTTTAGCGGCAAGAGTTCCGCCGTCATCATGTACAAGCAGGTCACCGAAAGCGTGAACATCGATGATCTGCGGCAGGCTGGCTTCAGTGAGCCGCTCGTTTCCCTGCTCGCCTCGATGCTCAAGAAGCGGCGAGAAGAACGGATCGCAAGCTGGGATGCGGTGCTGGAAGCGGCTTGTCGCATACCCGGCGCTCCCGCTCCGCCGAGCGAGCCGCCTCTCGATCGGGCTGGCACCAGCAACGCCCCAGCGCTGCTCGATGCACCTGTCGCCGGGTCTCAGGCAAGCACGACCAGTCATGCCCGAAGACCCCGTCGCGCTTGGCGTTCAGCATCGCTGATCGCTGCTTTCGTCATTCTCCTGAGCATCCTGCTCACCGGCCTCTGGCTTCTCGGATCGCGCGTACCGGTGGTGCGCAACGAGCAGGAGCTCAGCGAGGCGCTGCGCGAACCACGCTCTGAAATCCTGCTGCATCCCGGGCAATACCGCACCACTCTTCAGCTTGGAGCCATCCATCAGGGGCTCCGCCTGCGTGCCTTGGCAAACGATGCGATCCTCGCCGGCGATCCAGCAATACTGTGCAGCCCCGGACTGCAGGCCGCCGAGCTGCATCGTCTGGAGATCGCCAGTCCAGGCACCGCCATCGCGACTGTCGGCGGCAGTCACCTGACGCTGCGAGATGCCCGCATTCGCGGGATGATCGATGTACGCGGCAGCTCCGTACGCTTCATCGACTGCATCATCGATGGGCAGGTGCAAGCGAACGATCGTGCGCGCATCGAGATGGAGGGGTGTCGCATCAACGGCAGGATCGATATCGTGCGCGGCGATCTGCGCCTCGCGATGACGCGGATCTCGGGCCGCGTCCACCTCTCCGATGGTCGCTGGGAAGCAGCGGGCGTCTGGATCGACAGCCACGATGCCATGCCTGCGCTGGCCCTGACCAACGCGGTCGCCACCTGCCAGGAGCTCGTTGTCCAGGCGCGCGGCACCGCCTTGCAGGCGCGCCACAGCGAGCTGCCGATCTGCGAGGGTTTGACGGTCAGCGGCAATCCAGCGATCGACTGGCAGGGCGTACGCCGGGAACAGTGGTTGTGGCAGCGCTTTGCAGTGTTCGGCGAAGTCCTGCAGCTGCCTGGTCCTCTGCCGCCAGGACCGGGTGCCGACCAGCAGCGCCTCCCTCCCTGAACCGCCTTGCACGGTGGTTCCGATCGACATAAGCTCCGAGCAGCGAGGATTGCATGCCCAAGACCGTACTCGTTGTCGACGACAGCGCGATGATGCGCAAAATCGTCATCAAAAATCTCAAAGACTGCGGTTTCGATGTCCAAATCGTGGAAGCGGGTGACGGCAAGGAAGGACTCGAGAAGTTCTCGGCAGGCGGTATCGACCTCGTCCTGACGGACTGGAACATGCCGAACATGGACGGGGTAACGATGGTGCGGGAGATCCGCAAGCTCGATCCCGAGAAGAAGATCCCCATCATCATGATCACGACCGAAGGCTCGGCCGACAAGGTGAAAGAGGCGGTGCTAGCTGGCGCTTCGAACTACTTGGCGAAGCCGTTCACCCCCGATCGTTTCAAGGAAAAACTCGGCAAGTTCCTGGCGTGAGCGTGGTGCACGCGCCCGTCAACTCCCCGGATAACGCGCTTTCAACGGCCACCATCCTCGTTGTCGACGACGAGCCGGCGATACGTCTGAGCGTCGTCCGCGCCTTCCCAGGCATGACGGTGCGTGAGGCCAGCACTTGCCAGGAGGCCATTGAGCGGGTGCGCGACGCCTATCCCGATGTCTGCATTCTCGACCAGCGCTTGCCCGATGGCGCCGGACTCGATGTCGTCACGCGCCTCAAGGCCATCGACCCCGAGCTGCCGATCATTCTGTTGACCGCCCACGGCTCCGTCGATCTCGCGGTCGAAGCGCTGAAGCTCGGAGTCGCCGATTTCATCGAGAAACCGTTCTCGCTCGAGCGGCTGCGGACCACGGTCCGCAATCAGCTGGAGAAGCAAGCGCTCGGCCGCCAAGTGCGCAAGCTCGCCGGGCGCAGCGAGGGCCGAACCAAGATCATCGCCCACGACCCGGCGATGCGCCGCGTCCTCGCCCTCGTTCGCCGCGTCGCCGCCGTCCCATCGACGACGGTCTTGATCCAAGGCGAGAGCGGCGTCGGGAAGGAGCTGATCGCCCGCGCCATCCATGAACGCAGCGCGCGCGCCGACAAGGCCTTCGTCGCCATCAACTGCGCCGCGCTCTCCGAGCACCTTTTGGAAGCCGAGCTCTTCGGCTATGAGAAAGGCGCCTTCACTGGCGCCGATAGCAAGGGGAAGGCAGGGTTATTCGAAGTCGCCGATGGCGGGACGATCTTCCTCGATGAGATCGGCGAGATGCCGCTGGAGCTGCAGACCAAGCTGCTGCGCGCCCTCCAAGAACGACGCTTCCGCCGCGTCGGCGGTCTTCAGGACATCGAAGTCGATGTCCGGGTGGTCGCTGCGACCAACCGCGACCTGCGACAGGAGGTAGCAGCCGGCCGCTTCCGCCAAGACCTCTATTTCCGGTTGAAGGTCGTCCCCATCCACATCCCCCCCCTGCGCGAACGGCGCGATGACATCATTCCCCTCGCCGAACACATCTTCGCGCGTCTCGCCAGCGAACTCGGCCGACCTGACGCCGTCCTCAGCGAAGCCGCGCGCGCTGCGATGCGCGCCTACGACTGGCCGGGCAATGTCCGCGAGCTGGCCAACGCGATCGAGCGCGCCCTGATCTGCGCCGAATCGACGGTCATCGGTCCCGAAGATCTGGTGATGGATGAGAGCCTGCGACACGCCCCAGCGTGCGCTGACGCTGTCCCCCCTTCCGCATCTGCACCTGCAAGCGCGGCCTCGCCAGCAGCGCCGCCCCCTGGCAGTTTGGTGCTGCCGCCGGACCTGCGCAACCTCGCCGCCATCGAAGCATTGGTGATCCGAGCGACGCTCGCAGAGTGCGGAGGGCAGAAGTCGAAAGCCGCCGAGCGGCTCGGGATCAATCGCACGACGCTCTACCACAAGCTGCGCGAGATGGGGATGGAGGCGCCGAGCAGTGAATGAGCAGCCGGATGAGCGCGAGCATCTGCGCGCGGAGCTGGCGCGCCTAGCGCCGCTGGCCGAGCTCGGGCGGATGGCTGCCACCGTCACGCATGAAATCCGCAATCCGCTGGCCGGAATCAGCGCCAACGCCGAGCTGCTGCGCGAATCGCTGACAGATCCGCGAGATATCGAGCTCGTCGACACCATCTTGGCCGAGGTACGGCGCCTCGGCGACTTGGTCACCGATCTGCTGTACTACTGTCGCGAACGACCGGCGCAGCGCCAACCCATCGACCTTGCAGCGGTGACTCGGGCCTGCCTCGAACTCTCTCGTCCGGCCGCCGAAGCCGCTGGTGTACGGCTCAGCTGGTCGGGCGCCGGACTGGCGCTCGGCGATGCCGACCTCAGCCGCCAGGCTTTGCTGAATGTCATGCGCAACGCGATCCAAGCCTGCTCAGCCGGCGGCTGCGTGCAGGTGTTCGTCGAAGAGGGACGCATCCTCGTCCGCGATACCGGTCACGGAGTTCCGGAAGCGCTGCGCGACACTCTCTTCGAGCCCTTCGTCACCGGTCGAACCCGCGGCCTGGGTCTTGGCGCCACCGTCGCCCGCCGCTGCCAGCGTCGGCAAGACGGCGATCTCATCCTGCTCGATACCGGCCCCCAAGGGTCGGTCTTCGCGCTGACCTGGCCGCGCTGCGCAGGGTGAGCTGCGCTGTCACTCGCCCAACGCCGTCGGTGCCCCCGATGCCGTCGCCGCTGCATCCTGCCGCCGGCGCGGCTCCGCCAGCTTCGCCCTGAGTTGTTCGAGCGCGCGCTCGTACTCGCTCTTTCCGCCGAGGGCGATGATCCGCGGGGTGATGAAGATCGTCAGATTGCGCTTATCGACTTCCTGACGCTCCTTGCGGAAGAAGAAGCCGAGCACCGGAATGCTCGCCAATCCGGGCACTTCGCCCTTGCGCTTGACCTCCTTGTCCTTGAGCAGCCCGCCGATCACCGCCGTCTTGCCGTCGGCAACCATGATCGTGTGCTTGAGATCGGTCGTCGACTTGTCAGGCAGCTGGATCGACGACTCCGTCGGCGTGCCCTGCCCGACGACGTACTCGCGCAGCACGGCCTCCGAGTTCGAGGCTTCAAGCTCGATCTGCACGAAGCCGTCGGCCGAGATCTGCGGCTTGACCTTGATGCGGATGCCATCGCGGACCGGCGATGTCTGCGCTTCCTTGAGGGTGCGCACCGTCTGGCCGTTCTCGGTGGTGATCGACTGCTCAGCAAAGCGCACTTCGCGACCGATGACGATCTCGGCCCAAGTGTTATCGAGCGTTAAAATCTGCGGCGACTGGATGATGTCCGTGCTGTTCAGCGTCGCGATCGCCTCGAAGACCGCGCCAGCGCTGAGCAGGCCGCTGTTGGCCGGCCCCGTGGGGCCGCGGAGCAGAGCAGTCTGCGTAGTGAACGCTCCCGTCGGCGTGAAGGGCCGGAACTCCTGATTCAGGTTGCCGATGCTCTCGATATCGAAGTTGAGCGTGATCGGATCGAAGCCGAGGCCCTGGACATCGGCGAGCGAGTAATCGACGAACTTCATCTCAATCAGTACCTCGCGGGTGCGGATATCGAGCTCGTTCGCCAGGCGCCGGGCGCGTTCGATCGTCAACGGGGCGCCCGTCAAGATGATCGAATTGGATGCGGCATGATAATCGACGCGCGCGCCCTCATCCTTCAGCGCAGCATCGAGCCGTTCCGCCAGCGACTTGCCATCGACATAGTTGACGCGCAGGACCTCGGTGCGGACATCGCGCTGCAGGGCGTCGGGAGTGACGATGCGAATGATCTTGTACTCCTGCTCCACCCACGCCAGGCCGACGGTCTTGACGATGACATCGAGCGCATGGCGCCACGGCACGCCCTGCAGCGTCATCGTCACTCGCCGCGAGCTGCTCGCGACATCGCTGGCCATGATGATGTTGACGTCAGCGGCGCGCGCGATCGCTTCCAGGACGACAGGCAACGAAGCATCCTGGAAGGTCATCGACACCTTGGGCGGACGCGTCAGCACCCACACGCGCGGACTGCGTCGCTCGATCACGAGGTCGTATTTTGCGGCGATGTTCTCGACGGCTTCCTGCCAAGTGACATTGGCCAGCCGCAGAGTGACGCGCGGCTGATCCTGCTCGTAACAGACGACATTGACGCCAGCCCGCCGACTGATCCACTGCAGAACCGTCTCCAATGGCTTGTCGCTGGTTTCGATGGTGATGGTCTCCGCCGCTGCCGCCGCCGGCGGCGCTTCTCCGGCATGAGCGGGTATGCCCAGAGCGAACAGGAGGAGACTGGGCAGGAGATGTCGGCGCATCATGAATGGATCTCGCTGGGCAATGAGGGTTGAACTAGGCGGTCAACGCTGTTGCGCGAGAGGACGGGTCGTGAGGTCGACATAAACCGGAAACTCGAAGCGACGACGCTGGTAGACGAAACGGAAGTCGACGCGATCCTGATCGATGTGCAGGATGACGCAGTCCTTGACGCGATCGTTGACCGCGAGGGCGCGCTGCTCGCCATCGACGATCGCCAGGCGCACGCCATCCTGCGACCAGAGGATGCCGAGGACGCGGATCTTCAAGGCCTCGAAAGCCGCCTGCGCATCCTCGCGGATCTTCGCCTCCTCAGCCTGCGTGCGATAGGTGCGGAGGCTGACGATGATCGCCGCGACCCCCGCGTGGGAGATCTGCGGCTCGAGCTGCTTGATCGCGGCATCAGCGATGCGCATCGCTTCCTCATAACGGCCCTGAATCAATGCCTCTCGGACGCGCTCATCTTCGCCCCGCCCCCATGCCAGCAGTCGCTCGCGGTCATCACTCGATTCCGGCTTGCCGGACGGATCCCGAGCGGCGCTGCCCTGACGTCGCCGCTCCTCGAGGCGCTGCGTGCGTTCGACGCGGGCGAGGATCTCCGCTTCGCGATCGATCATGAAATCCGGACGGCCAACCGATGGGCGGTAGACCCAGCGCTCCTCCTCGGCGACGAGCTCGATGGCCGACAATCGGCGCCCGCTCGTGGCCTGCGGCTTGGCGGCCGCCTCGCCAGGCCAGCCGGACGATCCTGCGAACGCGATGATCGCGAGCGCAAGCACCGAGGCTCTGACCATCTCATGACCTCCTTGGGCCAGGCTCGTTAGCGCTGGTATCGACATAGGTCACGATGCGCAGCTGCGCGGTATGCGGCTTGTACTCGATGGCACCGGTCTCGCGATCGGAGTGGACGCCGCCGCTCGTGATCTGGATGCCTTCGATCGTCATGAAGCGATCGCTGCGCTCGACGAGATTGATGAAATGGATGATGCCGTCAATGTCGGATGTGACTTGCACCTGGTACACGACGGTCTGGTAGTTCTGGCGCTTACCACGCGCTTCTGAAGCGCTTTCGGTGATCGTCAGCGACACGATCGTGAAGCCCCCTGGACCGCCCTGCACTTGCCGCGCCAGATCGTAGATCAGCTGCGCCATCTCTGGTTTCTGCGCCTCGCTCGGCAGGCGGCGGCGCGCGGCGGCGATGTCGTTCTGCATGCTTTCAAGCAGCGCCTTGCGCTCTGGGTAACGCGCAGCCTCGCCCTCCTGGCGCGCGATCTCCGCTTCTGCGGCGGCGATCTGCGCAAACAGCGTCTGTTCGCCCGCGCCCGCGAAGCGCTGCAAGAGCGCGGGCATTCCCGGATCCGGCCCCAGCCGCTGCAGAACGCGCCACGCGAGGAAGATGAACAACCCGCTGATCGCGACGGTGGCCACAGCGATGATGATCAGCCAGTGACGCGGCGTGAGGGCCGCCAAAGGAGGCAGCTTCATGGCGCTCGTCCTCCCGATCCGCTGGGCGCCGTCGTCACGGTCTTGGTGCGCCGCCATTCGAGCGGCAGCTCGATGATCACCTTGCCGGTCTCGGGCGACAAGCGCGGTGTCTGGCCGCGATAGTTGGCATCGGGGCGGCCGGCGAAACCGTGGTCCCGCCAGAAGGTACTGGCTTCGATCGTGCGGAAGAAACTCTGGATGTAGTCGCCGACCATGTCTCGCTGATCGCCAAGGATTCGGAAGGTGGCACGGAAAGCATAGGTGACAGCTGCCGGGGCATTGCGCGCGACAGCTGTGCCGGCGGGATTTGCCGGCGCGATCGTCAAGTTGGTGCAGCGCACCTCGAAACCATCACGGGTCCAACGATGACCGCCATGTTGAGTCAGCAGGTTCGCGAAATCATCAAGCGTTCGTGCCCACAGCACCTTACGTGCGATCAGCTCGGTGATCGTCCGGTGCAGCTGCTCGAAATCCTCGATCTGTTTATCGATCTGACGCACCTTCTCGGCGCGCGCCGTCGCCTCCGCCAGTTCCTGCTGGCGCTGGGCAAGCAGCGCTTGCGCTGCCGGCAGGCGGACGAACTGCAGCCACAACCAGATGGCGATGCTTGCGATCACGATGATCGCCCCACCGGCCGCCGCGATCACCCGCGGATCGACACTCGTCTGCCGCTTGCGCCGATACTCCGGCGGCAGGAGATTGATTTTGATCATCGCTCACTCCGCACGTGCGACCGTGGGCTAGCGGCGGACAGCCGCGCCAGAAGCTCGAATGCGATCGACAAGAGAGCGCTCCGCGGCATAGCACGGGTCCGAGGTGCAGGGCGCGACCCGAACCCGGCACGCAACCTACATCCGCGAAGCGAGTGTCAAACGCCGTTGCCGTTCGTGCCCACGCGACGCGATGATGCATCATCGCTGCCGCTCGACGGCATGGATCGTATACAATCCATAAGGCCGATGCGCCAGCCAGGCCTCGCGATCGCGCGTGCGCCGCAGGCGCGCGCCGCCGAGGGCCTGGCCGCGCAGGTCGCAGACCGCCAGCGTCACGCCGCGATGCGCGGCGCGCAGCAGCGCCTCACCACGCCGGCCGCCGACTTCATGTAGGCGCAGGGCGCAGGCCCCGCCGGCCAAAGGCTCGACCCAAGCTGGGACCAGCGAGCCATCGACATCGCACGCCAGCAGCGGCGGCGGCAACGCCGCCCCGCCTTCGGCGATGAGCGGCGGCGTGAACAGCAGGTCAGCCCATGCTGCGGTTGCCGGCTGCCCGTCGCCGCCGACCGCGCGGTGCCGGCCGATCGCCCAGCGCAGACAGTGCCGACCGCGGTCGGCTTCGGCATCGGGGTAGCTCGGTGCGCGCAGCAGAGACAGCCCGAGATCCCCGTCGCGGCAGGAAAAGCCGTACGAGCAAGCGCTGACGATCGCCAGCCCGCGCCCATCGTCATCGCCGACCGCGCCCCAGCGACTGCCCGGCACCTCCCACTGCGCCTCGGCAGCGGCGTCGCCGGGCTGCTGGCTGCGCGCGACGACGCCGAATGGCGCTCCAAACCACGCCTGCCGACCGCGATAGGCCGTCGGGCAGTGGAACTTCAGCAGGCGATGCCGTTCCTGCCAGTCGATCTCGAGCTCGACCAGCAGCCACGGCACATCGCGCTCGACCATCCAGCGCAGGACGCAGGACGACGCCTCGCCGAGGCGCGCGCGGCCGGCCAGGACCGCTCGCACCGCCCCGCGCTCCGCAATCCGCAAGCGCATCGCTGGATGGCCGGCGAGCGGACGGCGCAGCGAGTGATGATCGATGTCCCAAGCATCGAAATCCGCAGGCAGGTCGCGATACAGCGCCAAGCCGGCTGGCTGGGCGAGCGCCAAGCGCTCGCCCCCGATCGCCAAGGACTGCAAGCGACCATCGGCCGTGAAGCGCGCCTGCACCAACCCGTTGTCGAGCGCATCGGCTGCGGCGTGCAGGGGCGCCCAGCGCTTGTCGCGCGCCGCGCGCCGCAGCTGCACCGCGCCGAGCGGCGGCAAGCGCAGCGCGACCAGCGTGCGCTCGCCAGCGCGCTGCAGCGGCAACGGCCGGCCCTCGTCATCGACGAGCGCTCCAGGCTGCCCAGGCAGGTGCACGACGACGGCACGCTCCAGAGCGAGCGGATTGAACACCAGCCAGGGGCCATCGGCGCCGCGCGGTGCGCCGCCCCCGAGCTCCTGCACCGCCTGCGCCAACAGCCGTTCGGCGCGCTGCTGCAGCTCCGGCACCAGCTGGCGATAGACGAGGCCGATCGAGCTTCCCGGCAGCGCGTCGTGGAACTGCGCGAAGCACAGGCGCTCCCAGTCCTCGTCCGGCAGCGGACCGAGGCGGCGCACGGCGCGCACGGCCTCGGCGCTCTGCAGCGCGCGCTCGAGCGCGCGATACGCCGCCTTGCAGGCCGCTTGGCTGGTGTAGGTGCCGCGATGGTATTCGAGGTAGAGCTCCCCCTGCCACACCGGCAAGAGCTGGCGGCGACGCCGCAGACGGTCGAAAAAAGCCGTCGGCGCCGCCCACTGCGCGCGTGGAACTCCGGAAAGCGATGAGAGAAACTCGGCGCGCGCCAGCTGATCCTCGCTGACCCCGCCCCCCCCGTCGCCATGCCCGGTCGGACAGAGCAGCTCGGGGTGGACATCGCACTGGCGGTGGCGGGCGGCGGCCTCGCTCAGCTCGCTGACCACAGCGTGCCCGTTGTAGCCCGCGCTGCCGGCGGCGATGTGCGCGATGACCTCGCTGCCATCATGGCCCCGCCAGACGAAGGAGGTGTAGGGGAAACGCGTCACCGCGCTCCACGCCAGCTTGGTGGTGAAGAAGTACGAGACGCCGCTCTGCTTGAGGATCTGCGGCAAGGCCGCGCTGTAACCGAAGGCGTCAGGCAGCCAGCACAGCCGGCTCGGACGACCGGACAGCTGCTGCAGCGCGCGCTGCCCCAGGCGCAGACAGCGCACCAGGGCCTCGCCGCACGGCAGGTTCGTATCGCATTCGACAAAGAAAGCGCCGCTGAGCTCCCAGCGCCCGGCTCGGGCCAGCTCGCGCATGCGCTCGACCAGGCCTGGGGCCATCGCCTGCGCGGCCTTGATCAGCGCCGGCTGGCTGATCTGGCAGATCAGCGCCGGCCAGCGCTCGGAGAGCCGCAGCATCGTCGACCAGGAATGCAGGGCCTTGCGGTAGGCGACAGCTTCCGGCCACAGCCACACGGCATCAAGATGCGCGTGGCCGACAAGCAGCGCCCGCGGCTGCCATGCCTCAGCGGGGAACTGCCGGAAGACGGCTGGCAGGCGCCGCAGCAGCTCCTCGATGCCGGTCTCCGCCGCGTCGCAGAGCTCGCCAGCCGCGGCCAGGAGCTGCCGCGTCAGCGGGTCGACGCTCTCCAGCGGCGGGTGATAGCCGACCGCCGGCGGCTCGAGGCCGAGGGCAGCCAGGCGTAGGCGCAGGAGCTGCTCGAGGACTTCCAAGCCATACTGGGCGAGCCACTGCCGGCGATCGCGGACGACGAGAGCGCAGCCGTCGAAGCGGGCGCCGAAGCGATCGATCGCTCGCCGCACCCACATTCCGGACGTCGGATAGAGGCCGACATCGAGGTAGACCGTGCATGGCCGCGGCGGCAGCGGCATCGCCGGGTGCAGGTCATCGAGGCCGCACCACGGCACACCATCGATCCACGCCGTGGTCTCCCCCTGACAGTCCCAGAGCAACAGCCGCTCGCCCGCCACGCGGCCGGGCTCGGGCACGCGTACCCGGCACCAGCGCTGATGCCATGCGCCCTGCGCCGGGCCGAAGAGAGCGCCAGGAGGCAGCGCCTGGTATGGCAGGGCCGCCGCCTGGTCGATCGACGGCGCCTCTGCGATGGCGAACACCGGCGCGCCCTCGACCTCGAGGGCCAGGCGCTGCCGTTCCCACGGCGCCTCGGCGCGCAGTCGCGCGAGCGCGCCGCGCAGGCGATCGAGCGTCAGCTGGGGGAGAGGATTGGTCAGGCGTGGCATGGCGGCACTGTATGACGCCGTCCTTGACGACTATTTGGCCTCGGCGCGCAGCGCCGCCTCTCCGGCCGCCTCGTCGAGGTACCACCAGGTGTCGTGGCGCGGCAGCAGGCTCGCCGGACACGCTCGCCGCGGGCCGCGCCGCCAGGCCGCATAGGCCCAGCCCTTGGCTGCCCCGAGGCAGAGGACCAGGCGCGCACGCGCGCGCGCGATCGTCGCCAGCGTCAGCGTCAAGCGCCGCGGCGGCGGCTTGGGCGCGTCGTCGACCACGGTGCAGACGGACCAGTCGTCGAGCGCCGGATGCTCGGGAAACAGGCTGGCGATGTGTCCGTCCTCGCCGACGCCGAGCAGACAGACATCGATGCGTCCCTCGGGGCAGAGCCGCGCGAGGCAGCCGCCGTAGGCTTCCGCCGCTGCGTGCAGGTCGGCGGCATCGGCTGGCATCGGCAGCACCTGGGCCGGGCGCGCTCCCCCCGCATCCCAGGCAGCGAGCGTCGCCGTGTGATTGCACTCGGGGTGCCCGGCCGGCACGGCCCGTTCATCGACCCACAGCAGAGCGAGGCGACACCTCAGCTCGGCCGGGCAGAGCCCGGCGAGGGCGGTCAGGGTCGCCAGCGGCGAACGGCCGCCGGGGATGGCGAGCGTGCCCACGCCACGCGCGTGGATCGCCTGGTCGAGCATCGTCAGCGCCGCCTCGGCGACGATCGCGGGGCTGTAAGGCAGCATCGTGAAGCAGCCTGTCGATTGCGTGCGCGTCACCAGCAGCAAGATCGAGCGACGGAGGACGTCGTTTGCTCGGTCGTCGTCGCAGCCGCCTTCCCATCCCACCCCCGGAGCAGACCCAGCGCGCACGGATCAACGACAAGATCCGCGCTCCCCAGGTACGGCTGATCGACGAACACGGGCAACAGGTCGGCATCATGAGCATCGAGGAGGCGCGTAGCCGGGCGCTGGCTGCCGGCTTCGATCTCGTCGAGGTGGCGCCCGACGCCAAGCCGCCGGTGTGCCGCATCATGGATTACGGCAAGTATCTGTTCGAGCAGCAGAAGAAGGAGCGGCAGGCGAAGGCCCATGCCCATCGCACCGAGGTCAAGGAAGTGCGGTTGAAGCCGGCGACCGGACCGAGCGACTTCGAAGTCAAGGTCCGCCACGCCCGCGAGTTCCTGCAGGACGGCCACAAGGTCGGCGTGCTGCTGCAGTTCCGCGGCCGCGAACTGATGCACCGCGAGCTCGGCGTCGAGATGATCCAGCGCTTCGCCGCCGCCCTCGCCGATGTCGCGCGCCTCGAGCAGGAGCCGCGCTTGGAAGGCAAGCGCCTGCATGCCTTGCTCGCCCCGATCAAGCAGCGCTGAGCCACTGCTCTGGCGCCTGGAAGAGGGCCTGACGATCGCCTGCAGCCTCGCGGCCGACGGCGACCTGCGCCAGCCCACGGCGCGCCAGTCCTGGTGCGCGCGCGCCGGCATCCCGCCGCCTGTCGTGCCGCTGCGCCAGCCGCACGGCAACCGCGTCCTCGACGAAGACGGCGCGGCCGGCGACGGCGATGCCGTCGTCGGCCGCGCCGCGCTCGGCGTCTTCGGCGCCGATTGCCCGGCCCTGGTCCTCGCGGCGCCGGATGCCTTCGCCGTCGCCCACTGCGGTTGGCGGAGCATCGCTGCCGGCATCGTGCCGGCCGTCATCGCTGCGCTGGCGGCGCGCACGGCGGCGCCGCGCAGCGCCTGGCGTGCCTTCATCGGGCCGGCGGTACATCCCGATGACTATGAGGTCGATGACCCGGTGCTGAGGGCCCATCCCTGGCCCAAGGAAAGCCTGCGCCCCGGCCGTCCCGGTCGCGCCTGGCTCGATCTGCCGGTCGCCATCGCCTGCGACCTCGCTGCCGCCGGCATCGCCTGGATCGCGCGCAGCGCGCTCTGCACCTCGCGCGACCCGCGCCTGCACAGCCATCGCCGCGACGGGCCGGGCGCGCCACAGCTGCTGGTCGCTTGGAGAGCCGCGTGCGCCTCGTAATCGGCGCCGCGGCCTTCCTCGTTCCCTGCCTGCTCGCGATCGCCGTCGGCGGCACCTGCGCCGCGCCGCCCGCGACAGCCCCGCCGCAGCTCGTCGAGCTCGCCGCCTGGATGAGCGCCCATGCCTCCGAGCTCGAAGCGCTGGCCCTGTCCCCCGGCACGGCGACGACAGCCCTGCCGCCCGCGCTCGCCACCCGCTTCGACCTCGCTGGCAGCGACTACGAGGGCCAGCTCTGGCTGCGGTTGCGCGACCGCGATCCCCCCTGCGGGATCATGCGCCGCGAGCGCCCGCAGGACCCGGCGACGGTGCTCGGCGAGCGCCCCGCGCAGCTTTGGCCGCTGAGCGCTTCCTGGTGGTGGTGGAGCGCCCGCGCCGCCGGCGCTCCTTGAACGAGCGGCCGGCGACGCAAGCTGCGCGCGCGCTTCGCGCGCCACCAGGAACAGCCATGCCCCTCAACCTCAACAAGACGCGCAACTTCGGCATCGTCGCCCACATCGACTCCGGCAAGACCACGGTATCGGAACGGATCATCTACTACACCGGCAAGAAGCACAAAATCGGCGAAGTGCATGAAGGGACGACGACGACCGACTGGATGAAGGAAGAGGCGGAGCGCGGCATCACGATCACCGCCGCCGCCGTGTTCTGCAACTGGAAGGACACCTACCTCAATCTGATCGACACCCCGGGGCATGTCGACTTCACGGCCGAGGTCGAGCGCAGCTGCCGCGTGCTCGACGGCGCGGTCGTCGTCTTCTGCTCGGTCGGCGGCGTCCAGGCGCAGTCGGAGACGGTGTGGCGCCAGGCCAACAAGTACCGCGTCCCGCGCCTCGTCTTCGTCAACAAGATGGACCGCATGGGCGCCGACTTCGAGCGCGTCTTCCGCCAGGTCAAGGAGCGGCTCGGCGCCAATCCCTGCCCGATCCACATGCCGGCGGGGCAGGGCGAGGAGTTCCGCGGCATCATCGACCTGATCGCGATGAAGATGTACACCTTCGAGGGCGAGCATGGCGAGGAGGTCGTCGAGCACGAGATCCCCGCCGAGTTCCGCGCTGAAGCCGAGAAGAAGCGCGAGCGGATGATCGAGATCGTCGCCGGCGAGAGCGATGAGCTGACGCACCACTACCTCGAGCACGGCACGCTGACCAACGAGCAGATCGTCCGCGGCCTGCGCGAGGGCTGCCACAGCTTCAAGCTGCAGCCGATGCTGTGCGGCAGTGCGCTGCGCAATAAGGGCATCCAGCTGCTGCTCGACGCGATCGTCGCCTACCTGCCAAACCCGATCGAGTCGCACAACATGCATCAGTTCGCGCTCGACGATGTGCACAAGGCCAACCCGCTGCCGACGACGCCCGACCCCAAGGCCCCGCTGCGCGCGATGGTGTTCAAGATCATGAACATGCCGCAACTGGGCGATGTCTCCTTCGTCCGCGTCTATCAGGGCCAGATCAACGAAGGCGATCAGCTGGTGTGCCTGCCCTCGGGCAAGACCGAGCGCGCCAGCCGCCTGGTCAAGCTGATCGGCGCCAACCCACACAAGATCACCGAGGCGCCGGCCGGCGACATCTGCGCGATCGTCGGGCTCAAAAACACGCAGACCGGCGATACCCTGGTCTCGCCGAACGACCCCAAACCGATGCTGCTTGAAGGAATCACCTTCGCCAAGCCGGTGATCACGATGGCGATCGAGCCGAAGTCGACCGCCGACAAGGAGAAGCTGGCCTATGCGTTGGCCCGCCTCGAGCGCGAGGATCCGACCTTCAAGAAGTGGATCGACGCCGAGACCGGCCAGCTGATCATTGCCGGCATGGGCGAGCTGCACCTCGAAGTGCTGTCGCACCGCATCCGCGACGAATACCGCGTCGAAGCGATCGTCGGCAAGCCGAAGGTCAGCTACCGCGAGACGATCACCAACACGATCGAGGTGCGCGGCCGGCATGTCAAGCAGACCGGCGGCCGCGGGCAGTACGGAGACTGCGTGCTGCGCATCCGCCCGATGACCGACGAGGAGAAGGCGACGGGCGAGGAGTTCATGTTCGTCGACGAGATCCGCGGCGGCACCGTCCCCAAGGAGTATCGCCCGGCGATCGAGGAAGGCGTCCGCGCCGCCCTGCAGCGCGGCTATGTCGCCGGCTACCCGACGATCAATGTCCATGTGACGCTGATCGACGGCAGCTACCACGAAGTCGACTCGAGCACCGAGGCCTTCATCGCCGCCGGCTCCCTCGCCATCCGCGAGGCCTATCCCAAGCTCGGCTGCATCCTGCTCGAGCCGTGGATGCGCGTCGAGGTCGAGACCCCCGACCAGTTCACCGGCACGATCATGGGCAGCCTGCAGGCCAAGCGGGCGATGATCACCGAGACCCTCGATCGCGGGCCGAACAAGATCATCCGCGCGGAAGTGCCGCTCGAAAGCATGTTCGGCTACACGACCGAGCTGCGCTCGCTGTCGCAGGGCCGTGCCACCTACTCGATGGAGCCTTCCGAGTACAAGCCGGTGCCGCCGGGCCTGGTGGCGACGATCGCCAAGAAGTCGTGAGCGATGCTCGGCGCGATCGCCGGCGACATCGCCGGCTCCCGTTTCGAGTTCCATAACTATCGCGAGCGTCCGCCGGACGCGGATCGCGAGCGGCTGTTCACGAGCGATACCGAGGAAACTGTCGATCGTCGCCAACGCGAGGTCTCGCACTTCACTGACGACACGGTGATGACGATCGCCGTCGCCGACGCCTTGCTGCACGAGCGCGACATGGCCACGACCCTGCGCGCCTGGGGACAGCGCTATCCCGGACGCGGCTACGGCGGCCGCTTCCGGCGCTGGCTGGAGGGCGAGCTGCCCGACGGCTACGGCAGCTGGGGCAACGGCGCGGCGATGCGCGCCAGCCCAGCGGGGCACTTCGCGACCAGCGTCGAGGAAGCGCTCGCCCTCGCCGAGCGGACGGCGTTGCCGACGCACAATCACCCAGAGGGCATCGCCGGCGCGCAGGCGGTCGCGCTCGGCGTCTTCCTGCTGCGCGCCGGCGCCACGCCGGCGGCGGTCGGCGAGGAGCTGACGCGCCGCTTCGCCTACGACCTCAGCCGTCCCCTCGCCTGGTACGAGGCGCACAACGAGTTCGACGAGAGCTGCCGGGGGACGATCCCGGTCGCCTTCGCCGCCTTCATCGCCGCCCAAGACTTCGCCGGCGCCCTGCGCCATGCCATCCGCTGCAATGGCGATACCGACACGATCGCGGCGGTCGCCGGCGCCTGGGCGGAGGCCGCCTGGGGCGTGCCGCCATGGATTCGCCGCGAAGTCGAGCGCCGCCTGCCGGCCGAGATGCTCAGCGTGCTCGCCCGCGCCGAGGAGCGCTCGCAGCGGACGCTGCGCGCCCTCAGGCGCTGAGCCACGCGACGATCAGGCGCGCCTGCTCATCGGCCGACGGCGCCCCCTCTCCGCGCAGCTGCTGCTGCCACGCGAGGCCGTCGATCAGCGCGCCGAGCAAGCGCGGCAGCGCCGCATCGCTGGGCGCGCGGCGGAAGACCCCGCTTGCCACCCCGCTGCGGTAGATGTAGCCGATGAGGCCCTCCCAGCTCGCCTGCAGCTCGTTCCAGCGGCGCCGCGCGGTCGCCAGCTGCTGTGGCCGATCGGCCAGCGCTTGCCAGAGGTCGGTGAACAGGCGCTGCTGCCCAGGCCCGGTCAGCGCTTGATCGAGGGCCTCCGCGAGCACGCGGCGCAGGGCCGCCGCCGGGTCGCGCTGCGCCTCGCCGCTCGCCTGCTCGAGGCGCCGCTGCCGCGCCTCGAGCGTAGCGAGGCAGCAGTCGAGCAGCAGGTCCTCCTTGCTCGGCCAATGCTGGTAGAGCGTGCCGCGACCGACGCGCGCGGCGTCGGCGATCTCGCCGATGCCGACCGCCGCGAACCCGCGCTCGGCGAACAAGCGGCGCGCCGCGTCGAGGATCGCGGCCCTCGCTTCCCCGCGCGGCCGGCGCGCCAGATGCGGGGCCCAGCGCCCGCGCCCCTGCTCGGCCGCGTGCTGCCCGTCCTCGCTCATCGACATACCTGCTCGTATGCCTCGAGCGCGAAGCGGTCGGTCATGCCGGCGATGTAGTCGGCGACGACGCGCTGCAAACCGACGCGCTCGATGCGCCGGGCATGCTCCGGCGGCAGGGCGTCGGGATGCGCGACCCAGAAGGCGAACAGCTCGGCGATGACCCGGCGCGCGCGATGGAACGAGGCGTTGACCCGATAGTGGCGGTAGAGGTGCGCGAACAGGAACTCCTCCAGCTCGCGCTTGCGCGCGGCGAGCAAGGGCGAATGCGCGACCAGGGGACGCTGCGCCCGGCGCACCGCGCTCAGGCTGACGATCCCGTCCTCGCGCAGCCGCTGTTCGGTCGCGCTGCAGAGGTCGTCGATCAACGCATCGAGCAGCTGGCGCAGCGCCCGATCGCGCAGCAGACGCGGCGCGGCGCCGCGCGGGCTGCCGGCCACCGCTTCCTCCCAGGCCGCGCGCCACAGCGGCACCTCCTGCAGCTCTTCAAGCTGCAGGTAGCCGCCGCGCAGGCCGTCATCGATGTCGTGGCAGTCATAGACGATGGAGTCGACGGCATCGATCAGCTGCGCCTCGAGCAGGGGGCGCGCCTCCGGCAGGAAGCGCGCATCGACGCCGGAGCCGTCGAAATCGCCGTGCTTGATCAGGCTCTCGCGCACCTCCCAGGTCAGATCGAGCCCCGGATGCTCGGGGTAGCGCTGCTCCAGCTCCTCGACGATGCGCAGGGCCTGGCGATTATGTTCGAAGCCGCCGTGCTCGGCCATCAGCTGCGCGAGCATGTCCTCGCCGCGATGCCCGAAGGGCGGATGGCCGAGGTCGTGCGCCAGCGCGATGCACTCGACGAGATCCTCGTTGAGCGCCAGGCGGCGCGCGACGCTGCGGCCGACCTGCGCCACCTCCAGCGTGTGGGTCAGGCGATTGCGGAAGTGATCGCCCTCGCCGTCGATGAACACCTGGGTCTTGCCGCTCAAGCGACGGAAGGCGCGGCTGTGGATGATGCGGTCGCGATCGCGCTGATACTCCGTGCGGTAGGGATCGGGCGCCGTGCCGTAGGTGCGCCCGCGGCTCAGCCGGCTGAGCATCGCGTAGGGAGCGAGCCAGGCCGCCTCGCGCGCCTCGATGTCTTCGCGACGCATCACCGCGCGACCCCCTCGGCCCAGGCGAGGAAGCCCGCGGGGTCCGCGTCCTGGAAGAAAGCGCTGCCGCAGACCAGGCGATCGGCGCCATCGGCGACGACGAGCGGAATCGTGTGGCGATTGATCCCGCCGTCGACCTGGATCGGCAGGCGCGGCAAGGCCTGGCGGACGATGCGGATGTGCTCGCGCACCTCGGGGATGAAGGACTGGCCGCCGAAGCCGGGATAGACGGTCATGAACATCGCCAGATCGGCTTCCGCCAACCAGCGCAGCCAGAGGCGAGGGTCGGTGTCGGGATTGAAAGCGAGGCCGACGGCGACGCCGAGGTCCCGCAGCCGGGCGATCGCGGCCGCGATGCGCCGCGGCCCGACAGCCTCGACATGGATAGTCAGCGCATCCGCACCCGCCTCGCGAAAGTCCTCGGCGTAGCGCAGCGGATCGCTCATCATCAGATGCACATCGAGATGCAGGTCCGTGCAGCGGCGCAGCGCCGCGAGCACCGGCGGACCGATGGTCAGGTTGGGAACAAAGTGCGCATCCATGACATCGATATGCACCGCCCGAGCGCCGGCCGCGCGGCAGCGCGCCAGCTCGTCGGCCAAATGCGCGAAGTCGGCAGCGAGGATGCTGGGAAGGACCTGCGGCATGGCCTCAGGGTGCGCATGAGGCGGGCGGCGCCACCGCCGCATCGGGGCGGCGCACGGCGACCAGCCGGTATGGCCTGCCCTCGGGGAAGCCAGGCAGCAGCGGAACATCCTCGGCCAGCTCCGGGCCGGCGAGGCGCTGCGCGCCGGGGCAGGACTGGCTGACGAGGTCGGCCAGCGGCAGGGGCCGGCCCTGGGTGTTGCTGACCGCAAGCAGCAGCCCGCCGGGCTCGAGCAGCCGCCACGCGAGGCGCAGCAGCTCGGGGTAATCGCGGCGCGCCACCCAGCTGCGCTCGCCCTGGGCGGCGGTCGGCGGATCGATGATCACGAGGTCGTAGCGCTCCAGCGAGCGCGCGCAGAAGGTACGCGCGTCGCTGCGCAGCGCGCGGTGACGGGCGCCGACCCCGTTGCGCTCAGCGTTGTCGGCAGCGCGCTGCAAAGCGCTCGCCGCGATGTCGACATCGGTGGCAGCGGCGGCCCCGGCGCACAGCAGCGACACCGAGAAGGCCCCGGTGAAGGCGAAGAGGTTGAGCACGCGGGCGCCGCGCGCGCGCTGCCGCAGCCAGGCCCGGGTCGCCCGCTGATCGACATAGAGCCCGGGATTGAGGCCGCCGGCCGGCCGCAGCAGGAACGACACGCCGAGCTCCCGGCCCTCGCGCTGCACCTCGGGCACGGCGACGCGCTCCGGCCAGCGCCAGCTGCGGACAGGAGCGCAGCGCAGGTCGGCGAGCTGCTCGTGAACCACGACGAGGTCCGGGGAAGCGAGCTCGGCGAGGGCGCCGAGCACGGCATCGAGGTACGGCTGGATGCAGCCGGCCGAGACCGTCGCGATCAGGCAGGCGCCGTAGCGGTCGACGCGCAGGCCGGGCAGGGCATCGGCTTCGCCGTGGACCAGGCGATAGCAGTCGGTCTGCGGATCGCGATGCAAGGGCGCGCGGCGCTGCCAGGCGGCGCGCGCGGTGCTGACGGCATCCCAGTGCTCCGGCACAACGCGCGCGCAGATCGGAGACTCTGGGTCGGCGAGAGCTTCGGCGAGGCGGCGGCCGTGCTCGTCGCACAGCTGCACGCGCTGGCCGGGCCGCAGCCCCGCCAAGCCCCTGGTCCAGCGATCGACCCGCACCCAGGGATGGCCGCGCTGGACGAAGGCAGCGCTGGCTCGGCCGATCACGAGCTGCGCCGTCATGGCGCCACCTCGATCAGGAAGGCGGTGCGGCCGCGAGGCCGAGCAGCCGCGCCGCCCACTGCTGCCAGCGCCGCCGCCGCACGACGCATGGCAGCCGGATCGGCTGCACGCGCAGGCGCTGCACGGCCTCATCGATGCTCGCACCGTCGATCAGGACCTCAGCCAGCCAGCGGTCGCTGGCCGCCGCATAGCCATCCTTGTTGCCCCAGTAGTGATCGATCCACGGCGCTGCCGCCTGCAGGCGGCCGGTGGCGGCCAGGGTGACGCTCGTCGCCAGCTGCTCGGTCAGCGTGTGCTGAACGCCGGCCAGCAGCAGGCGATCGCAGAGCGCGAGCGCCTGGTCGAGCAGCGCTCGCCGCTCGCGGCCGAGGGCGACGACGCCGGCGTTCCACATCGGGCAGGGCGGGGGCAGCAGGCCGCGCAGCTGCCGCCACAGGCGACGATCGCCGCGGCGGCGGCTGCGCGCGACATCGAACTCGTAGCAGTGCATGAACACGGCGCCGGCATCCAGGGCTTCGCACAGCGTCGCCAGCGGCTGCCGCGCCAGCGTGTCGGTGTCGACATAGATCAGCCGCGCCGGCCCGAGATCCGCCGCCGTTTGCATCGCCATCAGCTTGACGCGCCAGAAGAAGCGCTGCGGCCCCTGCCAGGCGGTCACGGTCGCTTGCTCGACGGGGTAGAGGCGGAGGCGTTCGCCGAACCAGCGGTAGCGCTGCGGCTGATCGGTGATCAGCACGAGTTCGCGGTCCGCCGGCGACCACGCCAGCAGCGACAGCAGCGCCATCCACGCGCGCACCGTCTGTTCGTGCTGCCCGCCGAGCGACAGGACGACGAAGCGCGTCGTCACGCGAAAACCACGGTACGATTGTCGGTGATCAGCACGCGCCGCTCGAGGTGCAGGCGCACGGCGCGGGTCAGCGTCTGCCGCTCGAGCTCGCGGCCCTTGCGGATCATGTCTTCGACGCTGTCGCGATGCGAGACGCGGGTCACGGCCTGCTCGATGATCGGCCCCTGGTCGAGCTCTTCCGTGACATAGTGGGCGGTGGCGCCGATCAGCTTGACGCCGCGCGCCTTCGCCTGGTGGTAGGGCTTGGCGCCGACGAAGGCGGGCAAGAAGGAGTGGTGGATGTTGATGATCCGCCCGAGGCGCGGACGGACGAAGGCCGGCGAAAGGATCTGCATGTAGCGCGCCAGCACGACGAGGCCGATCCGTTCCCGCTCCAGAAGCTCGGCCTGCGCGGCCTCGGCCCGCGCCTTGTCATCGGTTGGGATGTGGACGAAGGGCACGGCGAAGTGCGCGGCGACCGGTTCGAGCTCGCGGTGGTTCGATACGACGAGGACGATGTCGCCGGCGAGCTCGCCGAGCTTGTCGGCCAGCAGCAGGTCGTAGAGGCAGTGCGGGGCCTTGGTGCAGAACACTGCGACGCGCGGCCGCTCGTCGCTCCAGGCCAGCTCCCAGGACATGTCATAGCTCTTGGCGAGCACCGCCAGCGCGGCGCGGATGCCGTCGCGGTCGAGGCGGAAGCCGCGGGCATCGAAGCTCAAGCGCATGCAGAACTGGCCGGTGTCGGCGTCGGCGTGCTGGTCGAGATCGACGATGTTGCCGCCGTGGCGGAAGACGAAGTCGGACATCGCGGCGACGATGCCGGTGCGATCGGGGCAGGAGACGAGGAGGGTGGCGATGGTCATGCCGGGTCCCCGAGGATGCGGCGATACTCGGCGAGGCGAGCGGCGAACGCCGCGTCGGGCAGCACGGGCGCGCTGCCGGCGCAGGACTGGGGCTGCTGCAGCCGGATCCAGGATCGGCACCCGCCATAGGACGGATGATCGGGAATGCGCGCCGGCTGCGGCAGGCGATGGACGCGCAGCGCGATGACGAACAGCCAGGGCTGCTGGCGATAGTGGAAGCGCGCGCTGAGTTCCGCTTCCGTCCACGGCAGCTCCAGCCGGTCAAGCAGCGCGCGCTCCGTCACCCACCACAGCCCGGCGGCCTCAGCCCAGAGCTGCAGCCGGTGCCAGCCGGGCTCGGGATCGTGGGGCAGCGGAATGCCCGGACGCAGCCGCGATCCATCCTGATGGACGAAGGTCGGCAGCAGCCAGAAGCGCTGGTGCTCGAGGGCGAAGAGACCGCCGCCCCGCTCGTGGATCCCGCCCTTGCGGACGGTCAGCAGCAGGGCGCCGCTGCCCAGCAGCTCGCAGATTCCGGCCCATTCCTGGAGGGCGACGCCGAGCTCGCTCATGCGACCGCGTCGGCGGCACGGAGGAGGGCCTGCTGGGCGGCGCGCACGCGGTCGCCGACCTCGGCGACGATCCGGTCCAGCGGCACCTCGGTGGCAGAGCCGCCGCGCTCCTTGAGCTCGACGCGCCCCTCGGCCAGCGCGCGGCCGCAGACGACGCGCAGCGGCACGCCGATGAGGTCCCAGTCCTTGAACTTCACGCCGGGCTTGGCCTCGCGGTCATCGAGCACCGCCTCGAGGCCGGCGGCAAGCAGGGCATCATAGATGCGACGCGCCGCCGCTTCGACGGCCTCGTCGCCCGGCCGCGCCGGGACTACGACTGCTTGGAAGGGCGCGATCGACATCGGCCAGCGGATGCCGTCGGCGTCATGATGCTGCTCGACCGCCGCCGCCACCACGCGCGAGCTGCCGATGCCGTAGCAACCCATGATGAAAGGATGCAGCTGCTGATCCGGGCCGAGGTAGCAGGCGCCCAGCGCCGCACTGTACTTGGTGCCGAGCTTGAAGATGTGCCCGACCTCGATGCCGCGCCGCTCATGCAGGCGATGGCCGCTTGCGCTGTGGTCGCCGTCGCGGATGCGGACGATGTCGTCCTGCGCCGCCGCCCTCCCCCCATCGCGCTGCCAGACGAAGCCGACCCAGTGGTAGTCGGTGCGGTTGGCGCCGACGACCAGCGGCTGGTCGAGCGGCAGCGCCTGATCGACGATCACCAGGTCGACGCCGAGGCCGGGGAGCGGACCGGCATAGCCCGGCTCGGCGCCGGTCGCCGCGCGCACCTCCTCCGGATGCATCGGCCGCAGCTGCAGCACGCTGCCGCCGCCGTGGCGCGCGATCGCATGGCTCAGCTTCACCTCGTTGACCTCGCGGTCACCGCGGACGAAGGCGGCGACGGTGAGCGGCGCTGCGCCGCCGCCGCGCTCGACCAGGGCGACCGCGAGGAAGCACTTCGCGACATGCTCGGCCCCGAGATCCGCGTAGCCCTGGGCGCGCAGGAAGGCGACGAGCTCGGCGATCGCGCTGCGCCCGGGCGTGAGGATGAGCCGCGGCTCTGCCGGCGCCTGCCAGGGCGCTGCCGGCGCGATGCGGCCGACGGCGCGCTCGACATTGGCCGCATACCCGGACTCGGGGCAGTAGATGATCGCATCTTCGCCGCTGTCGGCGGCGATCATGAACTCGTGGCTGCCGCTGCCGCCGATCGCGCCGGTATCGGCTTCGACGGCGAAGGCCGACAGCCCGAGGCGGGCGAAGGCGCGCAGGTAGGCGACGCGCATCACCTGGTAAGTGCGCTCCAGGCAGTCCTCGGACGCGTGGAACGAATAGGCGTCCATCATGATGAACTCTTTGACGCGCATCAGGCCGAAGCGCGGGCGGATCTCGTCGCGGAACTTGGTGTGCTGCTGGAAGAAGCAGACCGGCAGCTGGCGGTAGCTCTTGATGACGCTGGCGGCATAGGCGGTCACCACTTCTTCGGCGGTCGGCGCCAGGCCGTACTCGATGCCGTTGCGGTCCTTCACCGTCAGCATGGTACGGCTCGCCTGGTAGAGCGCCCAGCGCCCGGAGCGCTCCCACAGCTCGCGCTCCTGCAGGATCGGCATCGTGATCTCGAGGCCGCCGGCGCGCGCGATCTCTTCCGCGATGATCCGCCGCACCTTGTCGAGCACGCGCTGCATCAGCGGCTGATAGAGGTAGAGCCCGGATCCGGACTTGTGGATGAAGCCGGCGCGCACCAGCAGGCGGTGGGAGACGACCTCGGCGTCGGCGGGATCTTCGCGCAGCGTCGCGAGACAGAGGCGGCTAGCGAGCATACGAGCCCTTGCGGGCGGGCAGCATCGTTGGGCTAGGCGCTGTGCAATCGCGCGGCCTCGACGAAGGCCTGGAACAGGGCTCGGCTCGCCGCGCTCTCCGGCATGCGTTCGGGGTGCCACTGCACGCCGATCGCGAAGGGCAGCGCCGGGTGCTCGATCGCCTCGACGATGCCGTCCGGGGCCTGGGCTGCGACGACGAATGCCCCGCAGCGGTCGGGGCGCACCGCCTGATGGTGGAAGCTGTTGACCATCAGCTTGCGTCCTATCAGGCGCGCGAGTCGCGAGCCCTCGCGAATGTCGATCGGGTGATTCGCATGCGGACCGCGGTGTGGCAAGGGATCGCGCCACTGACTGGGAATATCTTGTATCAGCGCGCCGCCGCTGGCGATCGCCAGCAGCTGATGGCCGCCGCAGATGCCGAGCACCGGCAGTTGCCGCTGCAGCGCCGCGCGCGCCAGCGCGAGATCG